>JAIEOW010000193.1 GCA_019750095.1 Phycisphaerales bacterium
GGGTTCGGCTGTTCGCCGATTAAAGTGGTACGCGAGCTGGGTTCAGACCGGCGTGAGCCAGGTCGGTCCCTATCTGCTGTGGGCGTTCCAAGTTTGAGAGGAGTCAACCTTAGTACGAGAGGATTGGGTTGGACGAACCCCTGGTGATCCAGTTGCATCGCTCGATGCACCGCTGGGTAGCTACGTTCGGCAGGGATAAACGCTGAAAGCATCTAAGCGTGAAGCCCCCCTCAAGATAAGACTTGGTTGTAGCAATACGTAAGACCCCTGGAAGACCACCAGGTTGATCGGCCGCAAGTGTACGGGCAGTAATGCCTTCAGCTGAGCGGTACGAACGGTCGAAGGTTTGACCACTCCAACCGGGCGCCGTGTGCTCGCTTCCTTGTGAAGCATCCCACACGACGACCAGCGAGTGCGTCTCCAACAACGCATGATGATGTACCAAACGCATCTCGACGAAGTGATCTTCATCACTCGATCTTCAATCATCCGACTATCCGACGGTCTCCGTTCGGCACGGGTCAACAGCCCGTGCCGTTCTTTGTCGGTGACCTTACCCAAGGGGTCACACCTGTTCCCTTCCCGAACACAGCAGTTAAGCCCTTGGGGCCGATGATAGTGCATCGCGCGAAAGTAGGTCGTCGCCGGCTTTATAACCCCGTCCAGGTAAACCTGGGCGGGGTTTTTTCTTTTTGCCACCTTTTCCCTGCTCCCCCGTATCCATCTAGGATGATCGGCCGCATCGCCACCCCTCGCCTACTCCTCCTCCTGCTCGCCTGGCTCACGATTTCCTTCGCCCCCAGCTCGGCCATCGCCGACGGCAAGGTCTTCCGCTCCGCCCTCGCCGAGCCCCCGCCGATCCCCGATCAGCAGGCACTCATCTGCTACAACCCGGCCACCCAGGTCCAGACCCTCGCGATCGAGACGAGATTTCAGCTTTCGGCGACCTCCCCGAAAGACCCAGCGAAGTTGGCACCCGACTCGTTCGCATGGGTTGTGCCGATTCCCGGCCCAGAAGCACCCATCATCACTCCCGGCACGACCGGTCTCTTCCCAACGCTCCGAGTGATCTTCCAACCGCGTGTCCGTGATATGCGCGGGCCGGAGTACGCGTATCCCGTGCTCCTTGCCGTCGGTGTGATTCTCGTGCTCGTCCGGATGACTGAACGCGGCACCGCCTTTGTCGGAGTCCTCCTGGCAGGTCTTCTGGCATTGCTCAGTGCGATGGTCTTGCTCCCTGCACTCGGCACTGCCCGCAGTTCCGCCAGCGCACAAGTTGTGGGTGTTGATGTGCTGGATCGATCGATCGTCGGCGATTATCAGGTCACCACGATCGCCGCGGCCGGTGACGCAAAGGACTCCGCCGCGGCACTTTCGGCGTGGCTCGAGGCCAACGGCTTCAAGCAGCCCCCCAGCGTTGCGCCAGTTCTCGCCGATTATGCTCGAAGAAACTGGGTCTTTGCGTGCGTGAAGCTGCTCCAGCTTCCGAAACCCAGCGACGATGGCACGCTCACACCACACCCGCTCGTGTTCACGTTCAAAACACCCGCGGCCGTCTATCCGATGGCGCTCACCGGCGTCGGCAACGGCCCGCTCAAGCTCGATCTCTACGTCTTTGGTTCAGGAACGGCACAGGTTCCCGGCATGAAGTCGGTCCGAAGTGATGCCGCCGTGCCTGCCTCTGATTCGGGTCCGCACCTGGCCTGGCGCAGGTCGCCAGATGTGCTGATCGCACATCCCGAACTCGTCCGCTGCGTGGGCAAGCTTCCGATTGCCACCAAGCTCAGCGGCACGCTCCGGCCCGATCAGCAAGCCCAAGATCTGCCGATCACCTTCGGCGACTTTATCCAGACCGGCTCGATCGTGTACTCAAGAGATGCCGCGGTCATGCGCGGCATCGACGTGGCATCGGCCGCGCTCCTTGCAGGCACGGTTCTTCTCGTCGTGATCACTGCGTTCATGCGACAGAACGCCGCATGGTTCTACCGCCGCCTGCCGATTCTGGCCGCAGTCGCGATCGTTGCCGGATTCAGCATGTGGGTGGCCACGCCGGCGGTCAAGTCCACGTCACTATCACGACGCGCGGTGTATGGGGCAAGTGACGCCATGGAGCGACTGCGCGACACGCTGGCCGACGCGAGCTTGGATTGGCGTGCAGCGCCGAAGCTCGACGATGCTCGACTTGTTGCTCAGCGGTTCATCGCCAGCTCCAAGATCAATGCCAAGGAAGAAGACTCGCCAGGCAACTACACGCTCACCCTCGGCGAGCACGGCGAGATCGACTTCATCTGGTACGACGCCGTCGGCGCGCCGCAGCGATCGCGCATCTGGCCCGCGCCCGATCGACCAGCACGTTGATGACGCGCGACATCTTCACACCCATCGGCACACATGCCAAGTCTTCTTCCCCCGCCGAAGTGCGATCACGCCGCCGCTGGGGCCACCCGGCAAGAGCGATGCCTCCGTCACCCGCGCATCCAGCGCGGCCACGCGGCCGTTCACGCTCACGGCACCCGCGCCCAGGTGCGTCCGTGCTTCCGTCTTGCTCTTGGCCAGCGTCGTCAGCGGCAGCAGGTCCACCAGCGACATGCCCGTGCCGGCGAGCAGCGATCGCTCGTGGGTTGTGCTTGGCGCGCTGCTCAGCACGTCTTCGGGCAGCACAAACGGGCCGTCGTCGCCTGAGGACTTGCTGAACAGGGCCTTTGCCGCGTGCTCGGCCTTTTCCCGCTCCTCGCGGCCGTGCAGGAGGTCCGTCATGTGCTGCGCAAGCGCACGCTGCGCATCACGCTTGGCCGGGTCCGTGGCGTGACCCTGCTCCAGCTCGTGGATCTCTTCGATCGGCAGCAGCGTGAAGGTCTTGAGGAACCTTGACACGTCGGCGTCGGCGGCGTTGAGCCAGAACTGGTAGAACTGGTACGGGCTGGTGCGATTGGGCGACGTGTCGTGCTCGTCCTGCTTCGCTGTGAGCCAGATCGCGCCGCTTTCGGTTTTGCCGAACTTGGTGCCGTCGGCTTTGGTGACGAGGGGCCAAGTGATGCCGAAGGCCTGCGGCCGATCTTCGCTCTCACCCTTCGCGGATTTCGCGTTCTTCGCGTTGAAGTTCTTGCCGATGAGATCGATCCCGCAGACGATGTTCCCGAACTGATCGCTGCCGCCCATCTGCACGGTTACGCCGTGGTGCTCGTGGAGAAACGCGAAGTCGTACGCCTGCAGGATCATGTAGCTGAACTCGGTGAAGCTGATGCCCTGGTCGCGGTTGTGGAGCCGCTCCTTGACGGACTCCTTGGCCATCATCATGTTGACGGAGAAGTGCTTGCCGACGTCGCGCAGGGCTTCGAGGAACGAGAGCTTGCTGAGCCAGTCGTAGTTGTCGAGCAGCAGCCCAAGATTTGCCTCGTGTGCCTTGGGTGGCCCGCTGGTCCCCAGCGGGTTCTTGACGAGCGGATACTGAGATGCAGACCCGCTGGGGACCATCGAGCCACCTGAGCCCGATCCGCTGGGGACCAGCGGACCACCCGAACCAACCGAGCCGTCGAACTCGATCACGCGTGAGAAGATCTTCTTGATCCCTTCGACGTTGCGTTTGATCTGCTCGGGTGTCTGCAGCGTGCGTTCGGCGGATTTGCCGCTGGGATCGCCGACGAATCCCGTGCCGCCGCCGGCGACGACGATCGGCGTGTGCCCAGCCCGCTGCCAGCGTGCGAGGGCCATGATGCCGACGAGGTTGCCGATGGTGAGCGAGTCGGCGGTGGGATCAAAGCCGACGTACGCGCGGCGGCCGCCCGCAGCGAGGTCGGCGGAGGCGAGGTGCTGACGCAGGGCGTCTTCGTGCGTGACCTGCTGGAGCAGGTTGCGGGCGTGAAGGTCTTGCAGAAACGATCCTAATGTCAAAATGTGCATGTCTAGGGCACGACCGTTCCGGGACCATCCTTGCAATGCCCAATAAACCAAGCATTCAAGAAATCAAAGATATCGGATGTTGTCGATTGGCCATCAAGATTGTAGTCTCCGATGCCCATGAACCAATCATTCAAGAAATCGAAGATGTCCACGACATCAACGGCACCGTCACCATTCCAATCGACGCGGCAGAACACCGCAAAGGCCTCGAACGCACCCATGTCGACGTTGGTTCTCGGACAAACTACTAGGTTGGAACACGGGCTTCCCACGAGCCGAGGAACGGGTGCAAAGTAGTCCGCTGCTGATAGGTCCCATGGGATACGTTCAGTTGTATTTGCATCGCGATCGATGTCGAGGGCGTCCAAAGATACAAGCGCGTCCGAGCCAGAGTCAATGCACGGCGACGTATTGAGAAGTCGGTAAGAGGGGCCAGTCGGAGAAGCAAAGACTGGATTTTGTGAGATATTTGAGTTTGAACCCACAAAGAGAGCCCCTTGAATATTGCTGAATCCGACGAGTGGCGGGGCGGAGTTGCTGTCGAAGAGAAAAGGGTTGACCGTTGAGTCTGGGGGAACTATCGAGTCGTCAAAATAGCCCCAAACAATCGAGTTGACGATCACAGTCTGAGCCGAAGAAGGGTTCTGTGAGACTCTCGACAAAGCCCACGTGGCACCGAGGGAATCCTGATTCGCAGCAAAAGTACAGTTCGTGAAAAGCGCGTTGCCGGAGTTTGTCAACTGAACCGAGGAAACCGCTGATTCTCCGGCATACTCGGCAGCGAACAAGCAGTTGATTGCCTCGACACTCGTAGCTCCGTCAGCGTGCCAAGTCGCAGCACTGCCCGATTCCGCGATCGCACTCGCACGGAAAGAGCAATGGCTAAGCTTCACAATACCATTTCGGGTTTCTAATGCGCCAGCTGATCGACCTGCCGACTGACCAGTGAATCGTGTCAAAGACACTTCTATAGTACCCTCGACCTCGGATGTTGACAGAACGCAGCCGCCTACCGCCGGTGCGGCCTGGCCGCCTTCGAACATACTGCGACGAATGACAATTGAAGGAGATGCCACGAAAGCACCACCTGCCAAGTTGCCGGCTTCGTTCTTTCCGAAGTGTGTGCCGACGATCCTGGCTGATGTCGTGGCTGCGAGGTAGAGCCCTGCGCCCTGTTGAGTTTGACCATTGGCTTGAAAAGAGGTTTCGGCGGTCTCGAATCCCAAGACGTCACGTTCGGCACCAATCTCTGTCGTGGAGACAAGTGCGAACATTCCGCCGCCTCTCAAGTCAGCCCCACACTGTTCAAATCTGGCTCTATTGATACGCATGAACTGGGCATCGACAAAGGCACCTCCGCCAAGCCCAGAATCGGAGGTTGCTTTGCACCCAAGAAACACGCTGCGCGGTGAATTCTGTTCGACAGCATCAATCAGCAGGTTGCCAAGACTATTCACATACAGCAGACCGCCGCCACGAACTTCGGCCTCAAGACCTTCGAACCGGCACGAGAGGATTTGTAAATCTCCGCTAAACGCGGTTACTCCAGCGCCTTCGCACGTGCTGCACGATCCAATGGCGTTCGTTAGAACGAGTCGTGAAAAAACACTAGTGCCGGAACCTCCAGGAGGCACCAGGAACAATCGGAAAGCTGGGTTCGGCGACCCAACGCCAGTGAGAAGCCCCGAAACCGTACTGCTTGAAGTCGCCGACTCCAAATCATCGGGCGACAAGCTTGAGCATCCGCCAAAACCACCGAGCACCTTCGTGCCAGCGGGAATGACGATTTCTGCCGTTCGAGGGTCGGTCACCGGAGGAAAGTTGAGGATTGTCAGGTGCGTTGGAGTTGCAGCAAGTCGAATCTCTGGGTCCGCTCCAGTCGCGCGAGCGCTCGTTGCCAGTTGCGCAGCTCGATGCAAGCTTGCCACGGCATCAGACCAATCAGAAAGCGAGCCTGAGTTTGCGTCGTTCCCGCAGCGCGGGTCTACACGAATGACGACAGTGGGTTGTGCCAGCAACTTTCCGCACAGGCACATGGCAACGAAGAACGAAATCAACGAAAAACGTTGATGTGGCATGTAACGATCCTCCGAGATGTTTTGCCGATAGAGTCTCTGTTCGGCGGCTAGTGCAGCACTTCAACCTTGTTCTCAACCTGGGCCTTCGCTCCAAAGTCAGCAATAACCTTCTCAATCTGCGCAAATGTGTCATCGCTTCGGACCGCACCATCGAGGCGCAGCACGAGAGGGTGATCCGTGACGACGCTCACGCCCACGTCGGAGCATCCGGGAATATTTTGGATCTCTGCTTGCAGCTCTCGGGCAATCGGGGCGCCGGGCGTGTCTGGATTGTGAAGCGTTCCGTGCGGATTGACAGATCGAACAGCAAAGACCACGATCCAAACCGCGGAAAGGCCGAGGACGACAAATACCAGAGAGAGTTTGTGTCGCTCAGAAAGCCGTAGTGCCATTCTTGATGCTACCTGCCAACTGCTGTGAGGTCACTTTTTGAACCTCCTCGGCTCATCGGAAAACCCAGTTCGGCTTGTCAGCGGCATTCGCCCACCGACGCATGTCTCGGAGTTGCTCGAGCGTGAGCGTCTCAACGTGGCCGTCCGCTTTCAGCGCGATCGCTCGCCCGTTGCATCGCGGATCGACATAGCCCCAGTCGATCGGATTCGAGTTCTTGTTGAACTTGTTGGAGGCGACCCAGGTGATTCGAGCAGCCGCAGGGGTTCCCACAGCAGAGCCAGCTCCATACTGGGGACTAGGAGGCAACACTTGCCAGAAACCCGGAACAACACGCTTGCCTGCGGACCAGTTGATATGGCCGATGCCGTAGCTGTTGCCATCCCCTGTGTACGAACCGTTCTGCAAAGACCCCACATCAACGCCTCGAGAAGAGGTGCCGAGGAGGAGTTTGTCGGACTTGTTGATCTGATCCAGGCGTGTGACGTAGAACAACTTGGACGGGTGGCCGATGTTCGCGCCGACTCCGGTGTTCGCGCCACGAGCGTAGTTCAAGTAGGCCCCGTTTGTTGCGCTGCCGCCCACGTACACGTAGTTCAGGCCGATCGATTGGTGATAGGCAAACGCCGCGCCTCGAACGCGAGTGTCGGTGTCATACATCGATGTGCGAGGGCTGTAGTTGTTGTTATAGCCGCCATTCGGATTGCCCGAAACCGCTCCGCTGCGCGCCATGAACTCTCGAAAAATTGAACGATCAAACATCGCTCCCTCAGGGGGCAAGCCCATCGCGCCCATGTTCCGAAGCCCAGCGACCTTGATCACATTGCCCTCGACCATATAGCCGGGATTGAATGGGTCTGGGTGCAGCCAGACAAACTTCCCAGGTTGATTGTCGAGGTGCCCCACCGCCCACGGAATGTACCCTGTCATGGTCGCATCACGATTCTCGTTTGAATACACGAAGTAGGCGCGACCGACCTGTGATGCCCCCGCCTGTTCACGCAGGCACTGCGCCGCCTTGCGAGCCTCACCCAGCGCCGGCAGAAGGATCGAGATCAACAGCGCGATGATCGCGATCACCACGAGCAGTTCGATGAGCGTGAAAGCACGGATCGAAAAGCGCGAAGTGTCACGAGCGTGCGGACGTGCCAGCATGGGCGATTCTCCGGTTGGCGGCGAGTCTGAAACCACATCACACTGAGCCCGCTGTGGGCTCGGCTCCGGGCAGAACGCTCGGAGCTTGTGCGAAAGTTTACCACAAGACTGTCCGTTGGGTGCCTTTTTCCGATTCTGGCTGCAAATTTGTCTATTGTGCCAAAACGGGCACGAACCTGAAAATGGGGGGCTTGAGATGCCCCCGCGAGCAACATTTCACGCGATTATGGCGAGCCAATCGTCCAATCTGGACGGGTTGCCCGGTCCGCCCAGCGACGCATGTCGTCCAGCGATCGGAAGTCCGTAAGCTCTGCGTGGCCATCGAGATACAGCACCGATGCCTTGCCGCTGTGCCGATAATCCACGAATCCCCAGCCCGACGGCAAGACCGAAAGCGACCAGTTCTTGGGTGGGGGCGAGGTCTGCCACTCGCGGATGCGGCGGTAGGGGGCATCGGCCCGGAAAAACCCCGGAACAAGTTGTCCACCGTCGGGGTTCACGCCGTGGGTTGAGGCGAAGGCGATGAGCGAGGATGTGTTGCGGGCCTGATCGATGCGTGTGAGGTAGAACGAGCCCCAAGCTCCGAGGGCAAAGGTGTCGAAGCCAAAGCGGTCGGCGTCGCCGCCGAGGAATGTGCTGTTCAGCCCGTAGGACGGTGACAAGCTGACGACGTACTGAAAGTCGGAGCGTTGGCGATAGCGCGAGAGCACTTTGGGATCTTTGTACAAGGCCTCAAAGGTGCTGCCGAGGTAGGGGTAGAGGCGCCATGGATAGCGCTGGGCTGGAACGCCGAAGACGGGTTGGCCGGCTTCGTCCTGCACATCAATCTGCGGCGTGCCGGGCGGTGCGCCCTGGGTGACCCATTCCGCGGGGACATAGCCCGGCAGCAGGATCGATTTGTGCTCGTCGGCGTAGACCTGATAGGCGACGATGAGTTGCACGCCCGCGGCGGTCTCGCGCACGGTGCGAGCCGTCGCCCGGGCTTTGCCAAGGGCGGGCAGGAGGATCCCGACGAGCACGGCGATGATCGCGATGACGACCAGAAGCTCAATCAGTGTGAACGCGCGAGTGATTGGGGCATGTCCCGATCGATCCGTGTTCGGACAAGAGTGGGGGGCGTTCGGAATGGACGTTCTGTTTGGCAAGAAAAATACCTGTTTAGCAGGATATCCGGACGATTCAGGCGAAAGATCGAGCAGCGGCTTTTTCTGGTGTGAAAAAGCGAGAAGGAGCGGGCTGTGAACATGTTGTCATTCGTGCGTAGTGCGGGGACCGCGGCTGGAATCTTGCTGGCGGCATCGGCCGGCGCGCAGGTGTTGGATACCTCGTTCGCCGTGCCGACGATCGATCGGTGGATGTACAACTTTGCGACCACGCCCGGGGTGGAGCAGAACATCAGCGTGTTCACGTCGCTGAACGATCCGAACTTTCCGCTGCAGTTTGATGATCATGACGGGCAGTTTCTGGCGGTGTGGGATACTGGGGCGCAGGTGCCGACGGGTCGGCCGGTGAACGAGTATCGGATCATCTCGGCGACGGTGATCGCGCGGAACAGCCGATCGCTTGGGTTTCGGTATGACCCGACGGTGGATGCGTGGCAGAGCTCGCTGCCGACGACCGATCCGCGCTTCGTGAACGATGCGGACCTTGGGCGTCCGATTGAGATGTACATGGCGGGGTATCGCAACGGGTGGTCGGCGGGAACTTTCCCGGAGACCGGGCCGTTCTGCTCGCCGGCGGCGACGCCGACGAGCTGTGATTCGACGCAGCTTCCGCAGCGTGTGACGCGGAACGTCTTCGCGGCGGAGTATGACGATGGCGGCACGGTGATCGATGTGTCGAACAACGTGCTCGGGCCGACGGGGGTTGAGGCGGGGTTTGATCCGAACCCGCTTGCGCTGGGCATTGCGACGACGAATGCGGCGCAGCCGAATGCGGTGAATTCTGGTGATTTGGTGCCGAATTTCACGGATTTCACGTTTCAGGTGAACCTCGGCAATCCGGATGCGATCCGGTATCTGCGTGAGTGTCTGGCGGCGGGGCGTGTGAGCGTGATCATCACCTCGGTCTCGCCCTCGGCGATGCAGGGGGGCAACCCGCCCAGGTTCTACACCAAGGAAGCTCTGCAGCAGACGGGCGATGTGAATCGCCAGCCGGCGCGGCTGCAACTGCGGGTCTGCGTCGGGCGACCGGCGGATTGGGACTGCAATGGCGCGGTGCAGGTTGCCGACATCTTTGAGTTCCTGAACGGCTGGTTTGCCGGTGCGGGAGACTTTGACGGGAACGGGTCGACGACGGTCACGGACATTTTCGATTTTCTGAATGCGTGGTTTGCGGGTTGATCTGCGTTGGCGGTGGGCGTTGGGGGGGTGGGTTTGCTACGCTGAGGGGCCATGTCAGAACTCCGCATTTCCAAGTCGATTGAAGCCGTGGTCTTTGTTGCTCTTGTCGCGATTGCGGCGGGGAGCCGGTTTGTGGGCGCCGAGGCGAACTTCGCCGCGGTGTCGGCGGCGGCGCTGTTTGCGGGGTTCTTCTTCAAGAACCGGCTGCTGGCGCTCTGCGTGCCGATGCTGGCGATGCTCGCGAGCGACCTGGTGCACGGGTTCTATCACCCGGGGCTGATGGCGATCGTGTACGCGATGCTGGCGATGCCGGTGCTGATGCGCTCGGTGCTGGGCGCGAATCCCGGTGTGACGCGGATCGCGGCGTGTGCGATGTTCTCGTCGGTGAGCTTCTTCCTGGTGACGAACTTCGGGGTGTGGGCGATGGGTGATGGCGTGGGGTACGCCAAGGACGTCTCGGGGCTGCTGGCGTGCTACGCCGCGGCGTTGCCGTTCTTCCGCGGAACGTTCGCGGGCGATCTGGTGTACTCCGGAGTGTTCTTCGGCGCGTATGCGTTGGCACGAGTGGCGATGACTCGGCGGAGCGTCGCAGTGGCGGCGGCCTGATCGGATCGAATCTGAACTGGCCTGGCCTGGCCCGTCCGGATCATGCCCGAAAGTGGGGGTTGGGTCTGGTTGTTTCACCCGCTGAAACTGGGCGAGCGTGAGTCTGGGTATTTCCCATTTTTGCAGGGTTACCCATTTTGCCGAGGCGCAATAGCCGCGCGAAAAGTTTCAGATCAAAAAATCAGAAAAAAACTCAAGGAGAGTTGCTTCTGAGCGCAGCTTGTGCTCTTGTATGCCCGTCTCTCGGGTCATGTACGTAACTCTCTCTCGAAAAGGGTTTGACAATGCGATCTGTTTTTGCCCCGCGGCTTCTGGCCGCGATCGGTACCGGTCTTCTCGTCGCCTCGAGCGCTCAGGCGGTCGTGTGGCAGTGGAACTTCACCAAGGGTCAGGCTGGCTCGTACGGCCGCAATGATGCGGGCGGCACGGTGGAGAGCATCGTTTCGACGTACAACGACGCGAACAAGCGTCTGACGTTCGACGTGCTGTTCAGCGGTCCGAACAACGCTGGCGGCGCGCCGGCGACCAACGGCTTCTGGCTTGTGCTCAACGACGGCCCGAACCCGAAGAACAACCCGGGCGAACTGGCGATCTTCTACTTCGATGCGTCGAAGGTGTTTGATTCCGACCCGCTGAACAACGCCGTCGTCATGACGACCTATGAGTACAACGGTCGCAACGACAACTCGTCGTGGAACAACGGCGACGGTGACGGCACCGCGAACGAGGCTGGCGACTTCAACGGGCTGATCTACGGCAAGAACGAGTCCGGGCTGTACATCAACAACATCTCCGCCACCACCGAGGCCGGCGGCACCCGCCGTCGCATGACCTTTGACATCAACGCCGCCGCGATCGTCGGGCGCTCGCCCGCCTATCCCCAGGCCGGCACGACCTGGCACGGCACGGGCTTTGATGATCAGCTCGGCATCTGGTTCCACCCGGCGCAGATCTTCAACGCGACCTATCAGTCGAGCGGTCGCGGCAAGATCACCAATCTGTCGGTCTCCGGCGAGGGCTGGATCGACGGCGAGTTCTTCCGCACCGTCCCCACGCCGGGTTCGGCGGCGATGCTGGGCCTCGGCGCCCTGCTGGTGACGCGTCGGCGTCGCTGAGCACGCTGAAGCACATTCGTACGTGAACGCCGCGGGCGACCCGAAGGAGGGTTGCCCGCTGTGTTTTTTGGCGATGTGCGTGCGAGGATGGAATCGCAACCGAGGGCCACGCGGCAGAGCGTGCACGCATCACGCGTTGACCAATCGCCACAGGCGGCGTTGCCCGCACGCACCGCAGAGTCGGCGCACGCCGCAGCGTCCGGGAAGAGCGGCGAGCTTTGCGTGCGAGCGATGCCCAGGGCGTGAGCTGTTTGCGGCAGGGGCTTTGCTTCTCTCTGATCACGCCGATGCGGAAGTGTCTCCCCCGCGCGGCGACAAAGGAGAGAGAGTTCATGCGCACCCTGATCTGTGCGGCCGCGGGCGCTATCGCCCTCGCCGCGTCGTCCTCGGCTTTTGCGACGGTCTGGTCGTACAACTGGCAGAACGGTCAGCCAGGTGGACCGACCGCGAATCACGCGGCCGGCCTGGTGGATTCGTTCAGCACCAGCTTCGATGATGTCACCAAGCGTCTGACGTTCAGCGTCACTTTCGGCGCGGTTCCCGGCAATCCGGGTGGCGGGCTGCAGACCAACGGGTTCTGGCTCGCAATCAACGACGGGCCGAATCCCAAGACCCATCCCGGCGAGATGGCCATCTTTTACTTCGACGCGCGCAACCTCGCCAATCCGCGCATGACGGTCTATGGATACAACGGTCAGAACGGACCGAACTCCTGGCAGGATGGCAACCCGGTCGCGGGTGGCAACCAGATCGGCGATCTGATCCACGGCGTCAACGACGAGGCGTACAAGCTCTCGGCGCTCGGCGCGGGCGACACGATGACCCCGGGCGGCGAGCGGCGCACGATGTCGTTCGACATCGACGCCACGGCGATCATCAATCACGTCCCCCTGTATCCAGACGCCGTGGATCCGTGGCACGGGACCGGGTTCCGCGACAAACTGGGCATCTGGTTCCACCCGGTGCGCGGGATGAGCACGACGTACAACGAGACATCCGGACGCATCACGGCGTACAGCACCGGGACGCAGGGCTGGGTGGATGCGAGCTTCCTGAACACGGTGCCCACGCCCGGCTCGGCCGCGCTGCTTGGGCTCGGCGGGTTGCTGGCGGCTCGGCGTCGGCGCTGATCTGGATGTTTCAAGAGCCGATTCTGAAGAACCACCTCGCTTGGGCGAGGTGGTTCCTTTTTTGAAGGCTCTGCACTGATGAAGCGGAGAGGCACGCAGGCGGGACGCCTGTAGCACTCAGGGCATCCGTTCAGTGACTGTAAGGGCATGCGGCGAGGTCTTCACGCCGAAGGCGTGATCGTCCGTAGCCGGTGGTGGAGCGCAGCGACACCACCGGACAAGTGGCGGCCTACCCCTTGATTGCTTGACGATTGCACGCTGAAAGCGTGCTCGTTGCGTTACGCGATCTTGACGCTCGGCGCCTTGCGCGGTCGTGGCGGAGGGCACGCCTTCAGCGTGCGGGAGCATTTGCCGTTTGACCGGTGGTGTCGCTGCGCTCCACCACCGGCTACGGACGACGACGCCTCCGGCGTGCAAGCCGCGTCGATCAGCGCGCTTGCGAACTGCTGGCGATGCTGACAAACGGATGGGTCAACATGCTCTGCGCTAATCGGAGATCGCCGAGCCGGGGCGGTCGGTGTAGAACGCTCGCAGCGCCGAGATCACTTCGCGCGGGCTCATCGCGCGGTGGCCCGCTCGGCGTCGTGCGCTGGCGAGGGTCATGAGGTGAGACCATTGCGCTCGCAAGGTGCGCTGGGCCCAGCGGAAGGAGCGTGAGGGGTCGTAGATGTTCGTCGCTTCGCTCATCGCCGCGTTGAGCTCGATGATGGAGCCGGGGTCGAGCGTGCCGTTCAGCAGGTCGGCCGCATCGCGGAAGCGCAGGTCGAAGCGCCCGAAGTCAAACGAGCCGCGGCGTCCGGTCGGGTCGCCGAACCGACGGGCGATGCGATCGATCGCCGATGACAGTGCGGGCGTGATGAGGTGGGCACCGTCGGTGAAGAGCGTGCCCTGGGCGTGGTTGCCGGCGATGGCTGCGCGCAGTTGCTCGCCCGCGGGCAGGACGCGATGAAGCTGATCCGCGAAGCGTGTCCGCAAGACGGATTCCTGAGCGTGCAAGCGCGGGTGGTTGCGGATGAGCTGTGCGATCGTGCGCGTGCCGTCGCCTTCCAAAAACTGAAAGTGCTTCAGCGTGATGGCGAAGATGAACCCGGCGGGCCGCTCCGGCGGCGTATCGATGGCGACGGTGCTGGCATGGCGGACCCAGAAGACGCCGATTTCAAAAGGGCCTGGGTGATAGGCCTGCACCACCGCGTCGCGGGTGTAGCTGCTGAAGTAACGCTCGGCGTCGGCGAGCGATCGACAGAGCTTCACGGCATACCCGCGTTGGCCGGCGTCGGGCTTCAGGATGAACGGAAAGCTCAGCCGATCTGCCCGGGCGTCGAGCAAACGCGCGAGCGCGTGCGTGCGGTCGGCGGGTGAGCGATCGGAAGACACCAGATAGGTCGCGGCGATCGGGCTCTGGATGTCGGCGGGCTCGACGGCGCGGACTCCGGGTGTGACCTCGGTGATCGGCACGTTCGCAAGCGACGCCGTGACGGCGAGCTTGCTCTCGCCGATCGTTCCGCCGCCCCCGCCCACGCCTGGGTTGACGGCGGTGAAGCCCGTGAGCGTGCGATGCCGCAGGGCGAGCAGCATGAGATAGGGCATGAGCGGCGCATAAAAGAGCCAGCTCGGCCAGAACTCGTGGTGGCGGGCGCCGGTAAAGAGCGGACGATCGTGGGGATCGATCGGCGCGGGCGAAGGAGCGGAGGCGGACATCGCGGGGACTAGACTACGCAACGCGTGACAAGCAGCCGAGTCGATGTCGATGTGCTGATCATGGGCGGCGGAATCGCCGGCCTGTGGACGCTCGCGCGGCTGCGGGCGATGGGGTATCGCTGCCTGCTGTTGGAGCAGCTTGCCCTGGGGGCTGGTCAGACCATCGCGAGTCAGGGAATCATCCATGGTGGGGTCAAGTACGCGCTCGGCTCCGGCGGCGCGACCGACGCGAGCAAGGCCATCGCTCAGATGCCGGGTGTGTGGCGGGCGTGTCTGGAAGGTCACGGCGAAGTCGATCTGCGTAAAGCACGCGTGCTGAGCGAGCATCAATACCTGTGGACGGCACCGGGATTGTCGGGCATGCTGGGCGGTCTGGGGGCGACGCTTGCGATGCGGGCCGATTGCCGAGGCGTGGACGGCGTGCGGCGTCCGACGGTGCTGCGCGGTGCGCCGAGATCCGTGAGCGTGTACGAGGTTGATGAGCCGGTGCTGGATGCTCGCAGCGTCGTCGAGGCATTTGCGAAGGAGCATGGCGCGTGGTGCGTGCGGCCCAGGGGAATCAAGCGGCTGGGGTGCTCGCACCGGGCCGATGGCACGGTGGAGAGCGTCTGGGTTCATGGGCCTGGTGACACCGGCGAGGGGGCGGTCTTTCCGAAGGCCGTGGTGTGTGTCGCGGGCGAGGGCAATGCGGTGTTGCGATCGATCGCGGGCAACGGCGGGCGTGGCGCACTGCCGGACAAGCCGCAGGTGAGGCCCTTGCACATGGTGATGGTGCGAGGAGCGCCGGGGCCGATGTTCGCGCACTGTGTCGGGGCGTCGACGCTGCCGCGGTTGACGATCACGAGCGCGCCGGATGAGCGTGGATCGGGCGGCTGGGTGTGGTATGTGGGCGGGGCGATCGCCGAGCCGGAAAGCGGCGCGATCGAGCGTGATGAGGCGGCACAGATCTCGGCGACGCTGCGGGTGATGCACGAGGTGCTCGGGTGGGTGGATGTGCGCGGGTGCGAACTGGCGACGTGCCGATGGAATCGGGCCGAGGGCGTGCCGAGCGTGCAGACTCGAGTGGCGCGGCCTGAAGGCCCGACGATCTCGCGTGCTGAGGGCGGGAATGTGATGTATGCCTGGCCGACGAAGCTCGCGTTTGCGCCGCTGCTTGCGGAGCGCGTCTCTGAGCAACTCTCGTCGATGGGGGTGACGCCCAGCGGCGCGGGCGGGGTTGAAGCGCCAAGCGTGTTCGAGCCCGCGCCGATCGCGCCCCGGCCGTGGGAGGGCCGTATGGTCGTGTCCAAGGATGGATTCCCGACGATCCAGGAAGTGACATGGAACAGCGCCCGCTCGGCAACACTGGACTGATGGTGAGCCCGATCGGTCTCGGCACCGTGAAGCTTGGGCGGAATCGCGGCGTGAAGTATCCGGGCGGCGAGGGCTTTGCGCTGCCCAGCGATGATCAGGCGACGGAACTGCTGCACATCGCGAGTGAACTGGGCGTGAACCTGATCGACACCGCGCCCGCGTATGGCGAGAGCGAGCGGCGTTTGGGCGAACTGATGAAGCGATCCGCATGGTTCGGCGGGCGCGATCGGTGGGTGATCTGCACCAAGGTGGGCGAGGAGTTTGATTCCCAGAGTGCGGCGTCGACGTACGACTTTTCGGCCATGGCGGTGAAGGCGAGCGTGGAGCGGAGCATGCGCCGCCTGGGCGTGGATGTGCTCGATGTGGTCCTGGTGCACTCGGATGGGCGCGATGAGTGGATTCTGGAATCGTCGGGGGCGATGGATGCGCTGCGCGAACTGCGCCGCCGCGGGCTGGTGCGGGCGATCGGATTGAGCGCCAAGGGGGTCGATGGCGGGCTGGCCAGCGTTCGCAAGAGCGAGGGGGCGTGCGACGTGGTGATGCTGACATACAACGCTCGAGAGCGGGCCGAGGGCGTGGTGATCGACGCGGCACGCCCGCGGGGCGTCGGGGTGCTGGTTAAGAAAGGGCTGCTCAGCGGGCACATTGATGAGGTGATGAGCCGCATGCCGCCGGAGATCAAGGCGCAGACTGATGACCCGGTTGAGGCCTCGATGCGGCTGGTGCTCGGGCGAAGGGGTGTGCACAGCATGATCGTCGGCACCTCGAGCGCGGCCCACCTTGCGGACAATGTTCGGGCGGCGGAGCTGGCGATCGGGATTTGATCGGTCCAGATGTTGGGTGTTTGGCTGCGGGATTGGCCGGGGTCTATCGCGTCTTGGTCGGCGGAGATGCCTATGCTCTCCGCCAATGAAGACCCAGTGAAACGGCTGGGTTTTCCGGTCCGAGTCGGGCGTTGGGCCCGGTCGGCAACCGCCCGCACGACGTGACCCCCCTGACGGGCTTTAGGCCACATTGGCCGTGACAGCCCGCAGACGCGAGCAATCGCCAATCGGCCCTTGGAACAACGCGGCCTATGTGGAAACACCTGGCCGATTTGTACCGACAGCCAACCCTCACGTCTCTCCCCACAATCGGTGATCGAGTTGCCCAGTCGATCGTTGCGCGCAGGCGCGGCGATTGTGGCGGGTGTGGTCGGTCAAAGGTCGACGTAGAGACATGGTTGGCGACCGGTGATTGAGTCGAACACCCCTTGCTATTTCCCATGATCTCACTCCTCACCCCACCAGATTCGCGGCGATCTCAAGACGTTGAGCTGTATGTCGGACAGAAGGCCGACGCACGAGTGCAGCGCGAGCGCATGCTGAAGGACCGGCCGGGCCTGACGGTGCTGATCCCGGCGTACAACGAGGCGGCGTTTGTCGCTGACACGCTGCGGAGCGTGCAACAGCAGACGACGCTGCCCACGCGGATCATCGTGGTCGACGACTGCTCGACCGACGGCACGGGCGACGTGGCCCGCAAGTGCGCGACGCCAGAGATCGAGTTCACGGTGGTGCGCCCGGAGAAGAACGCCGGGAGCAAGAGCTCCGCGCTGAACTTCGGCATGACCTTCGTGGACACCGAGTACACGCTGGTGATCGACGCCGACACGACGCTTGCGCCGGATGCGATCGAGAAGCTGATGGCGAACTTTGATTCGCCGAAGGTTGCGTGCGTGACGGGCATGGTCCTGCCCCGGCACGTGCGGACGATGTGGGAGCGTGGGCGGTATGTCGAGTATCTGTACGCCTTCACGTTCTACAAGCCGATCCAGGATTACTACGGTCGGCCGCTGATCGCGTCGGGGTGCTTCAGCGCGTTTCGGACGGATGTTCTGCGTCAGGCGGGCGGATGGTCGATGCGGACCGTCGGCGAGGACATGGACCTGACGTGGTCGATCTATGGGATGGGGTACGCGGTGCGGTTTGCGCTCGATGCGGTGAGCTATCCGGTTGAGCCGCACAACTTCCACTTTCTGCACAAGCAGCTCAAGCGCTGGAGCGCGGGGTTTGTGCAGTGCGTGCGGGTGCACTGGAAGGGCGCGCTGGAGGTGCCGTATCTCCGCAGCATGGTCGCGGTGGCGCTCTGGGACTCGCTGCAGGCGATTCTCGGATTGTTCGTGATCATTCCGCTGCTGGCGATCTTTGTGCATCCGCTGTTCCTGCTTGGCTACGTGCTGGACCTGCCGACGATCGCGATCCCGGTGTTCTACACGGCGTATCGCCGCGGCGAGATGGGCCGGGCGCTCAAGAGCTTTCCGGCGTTCTGGGTCATGCGGTTCATCAACAGCGTGTACGTGCTGCAGGCCTTCTGGAACGAGTTTGTGAAGCGGAAGAAGCTGGAGAAGTTCGAGAAGGGCCACTGAACGGGCAGGCAAGTGGCATTCGGCAAGAGGCAAGAGATAAAGGCATAGGGGCAGGACGCCTGATTCGATCGGATCGGTTTTCACACGGGAGCTTGGACATGTTTGCGGGATTGCCGGGGACGGGAATTGGCGGGATCTTCTATCTGCTGCTCACGATGTGGATGCCGATCCACGAGCTGTATCTGCTCTGGCACGGGCGGTCGTCGCTTGCGCGTTGGCGGTTCATCGCCGAGCGCTGGATGCTGTTCACGGCGGTGATCGTGGTGATGGTCGTGCAGGTGAACCTGCTCAAGGGGTTCTTTGCCAACAAGTCGCCGACATCGATGAGCCCGATGGCGCCGGTCGCCGCGGAGCTGGGTGTGGATCCGAACGCGGGCACGGGCATTCTGCTGGGGTCCGGGCTCTACGCCGGCGCGGTGCTGCTGGGCGTGATCGGGCTGGTGCACCTGGTTCGGCTGGGTTTCTGGTACAAGGCGTACCTGAAGGATCTGGCGCACGATCTGGATCTGCAGCGGGACTGGGGCAGGTTCACCAGTCTGACGCGCCGGACCGCGGCTCAGACGGGCGAGATCGTCCACGACGCGCGCATCTGGTGGTCATGGAACGTGTGGCGGCGGGTGACCGCGGCTCGATGACGTCTGTCGGTGTGCGTTGCCGCGCGCTCGGAATTCTCAGTCACGAGTTTGGGTGAGCACGCTCAATCGCACGGCTTGCTGGGCGGCGGGTCTTCGCCGATGCTCGAGGTTGCCGAGCTGGCCGCACGCCGCCATGGTGTCGCGACCTTTGGTGCGACGGCGCTTGGCATAACAGCCAGCGGCGGTGAGTCTGGCAAGAAAGTCATCGACCGCGGGTTCTTCTGGCGCGGGCCAGGGTGAGTTTTCGCGTGGGTTGTAGGGGATGAGGTTCACGAGGCCCTGAACGGGCGGGCGACCGGCGAAGAGGCCGCGGCCCAGCATGAAGTCGCCGACTTGCGTCGCATGCTCGGGCGCGTCGTTGACGCCGGGGATCAGTACATACTCGATGCAGATCTTGGCGGCTCCGTAGATGGGCCAGTGTTCGAGCGCGGTGCGAAGCTCGCTCAGGTTGTAGCGCCGGTTGATGGGCATGATCTGCTCACGCACCTCGTCGTTCGGGGCGTTGAGTGAGATCGCCAGGTTCAGGCGATGCCAGCCCGGTGTGTGCACCTGTTCGGCGAGCTTCATCAGCCCATCGACGCGCCCCACCGTGGAAACCGTGACCTTGCTCATCGGCAGATTCGGCCCGTTGCGATCGGTGAGCACGGCGATCGCTTCGATGACGTTCTGAAGGTTGTCCAGCGGCTCGCCCATGCCCATGAAGACGATGTTGCGGATCGTGTCGCAGCCGGGTCGATCGGGCTGGTATCCCGGGATCATGTGGCGGGCGACGAACCACTGCTGAACGATCTCCTCTGCGGTCAGGTTGCGGAGCAGGCCCATCTGGGCCGTCTGGCAGAACCCGCAGCCCATCGCGCAGCCGATCTGTGAAGAGACGCAGAGCGTGTGGGTCAGCACGCGCTTCTTTCCGATCATCGGAATGATGACCGACTCGGTCTCGAGCGCGGCACCCGGAGTGCTTCGGTCATAGACGCCCGCGCGTGCCGGCGCAAGTGCGAGCGTGAACTTGCGGACGATGCCCTCGCCGGATTCGGATTCATGAACGCGGCCGACCTTCGGCGCGGTCCATGGAAGCATTGGTTGATCGCAGACCCCATCGCGGAAGAGGCGGCGAAAGCGCTCGACCGCGCCCGCCTGTCCGCCTTTGAGCCCTGCCTGAGAGCACGCGGCGGCGTACTGATCTGAAGTCCGTCCCAAAGCGTTCAGAATTGACTGAGTTGCTGGGGCTGACATTCAGGGAAATCCGTGAAAAGCCGCTCTGCCGCAGACTTTGCAGGGGAAGCGAGCACTCTTGGGTCGATGACCCCGATGACGTTGGCCGCCGTCGCCACGAATGCGACGAACCAGCGTTCATTGTAGGGAGCGAACAAGTCCCACTCGTGGGTGATTTGTGCTCGCTCCATGGGCACGCCGCAGTTGCTGGGGCGTGCCCGTTGCCGTGCGGCGGCCTAGGGCGTCGACCAGACGCCGGCGATGGGCGCCGAACCCGAGACGTGTGTGACGTTTGGAAGCGTGATCGGTACGCGATCGGCGCAGAGTGCGCCGAGAACGGCCATCTCCGCGGCCTCGCGATAATCCGCGGGCAGATTGGCGTCGTCGGTGCGCTGCATCTGGCCCGGGCAGAGCGAGCGAAGCGATCGCATCAGCGCGCTGTTGCGTGCGCCCCCGCCGGCGATGAGCACGCGCTCGGTGTTTCTGGTGTGCTGTGCGATGGTTGCGCCGAGCGCGTGGCAGGCCGACGCGCAAAGGTCGGCCGGATCCGCGATGGTGCGCCAGCGGGCGATCCACTCGCCGGTCTCATCACCGGTCCCGAGCGAGCGGCCGGAGCGCGATTGGCGGGCGAGCATGTCGATGAGATCGCTTGAGGCCTGCTCGTGGATCGAGCCGGAAAGGGCGACGAGGCCATCATGATCGAAGGGGCGATCGAGCAGATCGCGGGCGATGTGATCCAGGACGTGATTGCAGGCGCAGACATCGAGCCCGTGGATGTCGGCGTGCGTGCCGCGGGTGGTTGGGGGCAGCAGGGTGATGTTGCAGAATCCGCCGAGATTGACGACGGCGGTGGAGCGTTCGGAGCGGAAGAAGATCCAGTCGGCGAGCGGGGTGATCGGTGCGCCCTGGCCGCCGCAGGCGAGATCGGCGGCGCGGAGATCGGTGACGACTGGCGTGCTGCACGCATGGGCGAGCACCGGCGCGTTGAAGAGCTGCCAGCTCAGCGGGGGCTGATGGAAGATCGTCTGGCCGTGGATGCTGATGAGATCGGCGCGGTCGGTCTTCAGGAGATCTTGGACGACTCTCGCATGCAGCAGGGCAAAGTCGCGCGAGATGCGGGCGATCTGGCCGGCGGTCGTGGGGCGTTGCTCGGCGAGAGATCGCAGATCGGCGGCGAGTGGGCCGAGCGGGTGGGAGACCCCGCGGATGAAGCACGCGGACATGTCAAGCCCGTTGCCTTGGATATCAACGAGCGCGGCATCAAGCGCGTCGATGCTCGTGCCCGTCATGCACCCGACGACGAGGCGTGATCGATCGTGATGAGTTCTCACGGCTTGGGTTGAGCGGGGGGTGTGGCGGCGGGTTGCGCGGGCGGCTGCGTCGCGGGCGGATCGGGGGTGGTCGGGGCCGACGGCGCGGGTGGGTTCTGCGGCGCGCTCGGTGTCGTTTTCGGCAAGGAAGCGGGGGTGGTCGCGACGTCGTCTTCCTTGAGGGTGAGCGTGCTGGCGCCGATCAGGTCAGAGTGCATGACGGCCGTGTCGCGCGTGAAGCGCGTCCGAATGGTGTCATTCTTGGTGTGCTTGATGAGCCGTGCGCGTTCGACGTTCCAGGCATACGCGCTCTTGGCGTCGATATCGAGAAAGGCGATGGCCTTGCCCTGAAAGTCCTCCGGCTTGCCGGTGGCTCGCGTGACGCCGTTGATGGAGGCGACACCGCCGACGACGCCCTGGAGTGTGCGCGTCTCCCAGACGCCACATTCAGCGGCGCGGGCGTAGGCGTGGACGCGATAGTACCAGGGCTCGCCGATATTCAATAGCGGGCCGTCGCTCTTGAGCGTGAAGACCGGGCCGAAGACGGTGCGGAAGAGGTCCTTATCGAGATAGCGGCGGAAGACGGGCCATGCGGGCTCGCCCTTGATGGATTCGGGAATGGTGACCTGCGTGATCTCCCCGGCCACGGAGACGTTGAGTCGTGCCGTGATGCCGACGAGAGGGCGGAAGCGGGTGTACATCTGCAAGGCGGCGGGATCGCTCTCTGGCGGGGTGGGGCCTGAGACGTCGATCATCAACATGCGATCGCGCATGTCGATCCAGACGCGGAAGGTCTCGAAGGTGGCATCGACGACGGTGCCGCTGATCGCGTCGGAGGCGACTTTGAAATGGACCTGCACTTCCTGAATGCTCTTGGTGGAGGTCGCGGGCGCGTCGGACTTGTCCGGCTGGGTCAAGGTCTCGTCGGTTTCCAGGCGGTAGACATAGCGGAACTCATCGCCCGCTTTGACCCGGATGATGGCATTGGGGCTCTTCTGCGCGTGGGCCGCCGGAGGCAAAGACAGGAGCGTGCACGCCGCGATCAGCAGGGAAAGAGCCAGTTGCGCGACGGATCGGCGGGTGCGGATGGTCAAGGGCGTGCTCATGATGGGGCCTCCATGCGCGGCATCAGAAAGTGCCGAACGACGGGGAGTCTACATCGGCGAACGGGCGGCGGGTTCTTCGCTTCGAGCCGCGGCGGCGATCCCGGGGCGGATCGTGATCGCTGGGTGCACGGGCAGATCGTCGCGGGTGCGCTCGGCCTCGACGCGGGCGCGCGTGCCGAGTGCTTTGAGGGATCGGGCCTCGGAGCCCTCCGGACGCAGCCGCCAGCAGGCAGAGAGCGCGTCGGCGAGCATCTTCGGCGCATCACGTGCGACGCGCAGGGTTGAGCCGGGCGGGTTGTTCCACTGTACGGGAAACTCACGGATGGTCGCACCCAGACGCCGGGCGCGGAGCAGGGCTTCAAGGTCAAACGCAAAGCGATCGACCTTCAGCCCGGAGAAGATCGGCTGGACCGTCCACCGGCGAAAGAGCTTGAACCCGCACTGGGTGTCGCGGATATCCGGCATGGCCCGGCGGGTGACGGCGGGAAAAAGATCACCAAGCACACGCCGGAGCAAGGGGCGATGGGTCATCGTCGCGGCGGGCGCCCGTCGCGAGCCGATGAGCACGTCCGCCGACGCCGCCAGAGGCGCGGCATCAAGAAGATGCTCGATGCGTGTGGAATGGTCGGCATCCAGAAACATCGCCCATTGCATGGTGGCGTGCGACATGCCGAGGCGGACGGCCGCACCTTTGCCGCGATTGATGGGCTGGCGGATCAGCCGCACGCGATCGCCAAAGCCCGCGACGAGCTTTGGCGTGGCGTCGGTGCTGGCGTCGTCGACGACGATGAGCTCGGAAGTGAGCCCCTGCTCGGCAACAAAGCGAAGGATCTCGTTCAGCGTTCCGGAGATGTCACGCTCGGCGTTGAACGCGGGAACGATGATGGAAATGGAGCCAAGTTGGGCGCAGGCCATGAGGAGCAGCGATCTCCGGGGAAACGATATGCCCGGGCGGCCAAGGTCGGGGAGGATGGCCAGCGTTCTCGGACCTGTCGGCTTAAGCCGATTCTGCCTGCCTCGTGCTCGATGGCCCGGGCACGGTTGCCGGCCCGCGGTCGTCGTCAAGGAGCATGCGGTGCGCCGGGGTGTCCAGATCGTCGTATTGGCCTTCTTGAGCCGAGCGAACAAAGGCCCAGACGGCCAAGGCGGCGAGCAGGAACGCCAGAGGGATGAGCAGAAAAATGACGCTCATGCGGAGGCCTCCGCGAGTGGTCTGGATGGCATTGCGCTTGGAGATTGTGCGGGCGGGCGAGCGGGCTTGAACGCACCGGAGCGGAGGCAGATCGCCACGACAGTGAACGAGCTCGCGGGCATGATGATCGCCGCGAGCAGCGGGCTGATGAGCCCGGCGACGGCGAGGGTGGCGGCGACGATGTTGTACGCGATGGACGCGGCGATCGTCCAGTGGATCGTGCGCAGCGTGCGCGAGGCACCATCGAGCAGCTCGACAATCGGAGCAAGTCCTTCGCGGGTGAGCGAGACATCCGCGGCGGCGAGCGACGCTTCGGCCCCGCCGCGGACGGCAACGCCGACGGTGCTCGCCGCGAGTGCGGCGGCGTCGTTCACGCCGTCGCCCACCATGATCACGGGGCGGGATTGGAGTTGTCGGCGCACCTCGGCGAGCTTGCCCTCGGGCGTGACGCCGCCCATGCAGTCGGATTCGGCGATGCCCAGCGCGGCACCGACGCGGCGCACCAGAAGGGGGTGATCGCCAGAGAGGATGCGGACGTGATAGCCGCGCTGGCGAAGGGCTTCGATCGCGGGGCCTGCATCGGGACGGATCGGATCGCCCATGGCGGCGAGGGCGACGCAGCGGTCATCGACAGCGATGAACACCGGGGAGAGGCCGTCGTTCACGGCCCTGTGGGCGGCGTGGTCGATGTGCGTCGGGATGGCAATGGATCGTGCGGTGAGGAGTGCTCGTGTGCCGACGATCAGTCGCGATGCTCCCACGGTTCCCTCGATTCCCGCGCCCTGATGCTGAGTGATGTCCGATGGAGTTTGCAGCGTGGAAGAGGACCGACTGAGCGCCCGCGCGATGGGGTGGCTGCTGGCGGATTCGAGTGCGGCAACCATCGGCAGCACTTCCGGATCGCCCTCGAATCGCACGAGGGAAAGTGTGCCGGTGGTGATCGTGCCGGTCTTGTCCAACATGACCACACCCCGGGCGCGGGCATCGGCGAGGGCCTGCACGGCGTCGGCGCCCTTGATGAGCACGCCGCGTCGGGCGGCTCGACCGATGGCGACGGTCATCGCCATGGGGGTCGCGAGACCCAGGCCGCAGGGACAGACGGCAATCAACAGCGCGGCGGCACGATCGATGGCCAGCGTCGGGCTCTCGTGCCACCAGATGATGACTGTGAGCGCGGCGAGCGAGAGCAGCGCAACCAACAGCCACCCCGCCCAGCGGTCGGCAAGCTGCACGATCGGCGCTCGACGACGCGACGCCTCTTCGACGGCCCGCATCAGCGTCCCGATGCGGGTGTCCTCACCCGTCGCTTCGACGCGGACACGGATGATGCCGGAGAGATTCACCGAGCCCGCGACGACCGCGTCGCCAACACTGACGCGCGATGGACGCGATTCGCCGGTGAGCAGGGCGACGTCCAGATCGGCGCGGCCCGAGTACACCGTGCCGTCGACAGGCACGCAGTCTCCGGCCCGGACTTCGACAACATCACCGATGGAGAGGGCCTCGACCGGGACATCCTGTGTTGAGTGCGACGCGTCGCCATCGGTGAGCTTGCGTGCCACGGTGGGCGTGATGCTGAAGAGCAGTTCCACGGCGTCGCCGGCCGACCGCTGCTGGCGACGCTGCACGAAGCGTCCGATGAGCAGGAAGAAAATGAGTGCGGTGATGGAGTCGAAGTAGAGATCGCCCGATCCGGCGATGGTCTTGTACGCGCCCCAGATTCCGCCCAGATAGAGCCCGAGCGCAATCGGCACATCGAGATGAATCGTGCGCGTGCGAATCGCGGCGATCGCCGATTTCAAAAAGACCCGCCCCGGCCACGCCAGGCAGACAAGGGTGAGCCCGAGCGATGCGTAGCGCAGAAGCTGCTCGTGCGCAGGATCGATCCCCTGGAACATCCCCGCATACATCGCCAGAAACAGCAGCATGATGTTGCCCGCGCACGCACCGGCGACGCCCATGTGGATCAGCAGGCGACGATCCTCGATCTGCCGCAGCTCTCGAAGCGTCATCGAGCCGCCAAGAGCTCCCCCCGATGGTCCGGCCGTGCCATGGCGGCCATGCGCGCGAGCGGGATGCGGGGCATAGCCCAGCGTGTCAAGCGTGCGAGCGATCTGGCTGAGCCGACATTGAGCCGGATCAAAGGTCACACGGACCGATGCGCGGCGAAGGTCCAGCCGTGCTTCGGCAACGCCCGGAACCAGTTGCGGCAGCTTCTCCACCAGCCACACGCACGCGGCGCAGTGCACGCCCTCGAGTAGCAGTTCGGTGCGCAGCATCCCGCCATCGCGCGGCAGAGGTTGGCAGTAGAGCGCGTGAAAAGTCGGATCATCAAACTCCGCATAAGCGCGGCGGGAGACCTTGGCCGGGGCACGCTCTTGGCTCGTGCGCCGGAGCAGATCGTAATACGCGGCGAGATTGCAGGACGTGATGACGCCATACGCCGTGGCGCACCCGTGGCAGCAGAACTGTCGCTCTGCACCGGGCTCTACGAGCCCGTCGGGCACCGGGAGCGTGCAATGGGCGCACGTGTGGCGCACGCCCTGTTCGGGCCGCATGCGTGCGGGGGCAAGAGCGCTGCGCGGAATCTGGATCGGGTGAGCGGTCATTGTTCGTAAAGCGAGCGTGATTGAGCGCGGAACCGGTCAGTGTGCGGGATGGCAGAGTGGGCAGGATTTCTGAGCGGTCTCGGCATGTGCGCCGATGTTCTTGGTGGCGTCTTCGATGCTGACGGGAATCGGCGCGACCATCGCCATCGCAGGGGCCGTCAGCCGACCCGTGAGCGTGTACAGCCCCACACCTACGAGCACGAGACTGGTCACCAGCGGCAGGTGCCGACGCAGCGGCCCGGCAAGTGATTGCACGCCAAAGCCGAACGCCGCGAGAATGGGCAATGTGCCGAGCCAGAACGCGAGCATGGTGATCGCTCCGTACAACGGATGAGCCGTGCCCGCGGCGGTGATCACAAATGCGTACAGCCATCCGCAGGGCAGGAGCGTGGTCAGCAACCCGATCGCACTCGCGCGAGCGATCGGCGAAAGGTCGAATGCTCGTGCGTGTGCTTTTCGTGCGAGCGCGGTCATGAATGCCGGCAGCGGCAAACGCGGCACCCGCACGCCCATCTGCCGCAGGACCGCGACGAGTCCGAACCCGACCATCATCGCGCCCGCGCCGATCGCAGCGGCACGTTGCACGCCGACCATCGCGCCGCCGAGATCCATCATCGCACCGATCGTGCCGGCGATCGTTCCGAGCACGAGATACGTCAGCAATCGCCCGAGGTTGTACGCGAGATTCAAGATCGCCCGCGAAGGCCCGCGGCTTTTCTGCGGCTCATCGCCCAGTTCCCCACCCGTGACGGCGAACGCGACGAACGCGCCGCACATGCCCACGCAGTGCGTCGAGCCCAGCAGACTCGCGGTGAACACGGCAAGCACAAGCGGAATCATGGCTGGACCACCTTGGCACCGGCCTGAGCCGTGGCCCTCGCCTCGGCGTCGGTCGTGAAGACATCCACCGCCGTCTGCGCACGCAAACGCACGTGCCACATTCCCTCCCGATCAAGATCAACCGGGGCGGCGTACACCCCGGGTTCACTCGGAAAGGCCGAGAGCGTCACGGTCGAACGTTTTCCAGAGTTGGTGTTGGCAAAGTACGTGCACTCGATCTTCGCGCCCGAGATCGGCTCGTTGAGCTTGTTCGCAAGCCGCACGCGAAGCTGTGCGGGTTGACCCGCGGCCGCCTGCTCAAACCGCACATCCGCCGACCAGCCGAGCGCGCGGTTGTGCTCGTTCTGCCGCGCCGTCTCATCCCAGGCAAGGCCCTTGCGGTAGTAATCGGGCTCGACCGCCGCAGACGGATCGCTGAGCGCGAAGTACACCGTCACACCAACCACCGTGAAGTTGATCCCCAGCAGCGCGAAGATGCCGACGACCCACATGCGCCCACGCGATGATCCCGGTGATCGGCCTGGCAGCACCGCCGAAGCGTGTCCGTTGAGCGCGGCGTGTGCGAGTGATGGCTGTGAAGGGTTCATGGCCGTGTCTCCTTGGGCTCCGCAGCGGTGTGCGGTCCCATGAGTGAGAGCGTGCTGGTGTATGAAAAGTTCTTCGGCCCGCTGATCAGAATCTGCCCCTCAGCGTGCCCGCGCTTGAACGCGGATCCGGACACCAGCACCTGCGCAGGCGTCGTCACCATCTCTCCGGCCTTGATCAGCACAGGGTCGGCCAGCGGTTTGAACTCCGCACCATCAAGCCCGGAGAGTGCGATCCGGAACTCCGCCGGTGCATCGGTGCGATTCACGATCTTCACCCGCACGGTGTTCAGCACCCGCCCGTCTTCCAGCATCGTGAACGGCGGTCCAAGGCCGCGCATCACCGTCACGTCCGCCACGCCCGTGTTCAGCAGCACCAGCGTGAAAAGTGTGAAGACCAATGCGATGAGCATGGGATACAGCACCACGCGCGGCCTGAGCATCGACAGCGGCTTGCCCTCCATCGCTGCCGTCGACGAATAGCGGATCAGTCCCCTGGGCCGGCCCAGCTTGGTCATCACGGCGTCGCACGCGTCGATGCACTGCGTGCAGTTCACGCACTCCATCTGCAAGCCGTTGCGGATGTCGATCCCCGTGGGGCATGTGGTCACGCACAGGTGGCAATCCACACAGTCGCCGGTGCGATCAGCGGTGCCGAGCACGGGCAGGGCGAGGTCGCCGCCGGGCTTGCCCTGCTTGCGCCCGCGCGGTTCGCCGCGCTTCTGGTCATAGCGCACGATCAATGAGTGGCGATCCAGCAGCACCGACTGCATGCGTCCATACGGACAGACCACAATGCACACTTGCTCGCGGAAATAGCTGAAGTCAAACATCATCGCGCCGGTCACGAGCATGACCACGCCGAACCCGACCGGATGATCCAGCGGCGAGCCGAACACCCAATGCCGAAGCTGATCCCAGCTCACGAAATACGCCAGAAACGTGTGCGCGAGCGCAAACGAGCACGCCAGATAGATCGGATACTTCAGCAGCTTGCCCGCGCCAGAGGTCTGCAGCCACCCCTTGCGAGCGCGCCCCGGCGAGCCCTCGAACAGCCGCTCGATCGGGCGATACAGAAACTCCATGTACACCGTCTGCGGGCACGCCCACCCGCACCACACGCGACCGAACAGAGCCGTCAGCCAGAAGATCGTCAGCCCCGTCCCCACAAGCAGCAGCGCCAGCAGCAGCGTGTCGGTCGGCAGAAAGGTCGCCCCAAACAGATGAAACCGCCGAGCCACCACATCCAGCATGATCAGCGGCTTGCCGTTGACATGGATCAGCGGCAGCGCGACAAACAGCGCGATGAGCAGATACGCGACGATGCGACGACGCGTCAAAAAGCGACCCTCGCTGAGCTTGGGCTGAATCCAGCGGCGCGAGCCATCATCGTTCAGCGTCGACAGCACCGATCGCGCTTCGTCGCTCTGGTCGTTGTGGGGCGAGGTCGTTGGTGCGATCGACGACAGGCGATCGGGCCGTGTCGAAGCCCGTGCGGCGTCCGCGGGCGATACCGAAACCGTTGCAGAAGTCGTTGAAGAAGCGGGGGGCTTGCCGGGCGCAGGCGCCGCTGATGACGGGGAACTCATAAACATCTTCTCCTCTCCGCGCTGCTTCCGGCAACGTGGAGGACGAGGAGCGGATCAGGATGAAAAGCCGGGCGTGGCCCTTTCGGGCAACACCCGGCGTTGCCGGAAGTTCATTTTCCGGAAGAAGTCGGTGTTAACGGCGCGCCACTGGCGTCTGGTGCCGGACCCGTCGGCCAGGGCGGAATCACCTCGCCCTCAGGTGCCTTCGGTGCGGCGGGCTTGGTTCCGCGGAGCGATGCCGCATACGCCGCCAGCAGAACCCGCTCGTTCTGGCTGAAGCGCTGGCTCTGCGCCGGCATCGCGCCGGCATTGGCGCCATTGGTGATCACCAGGAACAGGTCCTCGATCTTCTTGGCGTTCTTGTAGTGGTCGTCGGTCAGGTTCACGCCTGTGCCCGGCATGCCCCCGCCATCGACGGCGTGGCATTGGGCGCACGTGCCTTCAAACAGCGACTTGCCCACCGCCATGAACTTCGGATCGGCCTTCATGCGGAGAATGTCCTTCTCCGTGCCCTCAAGGTTGCCGACCGTGCCGAAGAGAATCGCGTTCTCGCGCGTCTTCGCCGCGGCCCACTTGTCCTCGATCGTCCACGAGATCGGGCTGAAGTGCCAGAAGAGCACGTAGAACGCGCTGAACACGATGGATGCGAAGAAGATCATGTGCCACCACCCGGGCGTCGGGTTGTCATACTCACGGATGCCGTCGTACTCATGGCCCGTGAGCTGGTCGTTGCGCTCTGCGCTCATGGATGCACCTCCACAGTCCGCGCTCCGTGCGGCGCGGCGTTGAAAAGTCCCCGCTTTGCTGCCGACACATGCCCAGAACCCGGTTCAAAGCTGTCATCCGCCAGAGGCAGATGCCCGCCGCGAGCGATCTCCTCGCGCCGCTGCCTGCCGAGCACGCGCATCATCGCGACGATGAACACAATCATGAAGATGACCATGCCCACAGTCGGATAGACCCACAGACCAAACCCGCTCATCACATCGGAGTTGCTCAATGGCCACCTCCGCTCTTGATGGGTGCCGTGGGCGTCGCAGGTGTCTCCGGAGCGATCGCGTCACTCGGCTCATCGCCCTCGACGTTGCCCTCCGCAATCGGCGGCGGCTTGCCGATGTCCGTGCCCAGTCGCTGCATGTACGCGATGAGGGCGACGATCTGCTTGTCTTCGAGTCCCGTACGTCCGCCGCCCTTGGTGATGTCGTCGGCGATCAGCTTGGCCTGCGCCCTCGCGCTCGCCTGAGATGCCCCGTCCTTGACCATCTTCGGATACGGCACCCCCAGCATCGCGTGCGTTCGCACCAGCTTCTGCACGTCGTCGAAGTCAATCGCCTGCTCGAACAGATGCGGGTAGCCCGGCATGATCGACTGCTGATTCACATCGCGCGGGTTCTCAAAGTGCTGCGCGTGCCAGAGATTGTTCCGCACGCCGCCCTCTCGAGACAGATCCGGCCCGATCCGCCGAGACCCCCACTGGAACGGATGGTCATACACGAACTCGCCGGCCTTGGAAAACTCCGGGTGATACCGCTTCGTCTCCGCCCACAGCGGCCGAATCATCTGCGAGTGACAGTTGTAACACCCCTCGGCGATGTAGATCTCGCGACCCTTCAGCTCCAGCGGCGTATACGGCTGCACGCTCGCGATCGTCGGCAGGTTCGACCGGATCATGAACATCGGCACGTTGCTGACGAGCGACGCCGCCACCACCGCCACGATCGTCCAGATCGTGAACACCAGCGGCTTGCCCTCCCACACGCGGTGCCACCACGCCTGCAGCCAGACCTCGCCCTTCTTACCAAAGTCCGTGTTGCTCGTGAACCGGCTCTCGGGCTTGGGCGTGTCCCCGGAGTATGCCGAGACCAGCGCGGGTGCCGACTGCACGGCTTCTTCATACTTCGCTGGACGATTCATCCACGTGCGGACAACGTTGTACGCCAGCAGCAGCGCGCCCGCGAGGTACATCGTGCCGCCGATGACCCTGAGCCCGTAATACGGCATCAGCCGCGTGACGGTCTCGACAAAGTCCGGGAACTGGAGCTGGCCCTGCGTATCAAACGCACGCCACATCAGCCCCTGCGTGATGCCCGCGACATAGATCGGAATGATGTAGAGCAGGATGCCCAGCGTGGCGAGCCAGAAGTGCCACTCCATGAGTTTCTTGCTGAAAATCTGCGTCTGGAACAGCCGCGGCGCGAGCCAGTAGATCATGCCGAAGGTGAGCAGGCCGTTCCACCCGAGCGCGCCCGAGTGCACGTGCGCGATCGTCCAGTCGGTGTAGTGGCTGAGCATGTTGACGCTCTTGATCGAGAGCATCGGGCC
>JAIEOW010000164.1 GCA_019750095.1 Phycisphaerales bacterium
GGGGGGGGTGGGGGGGGTGGGGGCTCCAACCTGCTTATCGACATCAAGGGCCGGCGCGTCGGCTCCTCTCGATCTGTCAAGGGTGACTCAGCCCTGCTCGCCGGTCGGTTGGAATCCTGGGTCACCATGGATGACGTCGATTCACTCCGAACCTGGGAGGGACTCTTCGGCCCGGGCTTTCAGGCGGCATTCATCTTTGTCTATTGGTGCGATCGCCAGCCGCCCGACGCGCTTTTTCAGGAAATCTTCGAGTACCGCGGCGTGTGGTACGCCCTTCGTGCCGTCACCCTGCGCGCCTACGCCGAGCACATGAAGATCCGCAGCCCACGCTGGCGCACCGTGGATGTTCCCCGCGCCGCCTTCGAACGCATCACCCAGCCCTTTGCTCCGTCGCCCTCGGGTTTCAGCAGCTCGGCAAACGGATTGTTTGATCCCGGACCCGAAGTTCCCGCACTCTTGCCCTTGCAGTCCTCGCCCTCGCCCGTGCCGTGGGGGGCTCGACCTACCCTTTAGCCATGCGAAAGACCTTCACGCGAATCCTGTGCATCGGCGTGTGCGCCCTCGGCGCAGCCACGATTTCGGCCCCCGCGCTCGCCCAATCCTCATCGAACTCCAAGAAGAGCGAGCCGCTCGTCCCGCCCTCCCCGCCCGCGACCAATGCTGGCACCCCCTGGATGCCCATGCTCACGATGTTCGCCCTCCTTGCGATCATCGTCGGCGTGAACTGCATCCCCAGCAAACGCGGCCACCAGGACTGATCCGCCCTCGAAGTGTGAGGTGCCCATGTCCACCGTTTCGCCTGATCTCATTGCCTCTGCGCCGGTCAGCCCGCCCAACCCCAGGCGTCGACTGATCGTCGGCAACGTCGTGCTGCTGGCCATCCTCGCCGGCGTCACGCTGCTGAACACCCGCTTCGCAGGGGCTCAGCCCGAGCGGGTTCCCAGCGGGGGGCGCGACGGCGGGGGAGCGCGCCTCCGCGGCGAATACACCATGGTCTCGGGCCGCACCCAGGGCGTCACCACCAGCACCATCTACGTGATTGACGCCGTCAGCCAGGAGATCGTCGCGATCAACTGGGATCGCAACACCAGCAAGCCCGAGGTCATCGGCCTGCGCTCGCTCGCCGAGGATTCCCGCTTCCTCCAGAGGACCCGCTGAGATGAACCCTCAACCCCCTCAGGCCATCCGCACCGATCACTCCACACTCTGGCTCTGGGCCAGCGCGGTGGTGCTCGTCGGCCTGATCATCGTGCAACTCGGCAAAGTGCCCCCCGCCCGCGCCCCCGGCGTCGCACTCGCCGGGGTTTCGAACATGGGCGAAGTCAGCCGCGTCGGCGACTACACCCTGCTCACTTTTAACGCGGGCAACGACGACGTGCTCGCCGTGCTGGATGGCCGGAACGAAGAGCTGTACTTCTACCGCGTGAAGAACCAGACCCAGCTCGACTTTGTGGCCCGCGAGAACCTGAACCAGCTCTTTGCGAACGCCAAAAAGCTCGGTCCGGGACGGAAGTAGACCAAGGCCACCGCGGGGGGTTGATCGAGGCGTCCACTGGATCCAACGGCCTTCCTGCACTGCTGATATCCTTCAAGACCGCCCAGCGATTCTTGGCTGGGGCCTTCGTGCGTTTGGACCCTGCACGCCCCGCCGACGGCGTGCAGGCGCTTTCCCCCCAGTCGGCGGCGTGTTCGATCCTTCTCCCGCTCATCGCTTCGGAGCCGCAGCCCCTCTTCGATCCTCTTCTTCGATCGCTCGCACGCTGGTCCGTCCTTCGCACGAGGCGACCTTTGGTCGCACACACATGCCCATCGTCCCACTTCCGCAGTTCGAAGCCGACCTCGCCGAGCAGGATCGCGAGACGTACGAAAAACTGAAGCCCCCGACCTCCGTGGTCGTCCGCTTCGGCATCCTCAAGCTCGTCGGCGAGTTTCCCTTCCAGCTCGACGTCAAACCCGGTTGCGGGACCAAGTTCGTCCTCCGCACCCATCGCGGCACCGAGATCGGCGAGATGCTCACCAGCACCTGCCCGAACTCCGGATGCTCCAAGAGCGTCAGCCGAAAGGAGATGCTCGAATACATCGAGAACTCCGGCGGCAAGGACTATCCCTTCTTCTCCATGCAGGGCAAGGTCCTTCGCGTCGCCACGATCGAAGACCTGAACCAGCAGACCAAGATCGACGAGATGCGCCCCCAGATGGTCCGTCAGGCCCGCGCCATCTCTGAACGCATGAAGCTGCCGCTGAAGATGGTCGACGCCGAGCCCATCCTGGGCGGCGAGAAGATCACCTTTTACTTCCTCAGCGAAGAACGCATCGACTTCCGCGAACTGGTGCAGGAGCTCGCCGGAATCCACCACACCCGCATCGAGCTCCGCCAGGTCGGCGCGCGCGACGAGGCCCGCCTCACCGCCGACTACGAAAAGTGCGGCCAGCACTGCTGCTGCAAGCAGTTCCTCAAGGTCTTGAAGCCCGTCAGCATGAAGGCCGCTAAGACTCAGAAGGCCACGCTCGATCCGCTGAAAATCTCCGGTCGCTGCGGCCGCCTGCTCTGTTGCCTGCGCTACGAAGAGCAGACCTATGACGAACTCCGCGCCCGCTTGCCCAAGAAGCGCACCCGCGTCAACACCGAGCACGGCGAGGGGTACGTCATCGACAGCCAAATCCTCACCCAGCTCGTGCTCGTTCAGCTCGAAGCCAAGGAAGAACAAGTCGCTGTCCCGCTGGAAGAACTGACCATTCTCGGCCCGGGAGGCGGAGGTCCGCCGCAGGCACCGAAAGCTGCCCCGCCGCGCGAGCCGCGTCCCGAGCGCGGGCCAAGGCAGGGCGAATCACGCGATCGCGCGGCCACTTCCAAGTCAACCGAAGAACGACCAGCGGCGGATGACCTCGCTCCCGATGGCGATACTGACGTGGATGCTCCCGACCTCACGTCCCCGACACGCGAGGCACGCCCGCCGGAACCCCCAGCGAAGCGCCCGCGCGACGACCGCAGCCCACGCGGCGATCGTGGCCCGGCCTCCAAAGGCGGCGACGCCCGTCCGCGACCCGGCCAACCCCAAGGCCAACAGCCCCAAGGCGATCGCCCGAAGCCGCCATCTCAGCCCCCCCAAAGCCGTCCGCCCGCCGGGCCGCCGCGCGACGAGCTTGATGAGATCATGGACATGCTTGAAGGGGGCGAGAACACGCCGTCAGATCCCAAGCAGCAGGGCCGCCCCGAAGATCGCTCTGGCGGTGGCGGCAAGCGGCGTCGCCGCCGCCGACGCGGCGGCGGTTCGGGCCCCGAAGGGGGACCGCCTCCCGCTGGCGATCGTCCGCCGGCCACCGATGCATGAGCACAAACAAGAAACGGCCCCGGTCGATGGACCGGGGCCGTTTGTCTTACAGTACCTCAGACAGCAACAGATCAGCGGCGACGCCGACCCATGGCAAGCATGCCCAGGCCCAGCAGGCCCGCCGCCGAAGGAGCCGGGATCGTCAGCACGGCGATCTGGCTGTTGGCCCCGGTCTCATCGCCGATGAACAACTGCTTCGACACCGGGTCATACGCCAGGGCCTCGATGTTGCCAATCAGGCCGGCGCCGGTGCCCGCGGGAAGACTCGCCGAAGCGATGAGCGTGCCATCGAGCCCGTACATGAGCAGTTTGTTGGTGTCACCCACGAAGTCGGGGCTCACGCCAACCAGAAGAACGTCGGTGGTGGCCAGTGGGGTGAACAGGGCCGCCTCGGCCTGTGGCAGAAACACCAGACCCTTGGCCTGGTTCACCAGGTTAAACCCGCCCGGGAGCACCGCGGGGGTTGACGCGGTGCTGTAATACTTGATCGACGGGGGAACCGACGCGCCATCGATGATCGCAAGACGGTCATCGACCGCCGAGGCCCCGGGGACATACGCAACGTCGTCGGTGTTGGCAAAGTTCGACTGGGTGTCCTGCACCGTGGTGGTCGCGGTGTTGAAGACCGTCAAGACTCGACCAACGGTGCCACCCGCGCTGTCCACAGCGATGATGTTGGGCTGCACGGTGCTGAAAGAACCAAAGCCAGCACCTCGAGTGTTGACGGTGATTCCCTCGGGCCCGAACGCGCGCCCTGCGGAGGAGAACTGACCGATCGCCGTCGGGGTCGAGCCCAGGTTTCCGAGTGGGTACGCCGCGAGGAATCCATTGGACTCTGCCGGTGTGGAGGTCGCGCTTGCGTCGCCGGAGACGTAGAGCACGCCGTTGTGATACACCATGCCCTCGGGCTCAAGCCGCGGGCCGTTCGGAGCCAGATCGCCGCCGACGCGGTAGAGCCCGATGCTGTACGTGCTTCCGAACAGGTTCTGGTTGTCCAAAACCGAGAACAGCGCGCCCGCCTGAGCGGACGACGCAAGCGCGAGCCCGAGGCCAGCGACGAACATAGTGACAGTCTTCATCTCTCTCTCCTCTAGAAATCTGTGGGTGCCAAACGAGCAACCCATTCAGGTGGGAGTTTAGGACCACATATGTAAAGCACTGCCCTCAGATCGCGTCAAGGTTCTGTGAAAGTCGACGCGAGCATCAGCGCTGCACGGGCACAGCGGACAGATTCATCACTTTCTTAATATCGTCCCAGTTGACGATCTTAAAGTTCTGAGCAGCGCCGTCGTTATCGTCCTGAACGACGAACGCGCCGCGCGGAAACTTCGGACCAAGTGCTGTGGAAAGAGCGGTGATCCCATCGGTATGCGTCACTCGGTCGGTGCCGCCACCGGGGAGGGAGAGCTGCAGTCCGAACGATCCGACGTAAGCGCCCGTGATCCGGTCGTACATGGCGTATCGATCCTGACCCTGACACGACACGATGATCCACCCTGAGCCGTCGGCCTGCTCATAAATGGTCACCCCTTCAACGTCCGGGGAGAGGTTTCCGCCCACGGTCGCTCCGGAGCTCTGCACGATGTCCAGAAGCTTGCGCGGCTCTTCGCGCGTCGGGTCGAGCGGGTATCGCCACACTCCGACCTGCTCTTCGCCGACGTAGAGCCAGCCATGCTTCACGTCCGCGACGATGCCCTCAACCTGTGTTCCGACGTGGAACTCTCGGACCATGTTTCCCGACCACTTACCGGCAGTTTCCTGCAGGTCAAACACCCTGACCGTGCCCCCCTTGCTGTTGATGCCAACCTGCGCACGCCCGGTCTTCGGATCGGTCCAGAGACAGATCCCGTACACCTCTTTGAGTCCAGCGGGTATCCCGCCCTCGACCAATCGCACAAGCGAACGGTCGGCGTGATTCACGCGATACACCGCAATGCTGTCGTTCGTGCGATTCGACGCGGCGACCAGATCGACCTTTCCGCTCGAAGTCCGGACGCCCTGCAGCACGTCCACGTTGTTCATGCGCCCGTCAGCGACCGTCTGAAGCAGCTTGCCGTTCAGGTCGTACACCATCAGCCCGACTTGCTTGTTGGTCCCGATGACCATGCTCATGGAGGCGTCGGTCGCGTGGACCCAGATCGCCGCGTCGTCGGCCGCGTCGCCTTCACTGGTCATTGGCTCGGTCTGCGCAACACAGCCCGCCATCGGCACCGTACTGACAGGGCCGACGCCCAAGAGCATCCCCGCGCAGGCAAAGAGGACAAGAGTATCGCATAACATTGCGTTGGCAGTCTTCATGAGCGACAATAGCTCATTGCCTCTCAAAGTTAAAAGTGCTCACGCATTCTTTACAAACTCAATGGCGACTCTGAGACCGGCCAGGACAACAATCTGCCCATGGCACTTCCTGACCGGCAGAACCCTTCCTCCACGACATGTGTGCCGACTCGTGGCTTCACGCTCATCGAACTTCTTGTGGTCATCGCGATCATCGCGCTGCTCGTGTCGATCCTGCTCCCGTCGCTCGGGGCGGCTCGCGACACGGCCAGAACCACGGTCTGCGCCAGCAACCTGCGCCAACTGGCGCTCGCCGCCAGCACATATTCCAACGACGCCAAAGGGTTTTTCAGCTCGGGTGCCTGGGACAATCGTCCCCCGCGCAGCTTGGGGCCTCTGGACAAGTCTGGCTGGGTCGCCGATGCCATGATCGGCGGCTACGCCGTCCCCGGCAAGTTCCTCTGCCCCTCTTCCCCGGCCCGTGGTTCGGAATCCTGGAACGACTCCAAGGCCCGCGCCGGCAACGCCTGGCGGCAGATCACGCTGCAAGAGCAGGACGAGCTGATCGCCGAGGGGTACAACACCAACTACACCCAGTCCTGGTACATGGCGTATACCGATCCGGCGACGCGCTTACTGCCCGCGGACACCAAGAGCACCGAGTTCACCAAGGGGCCGCTGAAGGACAGCGCGCTCTCGGTCGCTCCATTGAACAAAGTCCCGCTGTTCGGCGATCCAAAGGCCGAAGAACTCGACACCAACAACTCGCTCGTGATCAACGGGCGCACCGTGATCGGTGCCAAGACCTGCACCGACGGTCCGACCGCCGCCCGCTCGCCTCAGGGCCAGAGCGTCAGCGGACGCCAGATCTATGTCGACTTCGGCCCTGCCCACGGACGCTCCAACCAGGTCACCGTTGGGCAGATTCGTCACAACCGCAACGCCGCCAACATGGCGTTCGCCGACACCTCGGTGGGCAAGCTTCTGGATAAAGGCAAGCGCGACGGCTTGTTTGAGTCGAGCGTGCGCACGCTCCCCAACGGCTGGATCGTGCGGGTCTACGACGACATCGAGGGTCAGGTCTATGGCGGATGGCTCACCCACTCCGGCCTCAACTGGTGACCCGCAATCGGTCGGGGCGAAACGTCTGTGTTCAGAAGTCTTGGGGCGTGCGCTGGTGCGCCGCCGATCGCAGGTATCGCGGTGTGTTCCACTTGGAGGCATGAGATGTCCATGTTTGATCTTCGTTCCGTCCGTTCCGGCCTGATCGGTGCGACCGCGGCCATCGCCGCCCTGGCAGGAGTCGCCCACGCACAAACCGGCTCCATCACGCTCTTCGGGCAGCGGTACACCGTGCAGCGATTCGACTACTCGACGCAGGTTCAGGCACCGAACTTTGCATTTCCCACCGACCCGCCCATCACCCCCTTCGAATCCGAGGGCACCCACTATCTCGGCGGCAACAAGCTGCTCATGACCTTCGACGACATCGCCGACGTGTTCATCGGCAACCCCGACAACTGGATCATCGAAGTCAACGTCCTTGGCGCCACGGGCTGCGGCGTGTCGGGACTGAGCTTCTCCAGAACGATCACGCTCATCGATCCTGTGACCGACGGCTATGACCCGAATCCCGGCGGCATCACGATCAACTCGAGTTCCTCAGGCCTTGGCGCGGGCGGAAACATCATCCTCGCCGGCAACGAGGGCTTCCTCTATCCGATCAATCTCAGCACCGGAGCCCAGGTTGAGTACCCAGTTGGCTCCGGTTGCACCACGACCCCGGGCGCATGCGCACTCAACGTCAGCGGCAGCAACCTCAACGTGGAAGACATCTGCTTCGTCCCTGGCAATGGCGGCACCCGTCCAAACCAGTTGTTCCTGATCAACCAGGATCTCGCCGGGCTCGATGCCGCGGGTGTTGAACGCCGCGATGTCAATGGCAACATCCTCGGGACGTTCCTCACCGGTGGCGCAACGTTTCCTGCGATCAACGGTGCGGTCGCCAAGGGGTTGGCCTACTCCTCCGACTCGCCAAAGCTCCCCGCGGCGATCCGTCGTCCAGACGGCGTCGTGCTCGTCTCTTTTGATCGCGTTTTCCCCGCGCTGCAGGTCTATGACGTGAACGGCGACTATATCGCGTCGGAAATCCTGACGATCTCGGGCACCGCCGCCGGGCCGTTCCGTCTGGACATGTCTGGATGCTCGCAGCGTCTGCACATCGAGTCGCTCGCGTTCGATCCCGTCTCGGGGCGCATCTTCCTGACCAATCAGGGAACCCTCCTGACCTGCAACTACATGTGGGTGCTGACTCCCGCATGCATCGCGGACTTTGACGGCGTTGACTGCGTCACCGTCGCCGACATCTTCGCCTTTCTCAATGCCTGGTTCGCGAACCAGCCCGCCGCCGATCTCGACAACAATGGCATCGGTGTCCAGGACATCTTCAACTTCCTGAATGCCTGGTTCACCGGCTGCTGATCGACTCGCGCTTTTCACCGGCCAAGGAGGGAGACCGCCTTGGCCGATTTTCGATCCCGCGGGTCGGGTCCGCTCACGCGGTCTATGGGCAAACCCGAAACAGTGGTATTCGGACTCAGCCCAAATCGTTCAGACCTATTTGTGCGGGTCATGGTCGGTTCCGGCTCGGTTTCTGCCAGAATCCTGCTTCCGGCGAGAGTGTGATTGCACAACACCCTTGCGTGCGGGACGCCTTGCCGTACATTTGACGTTCCAAACGGCCGAAAAAAACCGGCCGAAGTACCGCTAGCGCCCCGGCGCATTCGTACAGAGTGCTTCCGGCGGTTATCAATAGGCGGCTGCGAAGCGGTTAGGCAGTCGGTGCGATTGGTCGAAAGCAAAGAAGGACACGCATGCGTTATTCAAAGCGAGGTTTGGCGTGGGTTCGGCTTGTCGCGGCGATTGCCCTCGCCCTGATCGGCTTCGGCGCGCCCGCAATCGCCCGTGCTGAGGACGCGGCTCGTACGCAGCAGGCCTGGACGATGATCGATCGTCACCCGGCCCAGGTTCTCGCGTTACCGGAAGACTCGCGACCTCAGATCGGTCAGGCCGTGACGCTGGATATCAACGCCTTGCGCGCCACGCTGGCAATCGCGCCCCTTGAAGGCACGCCCGAAGCCCGCACCCAGCCGATCGTGCTTTTTCTCCCCACCCCCGGCGGCAGCTGGCAGCGGTTCACGGTGGTCGAATCCCCGCTGGTGGACGCGGCCTTTGCGAAGAATCACCCCAATCTGCGGACCTATTCGGGCCAGGGCGTGGACGATCCATGGGCGACCCTGCGATTCGAGATGACGCCGCGCGGGTTCAGCGCGCAGGTGCTCAGCCCCGATGGTGCGTGGTACATCGACCCCGTCAGCCGCGGCGACGTATCGAGCTATAGCAGCTACTTCAAGAAGTTCTACGCCAAGGAGCGTCCGGTCTTCAACTGCGGCGTGCTGAATCAGGAAGCGCCGGGCGTTCCGCGCTTTCGCCCGCGCGGCTCGGTCGGGTCCACGGTGCGTGCGTATCGCCTGGCGATCTCCTGCACCGGCGAGTTCACGCAGTGGGCCGGCGGTTCGAGCGAAGCGTTGAACGTGGTCGTGACCGCCGTGAGCCGACTCACGGGGATCTATGAGCAGGAACTCGCCGTGCGTTTTCTGCTTGTGGGCAGCCAGACCGATCTGATCTACACCGATCCCCTCACCGATCCATTTACCAACCCGGACAACGGGACGCTCACCTTTGACCAGAATCAGACCTCGATCGATGCGTTGCTCGGTCCGGGCGGGTACGACATCGGGCACGTCTTCCACGTGCCGAGCAATCCGAACAACAACAACGGCGTCGCCATCCTCGCCAGCGTCTGCACCGCAAACAAGGCGCGCGGATACACCGCCTACAACAACCCGCGCAGCGTCTTCTTCGTCGTCGATTATGTCGCCCACGAAATCGGTCACCAGTTCGGCGGCCGCCACCCCCACGCCAACTGCAACGGCAGCCCCGGCGATTCCTTCAACGTCCTCGTCGAGCCCGCCTCGGGTTCCACCATCATGGCCTATCCGGGCATCTGCGGCTCGACCAACCTGCAGATGCACGCCGACCCATACTTCAACGCGCTGAACTTCGACCAGATGCTCCCTGTGGTCCTCGGGTCGACATGCGCGCTCCCCATTCCGACCAACAACGGCATCCCGTCGGTCAATGCTGGGCCACAGTACAACATTCCGACCAACACCCCGTTCACGCTCACGGCGATCGGCTCGGACCCCGACGGCAACGCGTTGACGTTCTGCTGGGAACAGGCCGATGCGGGTCCGCCCATTAATCTCCCCCTGAATGCCAACGACAACGGTGTGTCCGCCATCGTGCGCAGCAGGCCGCCCACGGTCTCCCCATCACGCACTATCCCAAATCCCGCTGACCTGGTCGAGAATCGCTTTCCGCTCGGCGAGACGACGCCGCAGGTGCCGCGATCCATGCGCTGGCGCGTCACGATCCGCGACAACGTCATGGGCGGCGCCGGCGTGAATGCCGCCGAAACAACACTGACCGTCATCGACACCGGCAATCCCTTCCGCGTGACGGCACCGAACGCGGGCGGCACGTTCTCCGGCCAGCTCACCGTCACGTGGGATGTCGCGGGCACCACCGCCTCGCCCATCAACTGCACCAACGTCCGCGTCCTGCTCTCAACCGACGGCGGGTTCACCTTCCCCACCATCCTCGCCCCAAGCGTGCCCAACACCGGGACCGTGCAGGTCGCACTGCCCAATCTCAACACCACCACCGCCCGCGTCAAAGTCGAAGCCGTCGGCAACATCTTCTTCGATATCTCCAACGCCGACTTTACCATCGTCCCCTCGGGGCCGATCGCCGTGTTCGCCTCTTCGCCCTCGCCCTCGGTCGATGACCGCTTCGGCAACGGCAACGGCAACCTCGCCATCGACCCCGGCGAGGGGGCCATCCGCGTCACCATCCCCGTGACCAACATCGGCACGCTCAACGCCACCAACGTCGTCGGCCAGCTCTTTTCTCTCAGCCCCACCGTCACCATCACCGTTCCCACCCGCGCCTATCCCAACATCAACGTCGGGCAGATCGCCAGCAACCAGTTCCCCTTTGAGATCTCCGTCGATCCTTCCCACCCCTGCGGCCTGCCCATCCAACTCGCACTCAATGTCCGCAGCGATCAGGGCACCAACAACATCACCTTCAGCATGCCCGTCGGTTCCGCCACCAGCGGCACGCCGCGCACCTTCCGCTTCCCGCCCAACGCCAACGACCCCCCGCTCGCCATCGTCATCCCCGACAACTCCACGCCCGGGGTCAATGTCAACATTCCCGTTGCCGACGTCGGCACGGTGGGCGACGTCGACTTCCGACTCGAAGGTCCCAACTGCACGACCCAGATCGGCGCCGCGGGCGTCGGCATCGCCCACAGCTACGTCGGTGATCTGGTCATCCGCCTGTTCAACCCACAGGCCCTCAGCTCCGGCATCATGAACCGACCGGGCGTCCTCGGTGGCGATCCAAGCTTCGGCTCCTCCGGTAACAACTTCTGCGCCACGTTCTTCGACGACGACGGCAACTTCCCGTCCATTCAGGCCATCCCCGCCGACGGCAGCGGCGCACCATACTCCGGTACCTATCGCCCGTCGCAGCCGCTCTCCAACTTCGACGGCCAGAACGGCGACGGCATGTGGGTCCTCAACCTCTCCGATCGCACCGCCGGCGATGCCGGCCTGCTCCGTCGATACGCGCTGGTCATCACGCCGCAGAACAGCATCTGCTCCCCGCCGCTCTCGGTGACGGGCGCGTGCTGCGCTCCCGCGGGCGATTGCGTCGTCGCGGCCCCCGGCTTTTGCCCTGCGGGAAGTGTCTATCGGGGCAACTCTACCACCTGCACGCCGAACTCCTGCCCTCAGCCCACCGGCGCGTGCTGCGCCACCGTCGGCTCATGCTCCATCACCACTGGTGCAGACTGCGCCGCCGCCGGTTCGACTTATCAGGGCGATGCCACCCTTTGCTCGCCCAACCCTTGCCCCCAGCCCTCGGGCACCTGCTGCACCAACATCGGCAACTGCTTCCTCAACACCGCCGCCGGGTGTGGCGGCAACTTCCTCGGTGCGGGCACAACCTGCGCGCCCAGCAACCCCTGCCCGCAGCCCGTTGGCGAGTGCTGCGACAACACTTCCGGCGCGTGCACCGTCACGCTCCAGATCGCCTGCTCCGGCACCTGGACGTTCTTCGGCACCTGCTCACCCAACCCCTGTGATCAGCCCACCGGCACCTGCTGCAACCTCAGCGGCCAGTGCAGCGTCACCCGCCAGGTCCAGTGCACCGATACCTGGACCGTCGGCGGCATCTGCAATCCCAATCCCTGCGTCCAGCCCCTGCGGGCGTGTTGCATCGACGGCGCCTGCACGCTCACTACTCAAGGTGCGTGCTCAGGCATCTGGGGTCCGGCCACCGCCTGCTCTCCCAACCCCTGCCCGCAGCCCATGGCCACCTGCTGTGTCGCAACAACCTGCACCATCACCACGCAGCCCGCCTGCACTGGCACATGGGGCGCAGGCATGTCCTGCACCCCAAGCCCATGCACCATCGTGACGCGGTTCACACTCACCCTGACCGCCAATGCCGGCACCGGCGTCGGATCCATCGCCAGTGTCCCCGCGGGCATCTCCTGCCCCGGCAGTTGCTCGGCCATGTACAACTCGGGCACACCCGTCACACTCACAGCCGTGCCGCGCACTGATTCACGCTTCGGCGGATGGACTGGCGCGTGCACCGGCCTCGGGCCGTGCGGCGTGACCATGACTCAGGCCCGCAACGTCGGCTTCCGATTCATCTGCCGCGCCGATCTCAACGGCGACAACATCTTCGATGTCGCCGAGATCTTCGACTACCTCAACCTCTGGTTCCAGAGCGACCCCGCCGCCGACATGGGCATCACGCCCGGCGTCGTCGACGTGCAGGACCTTATTGAGTTCCTGAATCTCTGGTTCACGCGGTGCAACGCATAGCAACGCTCTGAGATCGCTTTCATTCGGGTCAAGAGCCCGAGATCTTCCAGGGGACTACCAAGAAATCGCCTGTTTTGTGCCGTTTTGCGGCTCGTCCGTGGCCGACGGGCACCTCATCCGTATGGTCGTGGACCGCCCCTGCCGCTGGATCGGCGGATGTGAAACTGGAGAACTCTGCATGCGTCTTGCGCGTCGTCGTCTGCTCGCTCCGTTGTGTGTCCTCGCCCTCGCTGGAACGACCTGCGGGCAGACGTGGTATCTCCCAGTTCCATCCCTGTTGGACGGCACAGCGAATCGCACCAACGCGGCCGCCATTTCCCGCGATGGCTCGACCGTCGTCGGCGCGTCGGACAGTCTCAACTCCTTCGGCGGGGCGCTTGAGGATGGATACTTCCTCACCGTCACCGCCTCGGGCACCATCGCCACCGGCCCGACCAGCGTCGGCACCATCAGCCCGAGCAACTTCAAGAGCGATTGCCGCGGCGTCAGCGGCGATGGTTCCATCATCGCCGGTAGCAGCCGCGAAGTGATCCCCGCGACGCCCACCGCGCAGAACCGCGACCGCGCATTCCGCTTCACATCCGGGTCCATCACCTCGCTCGGCGTTGCGGGTCAGCCCGCCGGCACCTTCGGCATCAGCTTCGGCTACGCAGTCTCCGCCGACGGAAACTGGATCGTTGGCCTGACCGGCACGTCGGCAGGCGGCACGGGCAAGGCCTTCCGCTGGTCGCAGGCCGGCGGTTTCCAGGTGCTCCCCGCGCTCCCCGGCACTTCGGCGTCGTCGGCCAGAGCGGTCTCGGGTGACGGCTCCGTCGTCGTCGGCGATTCTGCCGACATCGCCTTTCGATGGACACAGGCCGCCGGCACCGTCGCGATCCCCGCCATTCCCGGCGCGGCGGACAGTTTCGGCCTCTCCCTCGGCGTGAACTTCGACGGCTCCGTCGTCGTCGGCGCCATCAGCAGCCCGAGCTTTGTCGACAACTCCCTGGGCTTCCCGATCGGTCAGGCGGAGGCCTTCCGATTTTCCGGTGGCACAACCCGTCGCCTCGGCGGTCTGCCCAGCACCGGCTCACAAACCAGTTCGGCCAATGCGATCAGTGACAACGGGCTGGTGATCGTCGGCGAAAGCCGCACGTCGGGCGACTTCATCACCGGCACACTCGAAGCGTTTGTCTGGACCCCGCGTTGGGGCATGATCACGCTCGCGTCGCGCGTCGTCGATTCCGGCGGCTCGCCCCTCATCCCTGCCGGCACGCGCCTCACCTCGGCCAATGGCATCTCGGGCGACGGCACACGCGTCGTGGGCGAGGCGACCGACGGCGTGAACACCTTCGGCTATGTCGTGCAGATCAGGCCCTACTGCGTCGGCGATCACAACGACGACGGCCTGATCACCACCGCCGACATCTTCGCGTTCCTCAACGACTGGTTCGCCAGCGTGCCCACCAGCGACGCAGACGCGAGCGGCGTGCTCTCCGCGGCCGACATCTTCGCGTTTCTCAACGCCTGGTTCAGCGGCTGCTGATCCGTCTCACGGCCTGAAGTTGTTGGACGCAGGTGCGCTCTCGCCGGGAGACTTCGGCGAGAGTTCAATCAGCGGCTGTTCCGGGTCGCCCCCCGCCAGACGCCACCAGCCCCCGATGATCGCTCGCGTCGTGATCGTGTAGCGCTCAACATCGATCGTGTCGATCGTGTCGGTCGGCTTGTGATAATGCGGCGAGCGGAAATCCGCCGTGTCGCTCAGAATGATCGCCGGCAAACCAAGCGCCATGAACGGCGCGTGATCCGACCGCAGCAGGTCGGGCGGCGCGATCGGCAGAAAGTCGACGAACACCGTCTTCACACGCGGGTCGGCTTCCTTCATGGCACGCTCGAACGCCCCGGAGAACGTCCGATGCGCCATTACCCCGCCCGCGGCGATGAAGTCGCCGACGCTGGGCGGCTGGAAGAAGCGACTCGGCGGGATCGGGCTTTTCTGGCTCCCTGGCGCGTCGGTGTAATACCCCAGCATGTCCATCGACACCATGCCCACGACTCTGATCGTCCCCGCCTCAAGTTCGGGGCGAATGCGCTGTGCATACGCGCGAGAGCCGACCAGCCCGACCTCTTCCAGATTGAAGAACGCCAGCCGAATCGTCCTCTGGAGCGGTCGATCCTTCAGCACGCGGGCCGCCTCCAGCAGTGCGGCGGTGCCGGTCCCGTTGTCATCGGCGCCCGGAGAGTTCGGGACCGCATCAAAGTGGGCACCGAGAATCAGTACTTCGCTCGCTGCGGGGCCACGGCCCTTGAACTCGACGATCAGGTTGTGATAGGGCTGGCGCTCCGCGCTCTCCCGCTTCTGGCCCCCGCGACGTCCGATGAAGTCAACGGGATCCTTCGTCACCGTGAGCCCGAGTGCTTCCAGCTCGCGCAGCAGCATCGCCTCGGTCTCACGCAGCCCTTCCTCGTGCGCCTGATCGCCCCAGGGCGATCGCTTGGTCGGCAGCTTTCGAATGGTCGCCATCAGGCGATCCGCGGAGACTTCGTCTTCAGGAGTCGTCGGTCGGGGTGCGACCGCCTGCGCCTTGGGCGCGGCGGCGGGTTCTGGAGTCGGCGCGCTGGAGGCGCAGCCGCCGACGACGGCAACGATCGAACCAATGGCGAGAACAGCCAGCCCAAGATGCGTGCGTGCGGTAGCCATGCCACAGCATACCGCGAGCGCGAGCATCCGCTGCGGGGATGGGGAAACCGAAGACGGCCTATCCGGCAAGCACCGCCGACGCCACGGTCCTGCTGAGCCACACAGGCAGTTCCTGCACAAGGTTGTCCTTGTTGATAAACGCGCTGGCGCCTGATGCGATCGAGCTCTCTCGGTCCTTGGCGGCTTCGCTTGCACTGATCACAAGAAAGGGCAGTGCCCGCATCTTCAGGTGCTTGCGCACCGTCTCAAGCACCGCGAGCCCGTTTCCCTCGGCGAGTCCAAGGTCGCAGATCACCACGTGCACCGGATCGCCCTGGTGAGAACTGGACTCCACCAGGCGAGCCGTGCCTTTCGCGGCGGACTTCATCCACTCCACCTTGGTGTTCGGTGTCCGCTGGATGAGCGCACAGATCATCTTCGCCGACAGCGGATCGTCTTCCAGCAGCAGCACATGGATCGTGCCATCGCTCTTGCGAGCGGGCATGCTCGCGCGCGCCTCGGCGATCACCGGACTGACCGGCTGCGGCGCCGGTGCAGGAGCGGGTTCGTTTGGCACTTCCTGCGAAGCTTCTTGCGGCTCGGCGGCGGGCGGAACGACCTCCATGGCGGCCCCGGCGCAGACCCGATTTCGCCCGGCGTTCTTGGCGTTGTACAACTGCTTGTCGGCGATCTCGATCAGTTGGCCGATGTTCTCCACCGGGCGGTTCGCCGCGGGATCGGCGAGACCCACGCCAATGCTCACCGTGATCGGAAGCTGCAAAGGCTTGCCCGGCTGGCCCACGTCAAACGCGGTGATGCACACCCCGCGCCGGATCTCCTCTGCGACGCCGACGGCTTCCGGAAGGGTCACACCCGCCAGCAGCACGCCGAACTCCTCGCCGCCATAGCGGCACGCCACGCCGCGCTGCCCCACGCTTTCGCTGATGCGTCTTGCGAGTTCCTTGAGCACCAGATCCCCGACGTGGTGCCCGTGGGTGTCGTTGACGCTCTTGAACTTGTCACCGTCGAGAATCAGCAGCCCGAACGCACGGCCAAGCGTGGTGGACTCATTGAGCAGCTTCTGGCACTCGGCGTCAAACTTCTTGCGATTGCCGAGCCCGGTCAGTGCATCGGTGAGTGTGGCACGCTCGAGATCCTGGTTGGCCTGCCTGAGGCGCTCGGCCTCACGCATCGAGGCGAGCTGCTGCGACACCAGCGCCTCGTTGGCCTGGCGCAGCAGTTCGCCGGATTCCGGAACCACCCCGACGGGCTTGCCGAAGAGCTTGCCGAGCTCCGCCGAGTCCTTGCCGATCTGCGTCAGCACCGGTGCCATCTCGCCAGACGACAGCCCGAACCACAGCTTGGCCTTGCTCAAGAGTTCCGGCAAGTGCACCGCGCCATTGGGCGAAGCCAGCGCGCTGGCGATGGTCGAACCCAGCGAAACGACGCGGACAAGATCTCGAGAGTCAGCGTCGGCCTCGTCTGCGTTGTGGTGGTGCTGGATGGTCTGGGTGTAGCGGTCGGGCAGTCGCCACTTGTTCGCGAGAGCCGCGCCCGCCTCTGCGTGGGTAAAGCCAAGCGCCGACCGTTCAAGCGTCATGTGCTTCCCGTGGTCAGGCTCCTGCCCCACCGCCGCCGCATACGCCGCGCCGAGTGCCGTGTGCATCGCCAGCGCGCCAAGATCCTGAAACAGCGCGGCGGCGAATGCCTCCTCAGGATCACAGCACTTCACTCTCAGGGCAAGCGCCCGTGCGGACGCCGCGGCGAAGATCGATCGCTTCCAGTGCGCGGCAAGGTCATACCCCGGCCCCCCTTTGACCTTGCCCGTGGACTCAACCAGGCTGAAACCCAGCACGATCGACTTGACCGCCGAAAGACCCAGAAAGTTCAGCGCGCGGCGGATGGTCGTGCACGGACTCTTGAGCCCGAACATCGAGCTATTGACGGTTTTGAGGACCTTCGCCGAGAGCGCGGGATCGGTCTCGATGACCTTTGCGATCTGGTCCATGCTCACATCGGGATTGCGCGTCAGCGTCAGCACCTGCACGCCCACCGTCGGGAGCGTGGGAAGGTTGTTGCAGTGAAGCACCGCGGAAAGAGAAGTGGCTTCGTTCATCGCAATTTGGGCTCAGCATCGATTTTGAAGGGTCAGGCAAACACACTGCCCAGAGCCGCAAGCCATGGCACCTCTGGACGCCCAACATCGGCCCCCACCGAAGTGGGGATGAGCAGGGGGAGCACGAAGAGTGAAATACTGGATATCCCCATCGCCAGAGCTGGGGTTTCACCAAGTCCGCATCCGGGTTATCCGGCTCGGTCTGGCCAAAGCGATGCGGGACAATCAGTGCAGGGTGATCTGGGTCCCGATGCCCTCGTCGGTGTAGATCTCCAGCAGCAGCGAGTGCGGGATCCGGCCGTCGATGATGTGGGCCTTGGGCACGCCGGCGATCAGCGCGTTCAGGCAGGCGTCGACCTTGGGCAGCATGCCCTCGCCGATGACTCCGGCGCGAACCAGCTTGTCGATCTGAGACTTGGTCAGCGTCGACGCATAGGCGTCGGGGTCTTCGCTGCTGGTGCGGATGCCGTGGGTGTCTGAGAGCATGACCAGCTTCTCGGCCTTCAGCGCGGCGGCGACATGTCCGGCGGCGGTGTCGGCGTTCACGTTCAGCTTGCCGGGGTCATCCGGATCCGGCGGATCCGTCGGTCGCCGACGACCCATGGCCACGGGCGCGATCACCGGGATGTACCCGTCGTCACAGAGCGCTCTGAGCAGGACGGCGTTCACCTCGACGATGTTGCCGACGAATCCGAGGTCGATCCGCTCCCGGGTTTGCTGGTCAAACAGGCCCATCCGCTCGGCGATGAGCACGCACGAGCCCAGTGAGTGCAGCCCGATTGCCCGCGAGCCGGAGGCGTTCAGGTTGTCGACCAGAAACTTGTTCACGTCATTGACAAGGACGTTCTCGGCAATCTCCAGCGTGGCCTTGTCGGTGTAGCGACGGCCTTGGATGAACTTGGCCTTCAGCCCCGCCTTGGTCATGGCCTCAGTGATCGACTTGCCCCCGCCGTGGACGATGATCGGTTGCATCCCCACGCCCGACATGAAGGCCACGTCGGTAAGGAGGGCGCGCATCCGCTCGTCGTCTTCCTGGATCGAGCCGCCGACTTTGACGACGACGACCTTGCCAGAGAACGACTGGATGTACCTGTGGGCCTCGATCAGGGCCGCGGCTTTGGCGATGGCAACGTCCATGGGCGGCAAGTGTAGATCTCAGCGGGGTGCGTGCTCGACGATGTACCGGGCAAAGACCTCGACCACCAGATACGAGGTAACCCCAAGCAGAACCATGCCCGCGACGATCTCCAGGGTCATCTTGGCCACGGCCCACCAATAGGTCTTGAGATTCGCGTGCTTCACCGCCTTGTACACCAGGGCGATCAGCAGTGCCATCAGCGGCAGGAACATCCACCAATACCCGTCGATCTGCACGGGATCGATGAACGGGCGATACGGCGGCTTGGGCATGGGCGTCATGGCGAGCACACCGGAAATCGCGGGGAGCAGCATGTTCATGAGGCCCCCCCAACCGATTCCGTGCCCGGAATCTTCAGCGTGCGGGCACCTGAGGACGTCGGCTGGGTTCGGCGTCGCGGGGCGCGGACATTGAACGCAGCGTCGACCACCACAATGACGTTCATGAACCCGGCGATCGTGATGAACAGCGTCCCGAGCTCGCCCGTGCGGCCAAGCGATTTGACGTAAGGGGGATAGGCGGGTGCGATGATCTGGCCCTTGGCGGTCCGGGCGGAAGGCACGCCGTTGTCCATGAAGATGGGCGTGGGCGAGCCGGTGTCGGGGTCTTTGGCCTCATCGGGGCGGGCCGAGCGGATGGTCTGCATGTCGCGGACCTTGAAGCGGTTCTGGTGCAGGGCATCGACGATGAAGGTGGGCGGGCCGACGAGGGCCTGGCCCATGAACCAGATGAAGTTCTCTCGACGGTCGACACAGGAGATGCCGCCGATGAGCAACCCGGTCAGGAACATCCCCATGATTCCCGCACAGATGCAGGCCCCGCGGTGGATGTGCCCGAGGTAAAAATGGCCCAGACCGGGAAAGGCGATGGCCAGAAGGGCGGCTGCGGGTTGCAGTTCGTCCTTGGCTCCAACTTGGCTCGGGGGGCTGAGGGGCATAGAAGGGTCGTATGGATTGCGTGTTGAGGGGGCGGGGGATGGTCGTTCTGGAGGCACCAGCGGGTCAGCATCGGAGTTGACACGCAGGCGCAGGAGAGTAGTGTACCGGCCTTCAAGGCCCGGCCAGAGGACAGGACGGCGAGAAGGGGTCCGACAGAACTCATCGACGGACAATCCAGGGGAAGAATCACATGCTGCTGAAGGAAAAGATCGAAGAGTTGCTGACGGATGAACAGGTCGAAGAGACTCCGTCGTGGCTCATGCCCATTGCTGACGACGACGCCCGTCACTTCAAGGACGAGCCCGCCGAGGACGAGGACGAAGAAGAAGACGAAGCTGGGGAAGACCTCGACGGCGATGACGCCGACGAGGGGGACGCCGAGGGCGAGGATGACGAGTTTGAGGAAGATGACGAGTTTGAGGACGAGGACGACGAGTTCTTCGGCGAAGACGAGGACGACGACGATTTCGACGACGACGTGGACGATGAGGACGAAGACGACGACTTCTAAGCCGTTTTCCCTCTGACTCTGATGTGGTGGGGCGGTGGCGGGGCGTCGTGACCTGGAGCGACGCCCATGCCCTCAACGCCCGAGAATCGAGATCAGCAGCAGCGGACCCTGGCGCACGACGCCGCGTGGCAGGGTTCTGGAGGCGTCGTGGACCGCCGACTGGGGATCGATCGGCGTGCGCTAGCCGAACTGGCCAAGGCCGCCCGAGCGGGGACGGTGGGTGAAGATTCCGAGATTCCGGAAGCCGTGGAAGATACCGGGCTTGAGCGCCGCCGCGGCCCGGGTCGGCGTCGCACGGATTTCACAAAAAGCGCCGAAGAAGGCGAGATGACCAGCGAGCAGTTCCTGTTCATCGCCGCGATCGAGGCCTTCAAGCGCGGCAACAACAAGATGTTCCCCACCTGGACTGACGTGCTCGAGGTCGTGCGGCTGCTTGGCTATCGCAAGACCATGCCCAGCGAGCTGAACCTGCGCAACGTCGAGGATTGGCGCGAAAAACCCGACACACTCAGCGGCGTGCGGACCAAGCCGGGACATCCGGAAATGCGTGAACCGCGTGCTCAGCGAGACGCCGCGTAATCGCCGTGCGGTCTTCGCGACCCGCTACCACGCCACAACCTGACGAATCGCCCGAGAAGCCATCGCGCTCTCCCCCCCAGGCATCTCCCTGCGCCGCAGCGTGTACAGCGGCATCTGCCTCGGGCAGTTGATCCGCAGGTGTTCCACCACGCCGTCGCCCAGGCCGCGGGAGATGCAGCAGAGCGTGTCGCGCAACCTGAGCATGCCGGTGGCGCGATCGGGGGGCAGATCGCTGGAGGTGTGGGGGGCGAGCTTGGCGTGCAATCGAACTTGCCCGGCGTGGGTGTGGCCGGCGAGCATCACGGGCACGCCCAGTTCGGCGCATCCAACCATGGAGGTTGGATGGTGGGCGAGAGCGAGTTCGAAGGTCTCCAGCCCTTGCACCTTTGTGGGCTCACTCAATCGCACCGCGAGCGGGTCTTCGGGCCAATCCAAGCCGATGAGACGCAGGTTGGCCCCACCGAGGGCAAGGTCCAGCGTGCGGCCGCCGATGAAGTTCACCGTGCGCAGTTCGGCCTTGCAGAGCCGTTGAAACTCCGGCGTGTCGTGGTTGCCGAAGACGCAGAACGCCCCGACGCGAGGACGCCAGTGCTGAGCGAGTGCCCGGAGGGTCTCCAGCGCGGCACGCTCGTGGCCGGGCTCGTCCATCAGGTCGCCGGTCAGACAGATCAAGTCGGCGGGCGTCTGCTGCAGCGCGTGCAGAATGACCCGGTAACGCTCCGTTGCCAGCAGCGATCGGCGCACGTGCAAGTCGGAGATGTGCAGGATCGTGAGCCCATCCAGCCCGCTCGGCAGGGTCGGATGCGGGAGATCAAATCGTTCGACGGGGGCGGGCGGGATCGGCGTGCGAAAGGCCGCATCGCGGAGATCGAGTCCTGCGCGTTCAGAGCGTTGGGGGGGCACGCGTGGAGCGTACGCCGTATCGTGTGCCCCACATGCCGCACCCGTTCATGACAGGATGGTGGGGGAGCGTGACAATGGTGAGCTGGGCCGTGCCCTCGGCGGTGCTCAGCCGCTATCTCCCCGCGCCCCCGGCGGGCGTCGGCGAGAGCATGAGCGCGCACGGCCAAGGCGCTGCTCGCCCGGTGCTCGCGGGTGGCGATCGCGACGGCGGGCTCGTGCTCGATGCCCCCATGCACACGTGTTTCCTGAAGGGCGACCGCTCGGCCGCGGGCGGAGCGGTGGTCAGCGTCGTCGCTCGGCAGTGCACGCACATGCGGCTCATGGGCGTCAAGTGGCCGACGCTCACGCAATTTACGTCCATCGCCATGCAGTTCTACGTCCGCCAGGGTCAACGCGGCGGAGTGGTCTGCATCCGCGAGATCGTCAGCAGCCGCGTGGTGGCCTGGGCGCAGCGCAAGGCCCACAACCAGCCCTGCGTCGCCGCGCCCGTGGAGTGCGAGGTGAAGCAGCAGACGATGCTGATCGGCGCCGAGTATCGCGTGCTCTGGCCAGATGGCGGGCTTGCGCCGGGATCACACGTGACGCGCGAGATGCCGGTGCGCGAGCAGATGCTGAGGGTGGTCGGTTCCAAACCACCGACGCGTCCGGGCGGGGCGGGCGGCGGGGCAGGTCACGCCGCGCTCCCCACCAGCACGCCCGGCGAGCATGGGCCAAGCACCGTAGAACGCTGGCTGACCGATCGCCCGCTGATCTTCGGCGCGGATCAGGACGGCCGCGGGTTGGTGTATGAGATCATCCACCCGAGCTGGGGCGTGTACCCGGTGGTCGACTCGGCGGTGCGGCTGGACATGGCCAGCATGTTCGGCCCGGACTTTGGCTTCCTGACCGACCGCCCGCCACAGCACGCGATGCTGGCGGTCGGGAGCGAGGTGGCGGTGTTTCCCAAGCGTCAGAGCGCGGTGGTGCGGTGGGGGGAGCGGCGGGGGAAGTGAGCGAACGTGCTCAGCCGTGGTGCTTCCGGCACTCTTCCAAAAACTCCACCCCCCGCCGAAGGTGCGGGATCACGATCGAGCCGCCGACGATGAGGGCGACGTCGAACGTCTCCCAGATCTCGCGGTCGCTGGCCCCGGCCTGCACGCACTGGTCGATGTGATACGCGATGCAGTCGTCGCAGCGCAGCACCATGCTCGCGGCGAGGCCCAGCAGTTCCTTGGTCTTCTTGTCCAGCCCGGGCGGCGTCTCGGCGCTCGTGTCGCGATAGGTCTGGTCGTCGAGCGCGAAAAACCGTTTGGTGACGAGGGTGCCGGCCCCGGGCTGCCCGCTGCCGGGCTCGCCGAGGATCTTCTGGTTCAGGCGGGTGCGGAACTGCTGGAACTGTTCGTATCGGCTCATGTGAAACTCTACGTCGCGGGTCCCCAACTACTCTTGTTCCATGACCACACTGGCCACTTCCCAACCTGCGGATCGCTCGGCCTCCGGGAACACGCGCGTGGTCCGGGTCGTCATGGCCGGGATCGCGGCGATGACGCTCTGGGGGCTTGCCATCGCCCTGGTCGGGATTCTGACGCCGAAGTATGTCGAGTTGTTTCGTGATTTCGGTGTTACGCTCCCCGCGTACTCACGCCTGTTTATCGAGTTCGCGGGCGTGTTGCGGACGCCGCTGTTTGCGGGGGTCATCGTGCTTGTGCCGCTGTTGATCACGGTCGCGCTGGCGACGGCCGCACTCCGCGGCGACCGTGCGGGGTTTGTGGCCCTGGTGCTTTTTGCCCTCGCCGCCCTGATCCCGATCGCCGGATTTGTGGTGGCGATGGTGATCCCCGCGAGTCGGTTGGCGTCGGCACTTCGAGACTCTGGGGCCACGTGATCGATCGCCCAGATCGAAGTCTCGCGGGCAAACAGGATGCGAACATGCGAGGCCGTGGCTGCTGATCGCATGAGGTTCCGCGTGTCGCGATGGATCATCGGTGTGGGCACGAGGAAGGGCATCGGATCGCCGATAAGATGCCCCGCCCATGCCCCTGAGCATCTACAACACGCTCAATCGCCGACTCGAACCGCTGCGGCCGCGCGATCCGAAGCGGGTCACGTTCTACACCTGCGGTCCGACGGTCTATGACGATGCCCACATCGGCAACTTCCGGTCGTTTCTGGCCGCCGACGTGCTTCGAAGGTTCATCGAGAGCCCGCTGTGCGAGCTCGAGGGCTCTGGCCCCGGCCCGCGGAGCGTGGTGCATGTGATGAACATCACCGACGTCGGGCACATGACCGACGACGATCAGGCCGACGGCGGTGGCGAGGACAAGATGGCCGTCGCGGGGCGTCGCCTGCTGGAACAGAAGAAGTCGGGCAAGCTCCCCCCCGGCGTGGAGCTGGACCCGAACAGCCCGTACGACATCGCGCGGTTCTACACCATGCGATTCCTGGACGACGCCAAGAAACTCGGGCTCAAGGTCGCGATCGAGCACGACAAAGACGCCTCGCTCATGCCCCGCGCCACGGCCAACGTTCCGGGCATGATCGCGCTCATCGGCAAACTCATTGAGCGCGGGCACGCGTATGTCGTCGGGCCAGCCGGCGCGCGCGTGGTGTACTTTCACGTGCCGTCGTTTGAGGGCTATGGCGCTCTCAGCGGCAACACGCTCGACGCGCTCCGCGAGGGCGCGGGCGGGCGCGTGGGCACCGAGAACCAGTCGGGCAAGAAGCACCCCGCCGATTTCCTGCTCTGGAAAGAAGACTCCACCCACATCATGAAGTGGGACTCGCCCTGGGGTGCGGGCTATCCGGGGTGGCACATCGAGTGCTCGGTCATGTCCGCGGCTCGCCTCTGCGGCTCAGGAAGCGTCCTGTCGCCCGCGCAGCTCGTGCAGATGCAGGTTCCTGATGCCCAGCCCATCATCGACATCCACTCCGGCGGCGAGGACAACATCTTCCCGCACCACGAGTGCGAGATCGCTCAATCCTGCTGCGCCTTCAACGCCAGCCACAGCGGGCCGTATGCAGGCATGTGGTTCCACCCGCGCTTTCTCTTCGTCGAGGGCGCGAAGATGAGCAAGAGCAAGGGCAACTTCTTCACCGCTCGCCAGCTCTATCTCCCCGCGCCCGAGGGCAAGGGCATCGCTCCCGCGGCGATCCGGCTGGAACTCATCCGCACGCACTATCGCTCAAATGCCAACTTCACCGAACAGGGCCTCAAAGACTCGGCCCGCATGGTCGAACGCTGGCGCAGGTTCATGGATACCGCGGGCAAGGGGTCGACGTCGAGCGACGCGGCCGCACGCGGGGCTTGCCGCGAGGCCATCGCCGCGGCAATGCACGATGATCTGAACATCGCCGGCGTTCTTGGTGAGCTGAACGGCTGGCTCGGACGCGTCGATGCGCCCGGACCCGAAGACGCCGAGCTGCTCCGCGAGATCGACGCCGTGCTGGGTGTGCTGGAACTGGAACAGGCCAAGAGCGCCCAGACCGACATCGGCGTGTTCATCGGGTGCGAGGCCGACCCGGCGGTGCTCGCCAAGCTCAACGAGCGTGTGGAGGCCAAGAAGGCCAAAGACTTTGCAAGGTCCGATGCGATCCGCAACGATCTCGCGGCGATGGGCTATCAGATCAAAGACGTCGCCGGCGGCAAGGTCGAAGTCCGCCGCGGGTGAGCTCGCACGCGGATCAGTTGCCCATGCGTACCCAGTTGGACGCTTCGCCCGCCGCGATCAGGTGCATTTGCGGCGTGAGCGCGCTCGCCTCGGCGGAATAGGCCATCCAGTGCAGGGTCAGCCCGGTGAGCACGGCAAAGCATGCCCAGCAGGCCACCTCGCCCGACCAGCGGTGCCGCGCAATCGCGAAGATCAGGCAGGCCAGCCCGATGCACCCGAACTTCCAGATGCCCAGCAGCCAGGGTGAGCCGTAGCCAATGACCCAGCGAGCGATCGGGTTGGCTTCACCCATCCCGACGCTGTTGAGGTGGGTCAGGGTCATGTACAGATCGGCGACGCTCATGAGCACGATGGCCAGCATCAGCATCCAGACCCGGAGCGCCCGCCGACGTTCGAATGCCGAGACCTGCGCGCCAAAGGCGGTGGGGACGCCAAAGAGCCCACGTGAGGCGGCAGGCGTGACCGAAGGCGAGACGGCGGGCAGCTCGGGGGTGAACATGGCTCCGACCTCCTTGTGCCCGTGAATCGGGGCAGGAACACGGGCCATCGGCCAAGCAGGAATCCAACTGATGTTCGCCCTTTCAGGAGAACCTTCGGGCTTGGTCCCCATAAACTCAATGGGCGTCGGCTGTGACGCCGACGCGGAGTGTGCCGCCACAAGGAGCCAGCATGGATCGTGGGCATAGGCGGAATCGAGCGTTGGTTTTCGGAACTTCGCGGCTTGCGTCGATACTGCTGGCGACCGCCGGGCTGGCGTGCGGCGTGTTCCTCGCGCCCGTCCGGGTCCAGGCCCAGATGGTCAACCCCGGGAATCAAGCCAACCCGGTGTACGTCGACGATTCTCCGTTTGCCACCGACTCGCTGATTCGCGTGCGCGAGCACATCTCGGCGGGTAACTTTGACGAGGCCGTACGCGTCCTGCAGGTGCTGCTCGAAAACCACGGCGACAGCGTCCACCAATCCGCCAAAGACCCCAACCTGTACATCAGCGTCCGCGAGACGGTCCACGATGTCCTGCTCGCCAACCCCCAGCTTCTGGAACGCTATCGCGACACGCTCGGGCCGCGCGGCGATCGTGCGGCGGGCGAGGGCGCGTGGGCGCAACTCGAAGAGACGCTGCTGCTCACGCCCAGCGGGCTGAGCGGCGCACTGCAACTCGCCCAGCAAGCCCTTGGCGATGCGCGGTTCGAAGCGGCGAACCTGATCCTGGATCAGATCGAGCGTCATCCGGACCGTTCCAGGAACGCCGACGCGGCGAACCTCGCCGCGCAGGTCGCGCAGTATCTGGATCGCCCGGAAACACGCTCCCGCGCAGCACGCTGGGCCAAGGACGCGAATCTGGGTGATGGTGCCGGGGCGGAGGCGTTTCGCTGGCCGGATGGCGCGCTCAGGGGCGCGGTCTCGCCGCTGACACCCTCCAGCCCAGCGCAGGCGGGAGAGATGGTGAGTAAGCCGTTGTGGTCGGCACCGATCACGGCGAACCCGATGCAGGCCGAGGTCCCCACGTTCAATCCGCGCAACGCGGTGACCCCGCAGGGCGTGCAGATTCCCACGATGGCGCGCGAGCTGCTGATCCTGCCCACGGTCTCGGGTGACAGCGTGTTCGTCTCCGATGGCACGATGGTCAGCGCGTGGGATCGATTCACGCTCGCGCCGCGTTGGAGCATCTCCCCGGGCGTGGCCGATGCGCCCGCGCGAGATTCGGGGCTGCGCGGCGATCGCCGGCGATTCGCCGGCATGGGCATGAACTGGGGCGGCCGCGGCGAAGATCTCTGCACTCTCGCGGTACAGGGACGCACCATCGTCGTGGCCACGGGTCGGGCCAGCTCCGGCGCGCGAACCGATGGCGACGACCGCGTGCACGGGCTGGATACCTCCAGCGGGCGACTGAAGTGGACGGTGCGGCTCGAGACGCTCGATGAGATGCTGGAAGAAGCCACGGTGCGCGGACCGATCCAGATCGCCGAGGGCGTTGCGGTCATTCCCGCCCGCAAGTACCTGCCCGATCGTCGGCTCGTGAGCTTGTCATTGATCGGGCTGGAAATCGCCACCGGCGCCAAACGCTGGGTGCGCCCGGTGGGTAGCGCGGGGTCCATGCCCTGGGTGCTCCAATCCATGGGCGCCGACGGTTCAACCGTCGAGGGCGGCGTGGTCTATCGCGGCGATCGTCTCGGCGTCGTCGGTGCGATCGAGGTCAACAGCGGACGCGTGCGCTGGGTGCGGCTCGTCCCGGTCGATACCGGCTCCTCGGGTGAGCAGCCCATGGCCTGGCAGTTGCAGCGCCCCATCGTCGATGGCGATTCGATCGTGGTGATCGCACCGGACATGCGCAAGCTCCTGCGGCTGGACCGCCGAACCGGCGCGATCCTCGGTGAACGCGATATGAGCGAGCTCGCTGGCGTCTCGCCGAAGTATCTGCTGCGTTCAGGCGAACGATTGGTGCTCGTGGGCGATGAGCGCGTGGGTGTGCTGCCGATGGCCGGGTTTGAGCTCGCGCCGATGCAGGTCTCCAAGCCCGTGCCCCCGCCGGGCATTCGCGGACGCGTGGTCATCGCGGGGGACGAGATCGTGCTGCCGACGTCCACCGGCGCGACGGTCGTCTCGTCGGCGGATCCCTCGATCAGCCGCTCGCTGGTGCTCGATGAAACGGGCAATCTGCTCCCGCTCGACAGCCAGCTCGTGGTCGCCGACGATGGTCGGCTGCACTCGTATCTGGTCTGGGAAGTTGCGGAGAAACTGCTCACGTCGCGCATCGCGGCTGATCCGAAAGACCCATCGCCCGCCGTGACGTTCGCCGAGCTTGCGTATCGCGCCGGATATCCGGATCGCATCGCCGGGGCGGTGCGCCAGGCCATGGCGTCACTCAAGATCGCCCCGCAGAACGACAGCACCTGGCGCGCACGCGAGCGGCTGATCGGCGCGATGCAGGGCATGCTCGCCACCGCGCTCGAACCCGCCGTCGCGAGCGGAAAGCCCGCGCAAGGGTCGACGGGCGGCCAGAAGCCCATCACCGATCGCTCGCAGCTTGCGGAGTTGGTCACGCTGCTGGGCGAGGTCTCTTTCCAACCCGAGGATCGTCTCGCGCACGCGCTCGCCGCGGGTCGGTTGAGCGAACTGAATGATCAGTATCCAGACGCGGCCAGCCGCTACCAGGGCGTGCTCAATGACTCGACGCTCGCCGGAGCGATCTGGCGCGGGCCGCAGGTCTCAATCCGGGGTGAGATCGAAGCCGCGCGCCGGATCGAAGGACTCCTCAAGCAACACGGCCCGTCGGTCTACGCTGCGCAGGAAGCCGCGGCACAGGCCGAGCTCGCCGCGCTCGGCGGCACGCCGACCGAGCAGCAGCTTGAACTGCTCGCTGGCAAATACCCGCTTGCGCAGATCACCCCGGGCCTCTGGGCGCGCCTGGCCGATGCGCACGTCGTCGCCAAGCGTGATCAGAATGCCTCCGCCGCGCTGGAGTCGGGTTTGCGATCAGCGATGCGGCAGCCCGCGCCGCCCATGCCGGTCGTTGGCGACCTCGCGGGCCGACTGATTGTCGACATGCGCAATCGCCGCCAGCTGTCGGCCGCGGCTGGCATCCTGCGGACGGTCCGCCAGCGCTTCCCGGATCTCGTGCTCACCGCGGGTGGCGCGACGCTCGACGCCGACAAGGTGGGTGCGGAACTGGCCCAGAGACTGGCCGCGTCCATGCGCTGGCCCCGTATCGGCCCGCTGCGCACCGAAGGCGCGCAGGCGATCCCCGGGTGGATGCTCATGGAGCCGCTGCTCACCGAGCGCACCCCGCAGGTGGTCAACCTGCTGGCGCTTGAGAACGACGAGTCGGTGAGCATCTGGGGTCCGGGCGCCGAGGGTCCGGGCACCACCCAGCCGCTGACGCGGCTCTGGTCCAAACCCGTCGGCGAAGGCGGGGAGGGCAAACTCGTCAAGATGACCGGCGAGTCGGCGTACTTCGCGCTCGTCAAAGACGCCGACGGCGTCATCGAGAAGGTCGCCGCCCAGGGTGACAAGGGTGGGATGATGGGCGTCAAGTGGACGAGCCCGAAGTTCTCCGAACTCTTCGATCGTGCCGAACAGCGTGGCGCGGGCATGCGCCGCGTGCGCGGCGTGATGGCCGATCGGCTCTCCACGCCCGCCGAGGGCGATGTCGGACCGACCAACCTCATCGTCAGCATGGACGATCGCACGCTCGTGGTGGTGCAGCGCAGCGGCAGAGCCGCCGCGATCGACACCGATACCGGCGAGGTGCTCTGGAAATCGCGCACCGGCGTGGGCCGCGTGTATGACGTGGATATCTCCTCCGGAACGCTCGTGGTCGCGGGTGATTCAGAAGTCGCCGGCGCCAACGGCGCGGTGGTCGATCTGCGACCGGTCATGCAGGTGATCGACGCCCGCACGGGTCGCCCGCTGCAGCGCATCGGCGATGTCGGGGGTCACGTGCGGTGGGTCGGCTTTGCCGAGAGCGGCGCACTCGTCGCCTGCCTGGACTCCGCCGTGGTGTGCATGGACATCGCCACCGGTCAGCCCAACTGGACGATCACCAGCCCAGACATCATGCCGGCGACAGCGATGTGGCTCTTCGGCGACCACGCCGTGCTGCTGGACCCGAATCGCACGATGTGGCTCGCCTCGATCTCAACCGGACGCTTGCGCCAAGCCCCGCTGGAAGTGCCGCGCACGCACGTCGAGGCGACCGCCGCGGTTGACGCCTTCCCGCTCTCGGGCACGCAGGGCTCGGGCTTTGCGATCGCAACACAGCAGGGTCTGGCGATCTTCAGCGCCGACGGCACGCTCGCGGGCGTCGATGGAATGGACGGCGCAACGAACATGATCAAGCCGCGCCCCGCCGACGGCCGCGCCGTGACCATCGAGACCGTCGCCGAGGGTCGTTCCAGCGACGGCATGATGATGTTCTCGCTCCACGCGCTGGATGTGCAGCCGGGCTCGGGCGCCACGCTGGTGGACTCGCGTCCGATCCTGCTCGGTGCTCGCCCGACTGCGACGGCGCTCATGGATGGTCGCGTCGCCGTCACCGCGGGATCGGTTACGGTCATCCTTCAGGCCCCGATCGGAAAGTGACGCGATCCGGGTCGTGTCTCAGCCCGCACGCCGCGCATAAAGCAAAACGCCTCCGAGTGCGTCAGCACATCGGAGGCGTTTGTTTCACACGATCCTGAATCGAACGACTCAGCCCGGCGTGCCTGGCTCGTCGTCATCGTCATCATCATCGTCGTCGGGCTGCGCAGCTTCGGCGGCGGCGAGGGCCTTGGCGGCCTCGTCGTCGTGGGCCTTCATGGCGGCCTCTTCGGAGATGCCTTCCTTCTCGGCCTTCTCCTTGGCCAGCTTGCGCTTCAGGGCCTCAACCTTGGCCTTGTCTGGTGCCAGAATAATGCTCGCCTGCTTGCCGAACCAGCGGGGCGTCTGCTCGACCTTGGCGATGTCCAGAACCTGATCGCGAACCTTGGCCAGGTTCATCAGCCCCATGTCGCGGTGGGCGATCTCGCGCCCGCGGAACTTCTGGGTCACCATCACCTTGTGCCCCGCGATCAGGAATCGCCGGATCTGATCGATGCGGATCTGCACGTCGTGCGGATCGATCTTCACGGAGCGGCCCAGGCGGACCTCTTTCATCTCCGTCTGCTTGCTCGCTGCGTTGTTCTTCCGCTCTTTCTTGCCCGACTCATACTTGAACTTGCCATAGTCCATGATCTTGCACACCGGCGGGCGCGCATCGGGCGAGATCTCCACGAGATCAAGCCCGGCCTCGTCGGCCATGCGAATGGCGTCGGCGGTCTCGATCACGCCGAGCATCTCCTCATTCGGACCGATCACGCGGATCGGAGAGATGCGGATCATGTGGTTGACACGGGTGCGGCGGACCTGATTGTCACGCTGAAAAGAGGGGCGGGGCGGGGGGATGGTTCAAACTCCTCGTTGGGTGCGATGGATCAACACGAAACCCCTCACGCGCCACGCGCGCGATCGGGCAGATGCTCCGGCGCGTCGCACACCGCAGACGCCGAGCGTGTGTTCTTGATCTGACCAGAAATGAGCGGCAGGCCCGAAGATCATGAGCGCCGCATGGCTGAAAAGCCGGCGACGCCGCGATCGTCTCGCTGAAGAATCCAACGCTTCAAGGGACTGCGGCTCCTGGATACGGGTTCGGGAACAGTTCCCGAACTCCACTCACAGGGTAACTCGAAAACCCGGATCGGGCAACCGCCGGTTTCAAATTGCCGGATTCCTCCGACCCCTAGGCATGTAAAGATGATCCCCAGATATGGGTATTTCCCGCCCAATACGGAAGGGAGCCAGTTGATTGAGGAGCGGGTTTGGGGGTGGGGGGTGTGTTTGCTAGCATCTGTCCCCTATGCCCTCGATCACCATTAATGGCAAGACCTGTACCTTCACCCCCGGCCAGATGATCCTGCAGGTGGCCAACCAGGCCGGGATCGAGATTCCGCAGTATTGCTATCACGACGGGCTGAGCATCGTGGCCTCGTGCCGCATCTGCCTGGCCGAGGTCTGGCAGCCCAACCCGCGGAACAACAA
>JAIEOW010000161.1 GCA_019750095.1 Phycisphaerales bacterium
CGCATGGGATTGTTGTTTCAAGTCCTCTCCGGGGCACTTTCGCGGCGACCGTTTTCCGGTCGCCGCGGTTCGTTTTGGGCTCATCCCGACTTTCGCGTCCCGATCTGGCCCAGCAGCCATCGGATCTTGCGGTTGGATTGGCTCTTGGAGATCGCTCCATCAGCCCCGGAGTCCACTACCAGCGCCAGCAGCGTGGGCGTGATCGTCCCGGTGTGCAGATACACCAGCCCGCCAAATCCCGCTCGTCGAACGCCTCGTACGACTTCCACGCCCGGCAGGCCCGGCATCTCCGAATCGATCAGAATGACCTTTGGAGGACGATTCTCCGAAATCGCCTTTCGAAGCGCTTCCAGCAATGCATCTGGATCTTCAAACCCCACACACTCGAACCTGCTTGGGCGGCAATGCACCGCCGTCAGCTTCCGGATCAGCGGACAATCATCAACGACCCAAAGCATGTCTGGCGACGTATCCACAGTGGATACCGAAATCGGCCAACCCTGAAATCTGCATGCGACGCGAATCTCCAGGCGCAAGTGGAATCCCGAATTTCAAGGATCACCCGTGAAGTTCTCGTATGGTCAACCCGATGACGATCACCAGTTTCTGGGGCCGGATGATCTCTTCCCCACATCGGGGCTGTTGAACTTCATCCTTCAATATGGGCAGGACGGTCTCGACGCGCTCGAGAGTAACCCTGATGAGCAGCTTCAGGAGCTCCTGGATCAGCTCGTCGAAGCCGGTCTGATTGAACGAGACGAGGGCGGCAACCTCAAGCTCACGCCGCGCATGGTCCAGGGCCTGCAGCACACCGCGCTGCTTGAGATCTTCCGCGATCTGCGTGCGGGCGTGAAAGATGGCCACGCCGCGGCCAGCCAGGGTCGCGTCGGCGAACGCACCGACGGCACACGCCCCTATCAGTTCGGCGACCCGGTGAGCGAGATCGCCGTCATCGAGACCGTCCGCGAGGCTCTCCGTCGCGGCGGCCCGGCACTCCAGACCAGAGACTCAGTCGTTGGCATCGACCTGCAGGAAGCCGACTTCGTCCTGCACAATGTCGAAGCCGTGAGCGATTGCGCCACGGTGCTGCTCTTGGATCTGTCGGGCTCGATGGCCCGCTACGGTCGCCACATCGCCGCCAAGCGCGTGGCGATGGGCATGAAGTCGCTCGTCTCGCAGCGTTTTCCGATGGACACGGTGGATGTGATCGGGTTTGCCTCGGTCGCCGAGCCGATCGCGCCCAAGGACCTCCCGCTGATCATGCCCAAGCCGATCACCACGCGCCAGTATGAGATCCGCGTGCGTGTGCCTCTGGAGCAGGCGAACCTGACGCACCCGCACTTTACCAATCTCCAGCACGGCTTGCAGCTCGCCCGCCAGACCCTGGCCCGCCGCGGCGCGCCCAACAAGCAGATCTTCATCATCACCGACGGCGAGCCGACGGCCCACCTCACCCAATCCAAAGAAGGCATCGGCCAAACCCTGAACCTCATCTATCCCCCTGACCCCGCCTCGACACAGGCCACGCTGCACGAGGCACTCCGGTGCCAGCAACTGGGCATCCGCATGAGCACCTTCGCACTCATCGAGGAATATCACAGCATGGACTGGGTGGGGTTTGTCGAGCAGTTCACGCGACTCACGCGGGGCGTGGCGTACTACTGCGCCGCCGGCGACCTTTCCGCGACGATCATGGAGAGTTATTTGTCCGGGAAGAAGCGGAAACAATCCCTGGGCTAAGGGAAATCTTGCCGAGATTGCCGCGGCATCCCCACTTCTCTGGGGTCCCTCAAACACGCCGATGTTCCACGTGGAACATCGCGGGCGCGAGTTGGGGTGCAAACGCTCAAGCACCATCAAGATGATCGCTCTGCGGCACGATAACCCCAGTTCGTGGGAAGGGTGCAACCGGAGCGTCGTGCCGCGTGAGCAGTTTCTCGTCCATTCCCTCGCCCGCACCCGCGCCGAAACCCTCGGCGTCAGGGGTGGCTGGTCAGATCCGGGTTCTGGTCTGCGACGACTCCGCATTCATGCGCAAGGCGATCAGCCAGCTCATCGCCAGTGATCCGCAGCTTGTGGTGATCGACACGGCCCGCAACGGACAGGAAGCTGTTGAAAAGGCCAAGAAGCTCAGCCCCGACGTGATCACACTGGACATCGAGATGCCGATCATGAACGGGCACCAGGCCCTGACGGCGATCAAGCGCGAGTGCAAGGACCTGCCCGAGGGCCCGCCGATGGTGCTGGTCTGCTCGTCGCTCACGAGCGCGGGAAGCCATGATGCACTTCAGGCCCTGCGCGAGGGCGCGGCGGACATAATCGCCAAGGACGCGAGCTTTTTCTCCACCAACATGGAGGCGATGCGCGAAGATCTTGTTCGCAAGATCAAGGCCATCGGTGCGTCAAGAGCCCGGCGGCACGCGCTGCGTGGAGCGGGCGAACCCGCGGAAACTTCTCGGAAGCCGATCGTCCCGGGCACACTGCCCAGGCCGCTGAACGCGCTGGCGGCGGCGCACCAGGCCGCGAATCAGGCCGCGGCGGCGGCGATGGACCTGCGCCCGATTTCTCTGACGGGTCGGCGGATTGACCTGATCGCGATCGGATCGAGCACGGGCGGGCCGCCGGTGCTTGAAGCGATTCTCAGCAATCTGCCCCCGGCGCTCCCCTGCCCGATCGTGATCGCGCAGCACATGCCCGCAAGCTTTACCAAGGCGATGAGTGAGCGGCTGGATGGAATGTCGGCGATCAGCGTGGTGCACGGCGAGCACGGCATGCCGTTGCACGCGGGCACGGCGTACGTGATCCCCGGCGGGCGCCACGGGCGCGTCCGGGCGATCGGACCCGGGCCGATCCGGCTGGAAGTCTCGGATGATCCGAAGAACGCTCCCTTCAAGCCGAGCGTGAACGAGTTGCTGTCATCGTCGGCGCGGCAGTCGGGCAAACACTGCCTGGGCATCGTGCTGACGGGCATCGGCGACGATGGCAAGGTGGGCGGGCAGGAACTGAAAGCCGCGGGTGGCGTGCTGCTGGCGCAAGACCCCGGGACATCCGTGGTGTATGGCATGCCCAAAGCCGCGGCGGACGTGGGCGGGACATCGATGACACCCGAGCAGATGGCGCAGTCGATCGCGACGCTGGTGCCGGTGGGGATGCGGGCTGCAGGGTGAGTGGTGGGGACGCGCCGGAAAAGCCGTGAACAATCGGGTCGCACTTTGCTGGTGCCGGCTTTGGGCTGGCCGCTCCGGTTCGCGCCGCGGACTGGATTGGTGCGCAGAATCGTCGGTCGCGCGGCGGTTGTGGGTCATCGGGCTTATCGGTCTTCCTGAATTGCACTTGTTCTCTGAGTGGTGTTCGGCGGGCGTCAAGCGCGCGGGGGATGCGGTCGATAGCACTGTGGAGCGGCGCATCGGCGCCGCCGGCACCGACGACTTTCGGAGGACGCACCATGACCGCTGTCGCCAATCCGCCTGCCAGCACGAACACGACCGGGAAGATGAATCAGTTGATCGCTGCGGCGCGAGCGTCGAGCTCGCCCAGTAGCTTCAAGCTGGTGACGTTCAAGCTGGGCTCGGAAGAGTTCGGCGTGGACATCATGTCGGTGCAGGAGATCAACCGGATGTCGGAGTTCACGCGCGTGCCGCAGAGCCCGAAGGAGGTTGAGGGTGTGATCAACCTTCGTGGCCGGATCGTGCCGGTGATCGACCTGCGGAAGCGGTTTGCGATGGCGCCGAGCGAGCACACCGAGCACAGCCGCATCATGGTGGTGGAGGTCGGGGGCAAGGTTCTCGGGTTCATCGTTGATCGCGTGAGCCAGGCGGGGCTGGAGATCACCTCGCAGGTGATCGATCCGCCGCCGGCGATGGCGTGCGGGATCGACTCTGGGTATCTGGCGGGCGTGGCGAAGCTGCAGGATCGGCTGGTGATTCTGCTGGATCTGGACAAGCTCTTTGAGGGGTACTTGAACGCCGGGGCCCGCGCGGCCTGAGCCCGAAGCCACGGAAGATCGAGAGCTGAGCGAGCGCGATGTCGATGTGCACCGCGCCGGGCAAGACGCCGACGCACAAAGAAAGAACCGAATGTCTGAGACGACGTCCAACAAGCTGGTGATGAGCTCTGCCCAGTTCCAGAAGCTGGCGAAGATCATCTACGACCGCGCGGGGATTCACTTTCCCGAGAGCAAGAAGTACGTGCTGGAGTCGCGGCTTGGTCGGCGATTGCAGGAGCTGGAGATCGACAGCTACGACCAGTATGTCTCGCTGATCTCGATGGGTCCGTACCAGGACGACGAGTTTCAGGAGATGTTCAACAAGATCACCATCAACGAGACGTCGTTCTTCAGGAACGAGCCGCAGCTCGAGGTGTTTGAGAAGGTCACGCTGCCGGAGCTGCTCGAATCGCGGAAGTCGACGAAGCGGCTGCGGCTGTGGTCGGCGGCGTGCTCATCGGGCGAGGAGCCGTACACGCTGGCGATGATCGTGCACCGGACGCTGGGCATCCGGCTGATGGACTGGCACGTGGAGATCGTGGGGACGGACATCAGCGAGCTGGTGCTCGAGATCGCGCAGAGCGGCAAGTACACGGACTATGCGCTGCGGACGACGCCCGCGCTCGTGAAGCAGCGCTACTTCAAGCGTGAGAACGCGTTCTGGGTGCTGGACCCGAGCATCCAGTCGATGGTGAGCTTCCAGAAGCACAACCTGAAAGATCGCCTCGGAGCCAAGCGGTTCGGGCAGTTCGACGTGATCTTCTGCCGGAACGTGCTGATCTACTTTGACGACGCGATGAAGACGCAGGTGATCGGAACGTTCGGGCAGCAGCTTCGCGAGGATGGCACCCTGTACATCGGGCACTCCGAGACGCTCCGCGGGCTGGACGTGCCGTTCGAGCAGTTGCCGATTCCGCAGGGATTCTGCTATCGGCTGAGCGATGGCGAGGAAGACTGAACAACGACGGGACGACGGCGGCAGACCACACCGAGCGGATCCATAGCAGAAAGAGAAGACCCGTGAGCTTTGATCAGGAAATCGTGCAGGACTTCTTGACCGAATCGGGCGAGCTGCTGGAGCAGCTCGACCAGGATCTGGTGGTGCTGGAGGGCACGCCGCGCGATCCGGAGATGCTGAACCGGGTGTTCCGCGCGCTGCACACGATCAAGGGGAGCGCGAGCTTTCTTGCGCTGACGAACCTTGTGGAGATCGCCCACGCCGCGGAGAGTGCGCTCAACAGCGCCCGTGCGGGCTCGGTGGTGCTGAACAAGGCGGCGATGGACCTGATTCTTGGGGCGGTGGACGTGCTGAAGAAGCAGTTCGGGAACTTGCGCGCCGGCGAGGATCTGGTGAAGGCCGACGACGCGCTCGTGCACGCGCTTGCGCAGATCGGCGAGGGGCGGGTGCCGACGATGGCGACCGCGGCCCCAGCGGTTGCGGAGGCCAAGGCCGCTCCTGTTGTGTCGGCCACGATCGAAGAGACTCCGGCTCGCACGGCTTCGGCCGAAGTGACGAACACCCAGTCGGACTCGGGGACGAGCGCGGGTGCGACGTCGCCGATCGAGCGGCTGCCCTTGCGGCTGGATGACAGCAAGTCTTCGCTGATCGAGTTCCTGGTCGCCGACCTGCGCGAGACGATCGCCCAGGCGGACGAGGCGATCGGCATGTTCCGCTCGGCGGAGCGTCGCCAGAGCGGCGCGTCGAAGCTGTCGGAGCTGGGCGAGTCGATGCTGAAGAGCGCGCGGTTCTTTGACTTCGGGCAGATGGAGAAGCTCGCCGACGCGATCATGAAGGTGGGGAGCGAGCAGGATCTGAGCGAGCCGATGATGGCGCAGCTCCTCCCGCGCGTGCAGGGCGCGTTCGAGCTGATCCGCGAGCAGACCGACGGTCTGGCGTATGCGACGCTGGTGAAGCGCCCGATCGATGGCTTGTGCGCGTCGATCAAGACGCTGCTGACCGAGGGCCGACTGGATGAGCGGCACACGCTGGAGCCCGGCGCATCGATGGAGCGGGCACTGGCGACCGACGGCGTGATCGTTGAAGAACGCGACGAGGCATTGCCGAGCGCGATGAGTGCCACCACGACGCCGTCGGCTGAGCCCGCGGCGGACGATGAAAGCGCGCCCGCTGCGGTGAGCGCGGCTCCGACATCACCAGTGATGCCGACGGAGAGCGCACCGGCTGCGGCGAGCGTGAACACGGCGTCCAGTGCGGCGGCTCCGGCATCGGGCGCCAGCGATGGCGGCGAGAGCAAGGGAGCCGTGCAGGCCGACCAGACGATTCGTGTCGAGGTTGGCCGCCTTGAGGCGCTTCTGAATCTGGTGGGCGAGCTGGTGCTGCAGAAGAACCGCCTGGCGGCGATCGCGCGGAACGCGCAGTCGACGGGCATCGGTTCGCACGAGTTTCATGAGACATTCACTACGGCGACGGGCTCGCTGGATCGCGTCACGGGCGACATTCAGGTCGCGGTGATGCGGACGCGCATGCAGCCGCTGGACAAGCTGTTTGGGCGCTATCCGCGCCTGATCCGCGATCTTGCCCGCAAGACGGGCAAGGAGATCAAGCTGGTGATCGAGGGCGGGCACACCGAAGTGGACAAGTCGGTGATCGAGGAACTGGGCGATCCGCTGGTGCACATCCTGCGCAACAGCGCCGACCACGGGATCGAGATGCCGGAAGATCGCGTGAAGGCCGGCAAGAACGCCTGCGGCACGATCACGCTGAGCGCGAGCCACGAGGGCTCGTTCGTGCAGGTGAAGATCAAGGACGACGGCAAGGGGCTCTCGCGATCACGCATCGGCAAGAAGGCGATCGAGCGCGGCCTGGCGACGGAGCAGACGCTCGCGCAGATGTCCGATGCGGATGTGTACAAGTTCATCTTTGCGGCGGGGTTCAGCACGGCGGAGAAGGTCACGGACCTTTCCGGTCGCGGCGTGGGCATGGATGTGGTTCGGACGAACATCGAGAAGATCAAGGGCTCGGTCGATCTGGAGAGCGTTGAGGGCAAGGGCACGGTGCTGACGATCAAGATCCCGCTGACGGTGGCGATCCTGACCGCGATGATGGTGCGCATCGGGACCGAGACCTATGCCGTTCCACTGGCCAGTGTTGTCGAGATCGTCAAGCCCGAGGGCTCGCAGCTTTCGAGCATCCGCGGATCACCGGTGATGCGGCTGCGGGACGAGGTCGTGCCGCTGCTGAACGGGTGCGACGTGTTCGAGCTGCCCGAGCACAAGCGTGACGAGTCGCCCTTTGCGGTGATCCTGGCGATGGGCGACAAGCGCGTGGGGCTGATGGTGACGAAGCTCATCGGGCAGCAGGAAGTGGTCATCAAGCCGCTGGACGAGATGGTGGATCGCGCTGGCCCGGTATCGGGCGCGACGGTGCGTGACGACGGCGGGGTGTCGCTGATCGTCGACGTCGGGCGGATGTGCCGGCTCGCTGAAGCGCGGGTGATGACCCGACCAGTTTCGGAACCCCGCGGAGCGCACGCGTCGGCGGGGGTGTAAGTTGGGGGGGATTGATCGGAACGACTGCAACCCCGGGCCGATCGGTCCGATGTGAGAGCACACGAGCACGCACGTTTTCCAGAAAGAGCACGAATGGACCCAGCATTCATCACGCCGTTCATCACGAGCATCCAGAATGTCTTCTCGACGATGATGCAGCTTCGCGTTGACATCGGCACGCCCGCGATCAAGAAGGACCCGGCGCCGACGTATGACGTGTCGGGGATCATCGGCATGTCGGGAGACGTGACGGGCTCGGTGACGCTGAGCTTTCCCCTCGCGACGGCGAAGAACGTTGTGGCGCTGTTCGCCGGCGCGCCGCTGGAGCCGGGGACGGCGGACTTTGCCGACGCCATCGGCGAGCTTGTGAACATGGTCTCGGGCAACGCCAAGGGCCAGTTCACCGGTGGGAAGAAGGTGGCGATCTCTTGCCCGAGTGTTGTGGTGGGATCGAACCACCTGGTGGCCCGGCAGAAGGACGTGCCGTGCATCGCGATTCCCTGCAAGACGGATTGCGGGGATCTGGTGATCGAGATCGTGATCCGTGAGGTGGCGGGCACTGGGGCGGTTACGCCGTCGCAGGCCGCGGCCGCCTGACGCCGAGTCGCTCTGCCATCAACCCGCGCACGGAAGCCCCCGCCCGAACTTTTCAAAGAATACGGAACCGCCGCCATGAAGATTCTCCTCATCGACGACTCGAAGACGATGCGAAACATCCAGAAGTCCGTGCTGACGCAGCTCGGCTACACCCAGATTGAAGAGGCGTGCGACGGGCACGATGCGCTCGCCAAGGTTGGCACGTTCGGGCCGGAGTTGATCCTCTGCGACTGGAACATGCCCAACATGGACGGCTTGACGTTCGTCAAGACCTTCCGCCAGACCAACAAGGCCATCCCGGTGATCATGGTGACGACCGAGAGCGAAAAGGCCCGGGTCATCGAGGCGATCAAGGCGGGCGTGAACAACTATGTGGTGAAGCCCTTTACGCCCGATCTGCTGGCCCAGCGGATCCAGGAAACCATGGCCAAACGAGCCGCGGCGTGAGGTTTGAGTGCGATCGGGAGCTCCCAGACCCGAATCGCAACCGAACCGGACTTTGAGACGTACTGGACTGGGGCGCGAGTCGCCCACACAATCCAGACGTATGGGCCACCGCGGAAAACATCGTCCGAGCCGAACTCGGCTCCTTTCACGCACGCGCTCCGGCGCGTGCGTTGTGATTTGGGCGAGTCTTCTCGCGGGCTCTGCGAGCGCGTTGGCGGCACCTCCGCCCGTGAGCACGCCCGAGCCGCCCAGAGAATCGGCGGCACCTGTCAAGAGCGAACCGAGTGATGATGAAAGGACGGAACTCCTGATCATCCTGAAGGACGGTCGGCGATTCAGCGGCCCGGTGGTGCGCCAGAGTGATCAGGAGATCGTGATCTCGATCGCCGGCGTGCACTCTCGGTTCACGCCCGATCAGATCGATCGGCTGGAGGTGCAGGAGCCGCTCATGGAGCGGTACCGCAAGCTGAGGGAAGCCGTCGGACAGGATCCGGATCAGATCGTTCGGCTGGCCGAGTGGCTGCAGAATCGCCAGAAGTACGAGCTGGCCTTCAGCGAGGTGCAGAGGGCGCTTGAGATTGACAAGGTCCACGGGCCGGCGCTTCGGCTGAAGACGATCCTGGAACAGCAGATCATCCTGAAGGCCAACTCGCTGAAGAACGCGCCGGAGAAGCCGGATGCCAAGGTGCGCGAGCGGTCCGGTGGTCCGGCGCACACCGGTGCGGATGTGCCGTTGCTGACCGCCGAGCAGATCAACCTGATCAAGGTCTATGAGACCGACCTGAAGGCCAACCCGCGATTGATCATCACGCGGCAGACGGTGATGGACATGCTGGAGAAGCACAGCGGGCACCCGCTGGTGCCGATCACGCGTGAAGGGCGAGAGGCGATTTTGCGCAAGAGCCCGGTCGAGGTGCTGGACCTGATGTTCAAGCTTCAGGCGCGGGAGTTCTACGGGCAGGTCGAGGTCTTGGACCAACCCAAGCCCTTTGTTGAGCTGCGCGACGCGATCGGGCGGTCGTGGCTCATCAACAGCTGTGCGACGAGCCAATGCCACGGCGGGACCGAGGCCGGGCGTCTGGTGCTGGCCAACCGCCGCCCGAACGCGGAGACGACCCTGTACACGAACTTTTTGATCATGACGCGATACGTGCTGGCGGACGGCACGCCGTTGATTGATTGGGAAGAACCAGAAAAGTCCCCGCTGCTGCAGATGGGCCTGTTGCGGGATCGCAGCCGACGCCCACATCCGGTGATTCCCCGCGGCATTGGTGGAAAAGATGCCTGGCGGACGGTGTTTCGGAGCGAGGAAGACGACTCGTTCAAAGAGGCGACGGCGTGGATCAAGTCGCTGTACCGTCCTCGGCCCGACTATCCGATCGAGTACGAACCACTGAAACCCCTGAAACCGCCCCCGCCGCAGTCCAAGGATGGGGAGCAGAAAGCCGACCCGCCGGTCACCCGGTAGTAGGGGCCGGTAGCGGGGGGTGCTGGCAAGGGCCATCGGGCATGCGGGAATCGGACGGGGGTGGTACAGTGTCCGCCCTCAGCACGGGCGGCGGGCCCTGGGACGGGCCGGTTCAGCGTGGGGGGTGGCTGGGGACGGTGGGGGGTGGTGGGGGCGAGAGCTTCCAGCGGTTCACCTTTGCGACGACACGCGACCATGATGACCATGACCAACAGTGCCGCCCCTCGACGAATCAAGCCGATTGCCCGTGTGCGTCTGTGCGCGGCGATGGTGCTCATCTGTGGTGGGCTTGCCGGGCTCTCAGGCTGTGACAGTCGAACCGAGAGCGATCGCATCCTGGCTCAGGCCGGGGATGTGATCAACGCGATCAATATCCAGGGGGCCAACCCCGCGCCGTCGATCAAGCGGCGTGGGGACGAGCTTCGGGCGGTGATCGCCAAGCTCACGCCGCTGGTGGATGCCAAGGACCCGACGACGGCGGGCGCGGGGCAGCTCATGCTTGCCCGGGCGTATGGCGGGCTGGGCGAACTGGCGGCGAAAGCCGCGGCCGATGAAGAACGCCAGTTCCTGAACCAGATCAATGTCGTGCGGGCAAAGCTCGATCAATGGGTGAGCCAGCACGCGGTGGCGGCGTCGCTGAATGTCTTTGATCCGACCAAGGACCTTGCCGAGCTGGACGCGCAGATGGCCCAGCGGACCGAAGAGGTCTCGAAGCTCACGGCGGACCTGGCCAAGCAGGAAGCGGAAGTGGCAAAGATCCGGGCCCAAGCCGCGGCGTTCAAGAGCGAGGCGCAGACGGTGCGTCAGCAGGAGACGGCGGTGCGGGCGCGGGGTGAGAACCTGTCGCAGACGGCTCGCGCCGACGTGATTCGCGAGGCGGTCGAGGTTTCCCGGCGGGCCGATGCCCTTGAGCGTCAGGCCGGCGAGACCGAGGCGCTGGCGGACAAGGAATCGCCGGTGGTGGTGGAGATCAAGAATCAGATTGAGCGCGTGAATCGTCAGAAGGACTCGCTCCAGAAGGCCAAGCAGGACATTCAGGAGCGGGCCGCTGCGGCACGCAAGCAGTCCGCCGAGGCCACCGCCGAGGCCAACAAGGTGGGCACAGAGATCACCACCGCGCTGACGGCTCTGAACGCCAAGCGCGAAGCCGCCGACGGGCCGACGCAGGAAGCCATCAAGCAGTTCACGCTCGCCGCGAGCACGGCGAAGTCATCCGGGACCGAAGCGATGCTGAATGCCCGGAATGCGGCGTCGGCGTCGAGCGCGATGTTCCAGCAATCGCTGGGCGATGCCCACGCCACCCGGGCCCGCTCGCTCACGGTCCATTCGTCGGTGCTCAACGCCCTGGCGACGGCGACCCCGCCATTGCCGGGTGCGAGCGATCTGTCGGCCAAGGCCAAGAAGGCCGGCGACGAAGCCCAGGCCGCCCGCGAGTCGGCGATCACCGCGTACAAGGCCGCGAGCGCGGCCTATGGCGGCGCGGGTGCCAAGGGTGAGGCCAAGGCGCGGTTCGAGGAACTGACCAAGGCCCTGGAAGCTCTGGAAAAGGAGCCGACGGCGATCCCGGCGGGTGCGGCGAAGCCATCGGGCGATGCTGCGGGAGACCTGTCGCCGGAGCAGGCGGCCGAGGTTGAAACGGAAGTTCGCGCAGCGATCGACGCGGCGATGGCCGATGAGGCCGCAATGCAGGCGTTCATCGTGCCCAAGGGCGAGGTGGCCGAGAAGCTGATGGCGGCGAGTGCTGGCAGCACCGCGAGCATGAAGGCCCTTGACGAAGCCGCCAAGAGCAAGTTCGGCAAATCGATCAAGGAACTGATCGAAGCGTCGACCGACGATGCGATCAAGTCGAACGCGATGCTGAAGGCGATGGTCGATGGCGACGCCGCGAAGCAGCAGCTTGCGATGATTCTGCCCAAGAACGGCAAGGTTTCGGTGAAGAGCGCGACCGAGGCGACTATTGCCGGGGCGATGGGGCCGTCGACCCTGTTGAAGCAGGATGGGCGTTGGACCCTGCAGTTTGAACTGCCCGCCGCGATGGCACCGATGCTGGAGCCCATGGCCAAGGCTAGCGAGAAGCTGAAAACCGACCTCGACGGCATCGTCGCCAAGGTGAACGACGGCTCACTCGCCAGCGGCGACGACACGCTCAAGGCCCTGGCCGACGCACTCAAGGCGATGATGTCGGGCATGATGCCCGGTGGCGGCGGCTAAACCAGAGTCGAGTGTCTTGAAGTGGTGGTGGTCGATGGGAGGAGGGGTGAGGTTGACCCTTCCGCATGCGATGGACTAGGTTTGTCCCCCGGGTTTGTCCCCCCGGCAAGCTGCGGCGGGGCGTTCAGGCGACCGAAGGTTCTTTAGACGCAGGAGTTTCCCCTGGTCCGTGCAACGATTCAGACGACCCGAGCCGTTGTTCTGGCCGCACTGCTTGCGAGCGTCGGGGGCGTGCTTGCGTCCGCCGACCATGCGCGGGCCCAGAATCTTCCTGACAACGTCGTGACCGGCGCCTCGGCGAGCGATGATGCGATCCGGCAGTTTGTCGATCAGCACAAGGCCGGTCTGACCGGCGAGCGGGCGATGGTCGAGCGCAGTCGGCGTGCGTTGCTGGAGCCGCTGGGGCGGGCGGGCGCCGATCCTTCGAGCGCGTTCCGAAACGCGTATGCGGCGCAGCTCAAGCCGATTTTGACGCCGTTGGTGAGCGACAAGCGCGATGAGGTGGCGGTGAACGCCCTGGTGATCGCGGGCGAGAGCGGCTCAAAGGACGGTCTGGATCTGCTGGAGGCGGGGCTGAAGGATCAGCGGGCGGCGGTGCGGTACATGGCGGTGTCGGGCTTTGGCTCGGCGGCGCGGAGCATGACCCGTGGAAACCGGGCACTGACCGACTTCACATTCCGTGAAGCTCTGGAACGCTTGAACGCGGCGATGACCAATGAAGCCGACGGGCACTTGCTGCTCGGCTACGCGATGGCGTTGGATGACGCGATGCGCGTTCCGCCGGCGGTTTCGGAGACGATCCGCAACCTGGCCGCGACCCAATTAGCGACCGCGGCGAGTCGGCTGGCGAAGGATCGAGGCGATCTGACCCCGCGGCAGCCATTCCTGGCGCACGCCCTGAAGGCGATGTTCGATCAGCTCTCGAATCAGTCGGTGCCGGTGCCGTCGAGCAGCGTTCAGAACGCCGCGGGCGCGGCACGCGACATCCTGAACGCGATCGACCGGGTGCTGACGGCGGGGAACGTGAGCGAAGCCCGGCGGAGCGAGCTCGCGCTGATCGCCACGCAGTGCGAGCGCGTCGCGCAGGTCGGCATGCAGCGGGCCGGGGGCAAGCTGAGCAAGGATTTCCAGCTCGGGGAGCTGCTGCGGACGAACAAGGACGCCGAGTTCCGATCCGGGGCGGCGGCGATGATCGGCGAGCTCGCGGCGCCGCCGGTGGGTTTGAAGGGGAACTGATTTTCGCGTTTGCCTTTCGCACGCGAGTGCGCACGGTGGTTGCCGGTGGCGCGGCGAGCGAAGCGAGCAAGCCACCGGAGATAGACCCAATACCCCTTTGTCGAATTGTCTTGCCGCCCGTCTGAGGGCGGACCGAGCGGCCATTGATTATCGATGGTCCGCCCTCAGACGGGCGGAATGCTGCGCCTCGCGTACCGGTGGCTTGCTCGCGTTGCTCGCCGCGCCACCGGCAACGATCGTGCGCACTCCGTGCGAAGACCGATGCGGTTTGCACTGTTCGCTCTCGGAGTTTGCAGGTCGCGAGCGACGACTGGACAGGGGATCACGCGTTCACACGCGGGATGACCTGTGCCCAATACTCGTGGGATTCGCGCGTGGGTTGGGGCATGAAGATGCAGCAGCCCCAGCCGCCGATGGAGCGGGTGTGGCGGAGATAGCTCACCATGTCGTCGACGGGGACATTGGTCGTGTGGGTGACGAATGGGACGAGTGGGGCGTGTGGGGCGGAGCGGGCGTGGGCTTCGAGGACGAGTTTCTGAGCTTCGACGGCGGCGGCGCGATCCACGCGGGCGGGGTTTGGGTCGGAGCGTGCCGAGCGCATCTTCTCGGGGGCGAACTGTTCGAGGGCGCGGTGCCAGTTGGCCTTGGTTTCCCAGCCGAGTTCGCCGAGGGTGAGCGCGTCGTCGGGGCGTTGATTGGGGAGTCCGCCGTACCAGTCGGGCATTTGCAGATCGGTGTGAAAGATCCCGCCCATCTGGTGCTGGAGCGTGAGGGGGCGGACGCGGACGGGTGCCCACGGGCTGTCGCAAGCGGCCTGATACTCGCCGCAGGGAAGCGTGCGCGGGTTGGTCATCGGATCACGCAGGAACGCGGCTCGCGCGGGTTGGTTGAAGGCAAGCTCGCGTGAGTAGTCCCAGCAGAGGCGGATCGCGCCGCGGTAGCGCTCGCTGCTCTCATCATTCAGCGGGCTTCGGCCGGGAGGAATTCCAAGAGGGACCTGGTGGCGATACTCGGGCACCGGGCCGCCAGTGAGCGTGCGAGCATCGCGCATGAACTGGGCAAATGTGCGTGCGCCGTCGATGAGATGAGCAGGATCAACGGCGCGCGGGTCGGCGAGGGCTTCTCTCACCCAGCCGGTGTCGGGCTCGCCAAAGTGGCCTTCGAAGTCGTCGCCCAGGCCGTTCTCGGTGGTCAGGATCCACGCGATCGGGTCGGGCAGGTTGCGCCCTTTGAGCGTGGCGGCGAGATCGGGGAAGAACTCGCGGCTCCAGGCGAGGTTTCGCCGCAGACCCTCGGCGAAAAAGGGTCCGCGCTTGCCGCTGCGGAGCCGATCATCGGGATGGTTGAGCAGGCGCATCGCGTTGGGATACACCAGCGCTTCCTTGTCGCTCACCGCGCCGCCAAATCCGGCGGGAATGCCGAACCAGCGCATGGGCTTGCCGCGAAGGTGGCGTTCGAAACCCGAGATGTATCGAACGAGCAACGTCATGAACCCGTAGACCGTGTCGTGCGGGCCGCCCGCGGGGTGCCACGACATCACGCCGCGCTGGTCGTAGGTGCAGCGGACCTCGACGCGGAGACTGGGCACGGCGGCGTGCTCGATCCACAGGGGATGATCAAAGATCGGGTCGCCGTGGATCTCGACGAGGAATGTCAGCGGACCGGCGGGGCCGGGCAAAGGCGGGGTATTTCGGCGGGAATAGACGGCAAACGAGGACCCGGGGCCGGGGCGCATGCCGGTGCCGGTGGAGAATGCCTCAGACTGGTCACGGATGGGGGTGGTCATGCTTGACCTGTCGGGGCGGGGGTGCTTTGCTCTGGTTGCACATGCGCATCATTGCTGGAAAATACCGATCACGCAAGCTGGTATCCCCCAAAGACTCGGCGACGACGCGCCCGATCCCGGATCGGGTGAAGGAATCGCTGTTCAGCATTTTGCGCGGGAATGTGGAGGGGGCGCAGGTGCTGGATTGTTTCGCGGGCACGGGTTCGATCGGGCTGGAGGCGCTCAGCCGCGGCGCGTCGCGCGTGGTCTGCGTGGAGCGCGACAAGAGGGCGGCGGACATTCTGGAAAAGAACATCGTGCTGCTGGGGGCCGAGGACGAGTGCGAGGTGGTGCGGGGCGATGCGCTCGGGCCGGCCGCGCTTGCGCGTGCGCCCAAGCCGGTGGACCTGGCGTTCTTTGATCCGCCGTACCCGCTGGTGCTGGATCCGGAGCGCTGGCCGCACGTGGTTCGGCAGTTTGCGCGGGTGGTGGAGCTGCTGTCTGACGGGGGCTTTGCGCTGCTGCGGACGCCGTGGCCGTTTCGTCACATTGAGACGATCGACGGCAACGGGCAGTTGATCCCGTTCGGCGATGATCGCAATCCGTTTGACATCTATGGCAACATCCGCAAGGACCTGCCCCCGCCGAGCGGAAAGAAGCGCAAGGGCGAGCATCGGCGTGTGCACGACTCCAACGAGGGCGACGATCAGTCTTGGGAGATGGACGAGATCGACCTGGCGCAGATCGAGGCCGACACGCGGGATCGTGAGCAGCTCGATCTGATCGCCGAGATGGGGCCCACACGCGGGCTGAAGATCACGCGGCAGGATGTGGACCTGCACATTCCGGGCGCGGTGGGGCCGGAGACGCACGAGTACGCGAGCATGGCCGTGCACATCTATATGCGCAAGAAGTAGGGGGCGAAGATGGGGACGCAGAGCGAGAACGATGAAGGGGCGTTGTTTTGTGCGCCATTGGAGGCGCACGGGCTGAGTCCTGCTCAGCAGAAGGCGGTGATCCACACGGGCGGGCCGCTGATGGTGCTTTCTGGGCCGGGCACGGGCAAAACGCGCGTGATCACGCATCGGATCGCGCACCTGATCCGCGAGCGTGGGGTGAAGCCGGAATCAGTTCTTGCACTCACGTTCACGGTGAAGGCGGCGGCGCAGATGCGCGAGCGGCTGTCGGCGCTCGTTGGGCGCGAGGCGCAGCGCGTGCGGGCGTACACGATCCATGGATTCGGATATCGGCTGGCGCGGCGGTTCGGGCCGCGCGGCCAGGGTGGGCAAGGGGGAGGGTCGGGCGGCGATGGCGGTGGTGCGGAGATCATCGACTCGGCGCTGAAAAAACGCGAGCTGCGTCGGATCATCAAGGAACGCGGGCTGTTTGCGGCGCAGATGGCCGTGGGCGTGGATGCACTGGTCGAGCGCGTCTCCGGCGTGCACGATGCGATGCACGACGCGGCGGTGACGGTGGACGCGGCGCGGGCGCGCATTGTTCGGGCGCGAGCGGAGATTGAGCAGGGGCGCGATGCGCTGGGGCAGCCGCTGGACACCGCGGGCGTGCACGCCGAGCGGGCGCGGCTGGCAATGGCCGAGGAAGTGCTGCGGGCGGTCGAGCACTTTGAGCGGCGATGCCGAGAGCGTGGATGGCTGAGCTTTGGCGACATGCTCACGCTGCCGATACGACTTCTGGACGCCCATCCGACGATGGCGGCGATCGTGCGCGATGAATGCCGCCATGTTGTGGTCGATGAGTTTCAGGATGTGAATCTGGCGCAGATTGAGCTGCTGCGCCGGATCTGCCCGCCGGCGTCGGTGCCGGACCTGTGCATCGTGGGCGATGATGATCAATCGATCTATGGCTTTCGCGGGGCCGACGATCGCGCGATGGAGCGGTTCGGGACGATCTGGACGGGTCACGCGAAGATCCGGCTGGAAGAGAACTATCGCAGCCGACCGGAGATCATTCGCGTCGCCGGATCGATCATGGAGCGTGCCGAGCATCGCTATGACCCGGACAAGCGGATCATCGCGGGGCGTGAGCATGGCGGGGCTCGGGTGGCGGTGGAGTGCGTGCACACGCCGGAAGAGATGCAGTATCCGGAGCTGGTCGCGGCGATGATCCTGCTGGATCGCAAGCAGAATCCTGAAAAGCCATGGTCGAGCTACGCGGTGGTCGGCCGAAATCACCTCGATCTGGAGCGTGTCGCGGGCACACTGCGGATCGAGGGTGTACCGATGCGGGTGGCGCGGGCGGCGTCGGCGCTCGATGATGACGGCGTGCAGGACGTGCTGGCGTGGGTGGAACTGCTCGTGCAGCCGACGAGTGTGCACGCCGCGATGCGGTTGCTCACGCGTCCGCCGATGAGCGCTGATCTGCGCGACGTTCTGCCCTTGCAGGAGCGGTACCGGGCGAGCGTGGCTCGGCATGAGCAGAGTGCTCCTGGATCGAGCGATCCGGGTGGGTTTGTTGAGTGGCTCCGGCAGCATGCGCCCGAGGCACCGGGTGTGGCGGCGATGCTCGAGCACCACGGCGTGCTGATGGCCGAGGCAATGGGCGTGTCGGCGGCGGACGCGATCTTCCGGATCATCACGCGGACCGATCCGGCGCACGCCGACTTGGTGGAATCGCGGGCACGTGCCGAGCGGGTGCGCTCATTGTTGTCGCTGGTGCAGTTTGCGCGGGATCGACAGTCGCGGCTCGACGCACCGGGAGATCTCCGGGCGTTCTGGTCGTACTTCAATGATCTCAGCGATGCCGAGCGGTCTCTGCGTGACTCGGATCTGGCGGACAAGATCGATGGCGTTGACTCGGATGATGCGGAGACGCCCGACGCGGTGACGCTGATCACGGCGCACAATGCCAAGGGGCTGGAGTTTGACACGGTGTTTGTGCCGCGGATCTCGCCGGCGCATGGGTATGGCAAGCCCGGTGAGGAGCGCGATCTTGATTTGCCTGCGGGCATGCTCGGTTCCGGCGATGCGCGTTCGCACCGCGAGCGGGCGCTCGCGGAGGAGCGGCGGGTGTTCTACGTCGCCTGCACGCGCGCCGAGCGTCGGCTGGTGCTGCTGGCAAAGAAGAACAAGGGACGTAGCCGCTCGACGCACCTGTTTGAAGAGATCATGTACGACGACGCGCTCAAGGGCGTGGTCAGCGTGCGTGCGAGGGATGAGATTCTGTCTGAGGCGGGAGAGCAGGGCGTCTGGCGCGTGGGCACGCGGACGCCGCTGGATGCTGAACGGGCGCTGATGCGGGCCGCGCCCGCGCGGCGCGAGGTGTTTGAGTCGGCGCGGCGTGATCTGCGACTCTCGGCGGCGTCGGCGCTGGATGTCTCGGTGGGGGCGCGTTCTGGCGAAGCCGAGCCGCTCGCCTCGGTGCAGAGTCTGGGTGAGACGGTGCGCGTGCTCGCGGCGATCGATCACGCCGAGCGCACCGGCGTGCCGCCGGAGTGGGCGGTGCGTGTGGGCGGGGTGGTGCTGGAGCGTGTGCGGAGCGTGCTGGCGCGGGCCAAGGCGGTGGAAGACGAGCAGGCCACGGGGGCCGCGCTGCGGGTCGTGGCTCCGCCGCCGCGCTCGCCGCTGGAGCTCAGCTATTCGCAGATCGACGCGTATCAGCGGTGTCCGCGCTGTTTCTACGTGCAGCATGTGCTGAAGCTGCGTGCGATGAAGAGCGATGCGCAGCAGGTGGGCACGACGGCGCACGCCGCGCTCGAGGTGTTTTATCGCGAGCTGCGCGATGCCGAGAGCGAGGGACGCACGGCACCTGGCGTGTCCCGTCTGCTCGAAATCGCGAAAGAGGGCTTCTACGCGTCGATCCCCGACCACGCCGCCCCGGACGCGATGCGGCTCAGGCAACTGCTGGCACAACTGGAGCTGGCGTATGAGCGTCTCCACGATCCGCGGGCAAATGTGCTTGAGCTGGAACGCACCGTGCGATTCCCCTTTGGTGCGCACACGCTGATCGCGAAGATCGATCGCGTGGATCAGGTGACGCTGGCCGATGGCACCATCGGCTCGCTCATCATCGACTACAAGACCGGGCATCCGACGGAAAAGCTCCGAAGTCCGAAGCCCGACGATCTGCAGTTGGCGGTGTATGCGATGGCGCTCGCGCACGATCTCGGATTGTCCGATGGCGAGCGGCTGCGCGGCCGGGCCGAGTACTGGCTCTTGGCCACCGGCGAGCGTGGCGGCATCGATCTCGCCGACTTGAAGCTTCACAAGGTTCGGGACGATATTGAGAAGGTGATCGAGGGAATTCTGCGTGGAGATTGGCCCCGAAAGTCTGGCTTGCGTGACAGCGGGCACGAATGCGATATTCTCGGGCCCGAATGACCGCCGCCCGCCCGCACATCATCGCAACGCCGTCCCGGATCGCGGGTAGACCCGTGGGTGGGACCATGAGCAGTTTGCGTGCGTTCATCATTCGCGGCGTGTGCACCGATCCTCAACGCGTGCGGATGCGGCCGTTGCGGGTGATGATGATCACGATGGCGATGCTTGGCGCCGCGTGCACCGCGAGCGGCGCGACGCAAGGGCCGGATGAGCGAGCGCCCGCGCCGAGCACCGCCATCGAGATTCAGACCGCTCGCCGATCCGGCGTGACTTCGATCTGGCTCGCCGGCGGAATCCGCGTGCACCATCGGCGCATCGAGACGGTGCGAAACCAGGTCGTGGTCACCCTTGCCATGTCGGGTGGTGAACTCCTGGAGACCGTCGAGACGCGCGGGCTCTCGCGTTTGTCGGCGATCGCGATGACACAGTGGACATCGATCGCTCCAAGCGCCGCGGCTCGCGCGGGTGCGAAGGCGGATATCCGCATCGTCGCGGGTGCGCCGATCGACGGCCTGCAGTTGCGCGTGGTCTGCGATCCACGCACGCTCCGAATCGGCACGGACGCGCTCCGCGAGATGGTCGAATCGCCGACGCTCACGCGTGAATCGGTGGACAAGGCCCGCGACATGCTGGTGACCGAGCTGCGACGCGAAGAGCAGGATGAGCGTTCGCTCATGAATCGCGCCTTGTCAGAGGCGATGAGTCCGCTCCCGCCCGAAGACCCGCGCGGCCGACCGCTCGACCCGCGACAGGTCATGAGCATCACGCCCGAGCAGGTGCGTGCGTGGATCACCCGGCACGCGGCGGAGAACGGCTCGACGATCGAGGTCGCCGTGGTTGGGGATGTCGCACTGTCTGACGCGATCGATGCCGTGGACGGTGCGCTGGGCACCTTGCCCCCCAGAGCGCGCCCGGGTCCCGGGGCGGATGCGCGGATCGCACCGATCAATCGCGCACCTGGGCCGGTGGGTGTGACGCGATCGCTCGCGGGCTGGACATCGCGGGCCGCGGTGTCCAGCGGGTTTGTCGCGCCGGAGATCGATCGGCTGGATGATCAGCGTGCGCTGCGTGCCGCGGGACGCGTGATCGCCGAGCGGGCTCGACTTCGACTCGGCAATCCCGGGTTGGTCGGCGGTCGCGGCGATCCGACGGTCGCGCTCACGCCCGTGCCCGTCTCGGGAATGGGCACGTTTCTCATCACCGCCCAGGTCGCCCCCGCCGATGCCGCGGGAGCACTGGCGATTCTCGATGCGGAGTTGGATCAACTCTCGCGCGCGGCACCCACACCCGCGGAGCTTGTCGCCGCGGTCGTGCCGTTGATTCAGACGGCGAAGGAGCTGGAGACCGACGCACGATACTGGTCGGGCGTGCTGGCCCGATCCACCGCGCTGCGCGTCGATCCCGACGCGATCATGTCGGCCGCGGACTACTACAAGGCCCTGACCCCCGACGCCGTGCGCGACACGATGCGACGCTATCTCAAGGCAGACTCGCGCATCCGCCTGACCATCCTGCCGCCAGAGTGATCCGTTTCTGGGTACCGCCATGCTCCGCATGGCGCGCATGAACGCCAAAAAGAGAAAACCCCACGCGGAGCGTGGGGGTACTCAAATCCAAAGGCAGAACTGAAAAGGCCTACTCCAGTGCGGCCGCACCGGAGATGATCTCGGTGAGCTCGGTGGTGATCTGGGCCTGCCGGGCGCGGTTGTACTGCCGCGTCAGCCGCTTGCCCATCTTGCCGGCGTTGTCGGTCGCGGACTTCATCGCCACCATGCGGGCGATGTGCTCGCTCACCACGGCGTCGTTGATCGCCTGCGACAGCATGCTCTTCACCGCCGCCGGGAGCAGCGTGTTGAGCAAGAGCTCGGCGGGCGGGCTGAACTCGTATTCCACGCCCACCTTCTTGTCGCCCGCCGCGGCAACCTTTGCGGGCGGCTGGAGCGGGAGCAACTGCATCACCTCGGGCTTCTGGCGCCCGACCGAGAGGAACTTCATGTACACCACGTGCACCGAGGCGATCTCGCCCTTGATAAAGCGGTCCATATAGACCTGAGCGATGCGCTCGATGTCGCGATAGTCGGGCTTGTCGCCCAGGGCGTGCTGCTGGCTGGTGGGCACGCCGTTGAACTTGAGGAACGACGCACCCTTGCGCCCGGCGATCTCGACCTCGCCGCCGTCTTTGGGCGATGCGCCTGGGGCGTTGCGCAGGTGGGCCATCGCCGTGCGGAGGACCGAGCCGTTGTACGGCCCGCAGAGCCCGCGGTCGGACGTGATGATGAGCGTGACGGGCTTGGGCGCCGTCTTGGGCATCTCGGCGGGGCCGGAGATGAGCGGATGGCTGATCCCGCTGCCGCCGCTGGAGAGGTTGTCGGCGATCTGCCGAACGAGGTCAAAGACGCCCTCGGTAAAGGGCTTGGTCGCCGTGGCCTTTTGCTGGGCGCGGGCGAACTTGCTGGTGGCGATCATCTGCATCGTCTTGGTGATGCGACGGATGTTCCCGACCGCCTTGATGCGCTTCTTGATCTCGCGTGTCTTGCCCATGGGGAGGGGAGGGTAGCGGGCGTGGCAAAGCGTGGCAAAGTCTTTGCGTCTCCACCTCCAAAGCAATGTTCGGATTCTGGATGGATTTACGTCGCAACGCTCGGGTCCAGCCCGTTCTCGATCGCCGCGATCTTTCGCACGCGCCGCTCGTGGCGACCCCCTTGAAATGGGGTGGATAGCCAGATGTCCACGATCTTCTCGATCAGCCGTTGGCCCAAGAGGTCGGCTGACATGCACAGCACGTTGGCGTCGTTGTGGCTTCGGCTCATCTCGGCGGTCAGTTCGTCGTGCACCAGAGCGGCTCGGACGCCCTTGACCTTGTTCGCGGCGATGCACATGCCGATGCCCGAGCCGCAGACCAACACGCCCCGTTCGGCCCGGCCGCCGGAAACGCTCTTGCCGACGGCAAAGGCCGGATCGGGATAGTCGCAGGTCTCGCCGTTGAGCTGGCCGAGGATCTCGACCTCGTGACCCTGAGACCGCAGGCGGTCGGCGAGGAGCCGGGTCGCGGCGACGCCGCGGTGGTCGGCGCTAAGTGCCAGCTTCATGACGAAAGCTCCTTGAGACGCGCCTCGATCATTCGTTCCAGCCGGATCGCGGTCTCATTATACGCGGCCTGGGGCATGCCGATCGGGTCGGGGACATCTTGTCCGGCGGGGTCCAGCAGTTGCACCTTGCCCGCGGCCGAGGGGTCGAGCTGCAGCACGCTCTGCATGTGCGAGCGGGTCATGGTGTAGATCGCATCGGCGTCCTGGATCATCCGTGTGGTCAGCGTCCGCGAGCCAGGGCTGGCGGGTGCGAATCCCAGATCTCGCACAGCGCGAAGGCCCTCGGGCGTGGCCGGCGCGCCGTTGATCGCGCCCGTGCCCGCGCTGGAAAAGCGGATGCCCGCAAGCCCTTGACGCTCAACCAGCCCGGTCGCGATCGCCTCGGCCATCGGGCTTCGGCAGGTGTTGCCGGTGCAGACCAGCAGGATGTTCAGCCCGGCATGCTTCAGCACGTATCGCTCCTCAAACGCCCCCTCGCGCTCGACACGCACTGATCCGCGCCGATCGATCGCGATGATGGTTGCCTCTTCCGACATTCGGCGTCGGCCTGATTCGGTGAGATTCGCCGCAATAGACAGGCCCGCCGAGATCGCGCCCTCGACAGCGGCATCCAGACGAGCCGGGCGTCCATCAAACTCGATGGCGATGAGATCCAGATCGCTCCGGGCGACCAGATCACCCGCGACCGAGTCACCGGCGATTCGCACAGTGGCATGCGTGCCTGTGTCACACAGGCCTGGGGCGATGGGGTGATGCCCGCCTGTGCGCCGCTGGATTCGAAATCGTTCCATGCCCGCTTCATCGAGCCCAATGCGGAAAATCGTCGGACCCGCTGCCAGCGAGCGGATCACGCGCCGAGCGGGCTTCGGAATAATCAGGGCAGCTTCCAACGCGTTCATGCTCGGCGCGATCCATGCCGGGGGCGGCCCCATTCGGGCGAGGATCGCACCCGCGGGTGATCCGATTGAGGCGATGAGCATCGGTCCCGCCTCGCCGGTGGCGATGACGCAGGCCATCGGTTCAGAGGCAAGAGCCGCACACGCCGCGGCAAGCACCTGAGCGCGATCGACAATGCTCAACGTGTACAGGTCGATGACCGCCGGGCGTGCCGACTGGGCCACCGTGGGGCGCGAACGGGGTTGGCCAGCGGCCGACACACATGTGAGTATGCGGCGAAACGGCCCAGAGTTCAAACCCAAGTTGGGCGGACGAGACCATCCCCAGCCAGATCGCCGCACGGGATGCGTATCCACCCTAGGATTGCTCGCTGGTCAGGAGATCAGCGGGTGTTCGGCCTCTGTCGGGCCTGTGGGCCTGAGTTTGGCGATGATTCGTGCATGCTTGGCCCGAGCCTCGGATCATGCCGAGGGCTCGGGGCGAACAGAAGTCGAAGGGCGACGCGTTCCGCTGGCTGCGGTGCGCTCTCCCGGTCTGTGCAGGGCCTTTTCGGGATCGATGATCGAGCGGATTTCCGACGCGGAGAATGGCAATGACGATGCGAAACAACAGCGGCACACGTGGCGGATTCTCTCTCGTCGAGATGCTCGTGGTGCTGGCGGTCATTGCCCTGCTCATCGGGATCATCATCCCCGCGGTCGCCGGTGGGCGCACCGCGGCCCGGAACGCTGATACTCGAACCGGGATGGTGCAGCTCGGCAACGCCTGTTCGCAGTTTGAGATCGACCAGCGCCGTCGCCCGGGATACTTCTCTAGCACGCAGCTCGGCGCAGGGACCAACGCCGCGTCGTATGGCTTCACCAGCATGGACAACGTCATGCTCGACCTGCTCGGCGGGATCACCAAGAAGCCGCGTGACATCGCGGCGGGCATCATCAGCGTCGGTCCGGGCAATAACGATCAGACCCAGGTGAATGTCGATCTCAACGCCCTGGGCGCACCCTCTCAGGCCGCCGGAAGCTCAACCAAGTCCTATTTCACCGTTGACAAGCGCTTCGTCGCACAGACCGGCACGGGCAAACGCCACCCCAGCATGAACGACAACGCGCTGCTGCCCGCGCTCACCGACGGCTTCGGCCAGCCCATCCTCGCCTGGGTCCAGAGCGACTCGTCGGCGACGACCGCCTTCGCGGCCGAGAACACCAATAGCGCCGCCGTGATTCCCTCGTTCACCTGGGCCGCCAATGCCGGCTTCCTCTCCGATGACGTGACCTCGCTGGGCAAGCGCGGCGAGACGATGCGGTTTGTGTCGGAAACCGAAGGCAGCATTCTGAATCAATCCAACCCGATCGCCAATCGGATCGACACGCTCGAATCGCTCCTCGGCAACCCCGCCGCACCAGACCCTGCGGCTCCGGCCAATGACCAGCGGCCGCTGCGGGCCCGGGCTCCGATCGTCTTCCACTCCGCCGGGAACAATGGCGTGTTCCTTGGTGTGAAGGAACGTGCCGCAAAGCCGGGTGTGATTCGCTACGCCCCGAATCTGGACCCGATCACTTCGGGCGGCTCCGACGACATCCTGACCACCGCCGGTCAGTGAGCCAATCTTCATCCTGAACGGTTGACGAGCACGCCCGAATCGGTGATGCTGGTCGCCCATGGCCCACATGCCGTGGACGATTGCTCGCGCTCATGGGCAGCGCGGCTCAGACGCCGACCCGGCAAGGCCGCGCCCCGCGCGGCGGTCGCTGTTCATCTGCGGCCTGATGATCATCGGCTTTCTGCTCGCCCATCGCCTGCACCTCGGACTGGGCTCGACGACTTTGCTTGCGATCGGTGCCGCGTGCTGTGCGGCGGGCGCGCTGGTGAAGGGTTGGGCGTGCAGAGTCATGCTCGCCAGCGGGGTGGTCGCGCTTGCCGCGGGGTGGTACACGCTTCGCATCCATGAGCGCGTCGATGGCGATCTCGCCAGCACCATCCAACAAGCGGCTGAAGCTCAGGAGGGCGGCGCGGTCATCATCACCACGATCCGCGGCGTGGTACGCGACGTGCCGCGCCGAGTTGCATTCGCCGATGGGGCCCTCGAACGCTTCGGACGCGGGGCACCGACCTCGGCCTTTGAACTGGCCATCTCGCAGATTGGGAGTTTCAGTGGCACCGGCACGGTGCGTGTCCGCGTTGAGTGTGATCTGCGATCACTTCCCGAGATCGTTCGGCCCGGGGCGGTGCTGAGCATCAGTGGCCGCGTGCGCCCCGTTGGCCGAGAGATGAATCCCGGCGAGCCCGATTGGCGCTCTCTCGCGGTGCAGGATGGCGTGATCGGTTCGCTCGATGTGCCGGAAACAGCGCTGATCATCGCCGATCGCCCGGCAGATGTCCGCGAGCGCATCCTCTCCACCTGGCACGGCGCGGTCGGCGGCCTGCGGATGCGCTGCCTTGATGTGCTCGAACGCGGGCCTGACGATGGTCCGCCGACACCCTCTCGTGCGTTGCTCGGCGCGCTGCTGCTGGGCGAGCGTGATCGCGCGCTCGATGAGGTGAACGACGCGTTCACACGTCTCGGGCTTGTCCACCTGGTTGCCATCTCCGGGTTCAATCTCGCGGTCATGGCCGGGCTGGTCTTGATGCTGCTGCGGCTCACGGGTGATCGCGGGTGGCTGGAGCCGGTCATCGTCGCGGTGCTCGTGGTGGCGTACATGCTGGTGCTGCCGGCACAGGCGCCGATCCTGCGTGCCGGAACGATCGTGCTGGTGCTGCTGATCGCCGACGCTCTCGGGCGGCGGTATGACCGGGCGACGCTGCTGGGCTGGGTCGCGTGCGCGATGCTGGTTGTGCGACCGCTCGATGCGTGGTCGATGGGCTTTCAGCTCAGCTTCGGGATCGTCGCCGCGTTGCTGGTGCTGGGAGACACGATGCACCAGCGGCTGTGGGGCGTGCCGATCCGCGGGCTGGCGGTGCGCGTGCCCAAGCGCGGGCCGTGGGTGATTGCGTGGATCCCGCTCGCGCTGCGCTGGGTGATCGAGGCGTTCAAGGTGCAGATCAGTGCGGCGATTCTCGCGTGGGGTGTGTCGCTGCCGATCATCGCCGCGGGGACGGGGCAGCTCAGCCTTCTCGCGCCGCTGACGACGCTGGTGGTGCTGCCGATCACCGTGGTGGTGCTGTGGGCTGGATACATCGTGCTGCTCGTGGGCGTGGCGATTCCGGCGATGGGCAGCGTCGCGTCGGGCGCGCTCGACGCGTGCGCGGGTGTGCTGGTAGAGGTCGTGATGCGGCTGGATGCACTCGGAGCGGGGTTTGTGCAGGGCCCGCCGCTGAGTCCGATCTGGGCGGTGGCGTCGGCCGCAACGATCGTGGTCGCGATGGCGCGGCTGCATCTGCGCGACGCACGACTCTGGGTAAGTGGCGCGATCCTCATCGCGTGGCTCGGCGTCCAGATCGTGCTTCTGCCGAGGGCCCCGGCGAACACGCTCTTGCGCGTTGACACATTGAGCGTGGGTCAGGGTTCGTGCCATCTGTTGCGTTCGGGCGGCGAGGTGATGCTGGTCGATTGCGGCTCCACCGACACATCCGTCGGCGTGCGCCGCGTGCCCCAGGCGTGCCGAAACCTCGGCGTGCGCGGTGTAAACACGATCCTGATCACCGGCCCGACGCTCGATCGACTCTCGGGCGTCGTCGATGTGCTCGGTCCGATGGGTGTGCGCACGGTCATGGTGCCCGCCGAGCTGGTTCAGTCGGCCGCGTTGTATCCCGATGGCCCGGCGGGCTTGATGCTGAGTCTGGTCCGCGCCCGCGGCGTGTCGGTGCAGGAACTGCGTCCGGGCGACGAGCTGCAATTCGGACGTGTCGCGATCGGCATCCTGCCAGCCGGGCCTTCCGAGATCGCGGTGCGTGTCGTGAGCTCCGACCTGTTGGGAACGCCCCGCTCGGCTCTGTTCCTTGGAGACTTCACCGAAGCGTCGATTGCTCCGATGCATCAAGCCATCGGCGAGCGTGCAGAGTTGATCGCGATCACCGGCCGCGGGGCCGCGGACGACGCTTCGGCCCAGTTCGTGCGCGGGCTCGCTCCTGCGGTGATTGTCCATTCCTCCTCCGCGCGATCCGCGCACGCGGCCCGTTGGCGCGAGCGCGTCCCTGCCGCCGTGACCAGATCCACCGGCGTGCATGGCTGGACATGGACCGAGTTTCTTGATGACGGGCGCATCGCGACGCGCAGCATGTGGTCAGAAAAACGCGGCGACGAAGCACGGCGTTGAAACAGCCGGCGACGGACCTATTCCACGCTCTCGATCATCACCGGCACACGCCGCGTCTTCACCCAGCTTGCGGGCGACGCGGTCCACCACAGCACGTCTTTGGGCTGGGCCGAGAGTTCCACGAACATCGGCTCGGGCAGCGCGCGAAAAGCGACATGCACCGATTCATCCCCGGTGGAGAGCGAGCGGAACAGACCCTCGATCGCTCGCTCATCGGGCACGATGTCGACGGTGTACATCGCTCGCACGCCCAGCTTGGGGACCGTCACGCCCGGCGCATCGGTGCTTCCGATCGGGCGTGTGGTTGCGTCGTCCGGATCGCCGCTCGCGACCGTGGGTGCGTTCGGCGATGGTGACGCACTCGGCACCGGCAACCCGGGCACATCGACGATCGGCTGGAGCATCGCCGCATACGCCGGTGCGAGCGTCTCGGCGTTGAGCACCGCCCAGGGCCCATCGCGCCCGACGCCCGCGGCTCGCGCGATGGTTTCGAGATGTCGCGTCGCCGCAGTTGCCCCGGCACGATCGAGTGAGCGCACGACCAACGCCAGCCGACCTTCGCGTGCGAGCGTCTGTGCCTGAGCGATGGTCATCGGCGCGGGTGAAGCAGGAGTGGTCGGTGCTGCGTCCGGAGTCTTCGCCCCATCACTCGGCGTCGCATGCACAATCTCTGTCGGAATCGGCGCAACCCGCGTCCCGCCATCAGGAACGATCGTTGTCGTCGAATCCGGCGTGCGCTGCGCAGTGCCGTAGGGCCACTGGAGCGTGCCGGAACGCATCAGCTCGCGCACGCCCAGAGCAGAGAGCCCGGCGACGATCGCCAATGACGCCGCCGTCGCCAGACGCCGAGCCCAAACGCTCTCGACAAAGCTCCTGAGCACGCTCGGCGAGGCGTGCTCATACGTGGAGGCTGGGATCGCCGTGGTCGTCTCCGATTCGGCCTGCGCAAGCTCGCGCAGGGCCTCGGCCTGCAGACGAGCTTCAATGCCCGAGAGCAGCCCCACGGGCGCGTGCAGCGGACCCATCGCCACAAGCCCGTCGCGATCCTCGCGCATCTGCTTCACCAGCGCGCCCAGCCGCGGCTGCTTGGCGATCGCGTCGATCACCGTCGCCTCACGCGCTTTGGGCAGCCGCCCGTCGACCAGATCGATCACGTCCTCGGGCGTGATCCCCGGGGGCACGAGCGCAAGGAGTTGTTCAAGCCGATCGGTCATGGTCATCTGCAGGCGAACATCACGATTCGAGCTGGGCCCTCAGGGCGGCACGCGCCCGGAAGAGGCGGCTTTTCACCGTGCCCACCGCCACCTCAAGCACACTGGCGATCTGGTCATAATCCAAACCCTGGACGTCACGCAGAACAAGAATCGCTCGCTGCTCGGCGTCCAGGGCCGACAGCGCGCTGGCGACCCGATGCCGCCGCTGATCACGTTCGACGCCTTGGTCCGGCGGAAGTTCCACGTCCTGCGCAATCCCGCTTGGGCGATTACCTAAATCCCCCATATTGCCACGCCCGGCGGGGGATACCCCCCCAGACAGGGCCCTGGAAATTGATGGGGCGATCGCGTCCAGCCCCACATGGTCACGGAGCTTGGCCGCCCGCAGATGGCTCAGGCAGACGTTCATGGTGACGCGGAAGACCCAGGTGCTGAGCTTGCTGCGACCGTCATAGCTGTCCAGCCCGCTCAGCACCTTGACAAACGCATCCTGCGTCAAGTCGGCAGCGGTGTGGCGATTGGGGACCATGCGGAAGCAGATGGCGAACAAACGATCCTGGTAGCGCAGAAAGAGCTCGCTCCACGCGGCTTTTCCCTCGGGGGTGGTCAGGCCGCTCTGGCGAATCCGCGCGACGATGGCGCGATCGTGGGCGTCGTCGTCGGGTGGGGGTGCGGGCAGAGGTGGCATGGGTTGGCTAAAGACTACACTCGCTCCACGAGCGCCCATGAGCACATCAGACGCAAAGACCACCCAATCGGTTCCCTCCTCCAAGGCGCCCACGGCTCAGCAGCCCGAAACGTACAAGGAGACCATCATCTCCATCGTCATCGCCTTCACGATGGCGTTCGTCTTTCGCGGATTTGTCATCGAGGCGTTTGTCATCCCCACAGGGTCAATGGCTCCCACGCTTATGGGTGCCCACATGCAGTTTCGCGGCACCAGCACGGGTGTGGAATGGCCCGTCGGTGCATCGCAACCGATTCGCGGGGGCGACGGCACGGCGTACGCCGACCCGCACATCGGCATCAGTGTGCAGGACCCGATCAGCGGTCAGGTGCTCCCGGCCGAGAATCGTCGGCTGTTCGCGGGCGACCGAATCCTTGTTCTGAAATATCTCTACGCGATCCAGGAGCCCAAGCGCTTTGATGTGATCGTCTTCAAGAACCCGACCGATCCGCAGCAGAACTACATCAAGCGGCTGATCGGCCTGCCAGGCGAGCAGATCGCCCTCGCCGACGGCGATGTCTTCGTCCGGACCGAGCAGAACGCCGCATTGCCCACCGGCGATACGCCCGAAGATCGTGCGGCCCTCTGGGCCCAGAGCGGGTGGAAGATCGCCCGCAAGGACATCATCACCCAGCGCACCGTCTGGCAGCGCGTGTATGACTCCGAGTTTGCACCGCTGCCACAGACCGGAGGCAGCGACATCGTCGGGCCCTGGCAACCCATGCAAGCCGCTGGGTGGAAGATCGAGCCGCGGACCTATCGCTATTCGAATCCCGGCGAGACGCAACTGGTCTTCAACCAGACCCTGCGCCGAACCGGCGCCGAGGCCGAGCCGCGGGCGCGGCAACTGAGCTGGCGCATCAACGACATCTATCCCTACAACGAAGCATCCGGTTGGCAGCAGGTCTTCAACGTCTCCGACGTGCGCGTCCGCTGCGGGTACAAGCCCGAAGGGTCAGCACGCAGCATCGGCATGCTGCTGAGCACGCGCGGGCATGAGTTTCGCGCCATCATCGGTGCCGGCGGCGACAAAGCCGAGATCGCCTGGCGCAAGCCCGTCGGCGGCGCGGGCGTCAAGGGCGATTGGGAGACGCTCACCACCGCGCCCATCACGCCGCTGGTTGCGGGCCAGGAGTACAACATCGAGTTCTGGCACGTGGATCAGAGCGTGCAGATCTGGCTTGATGGCAAGAAGCTGGCGCAGGCCGAGTATGACTGGTCGCCGGCGCAGCGCATGGAGTTTGTCACCGGTCGCCCGCTCGCCAAGGTGCTGGCGAATCAGTCGATCACCGGGATCAACGCGCTCACCAACCCCGATCTGTACTCCCCCTGCGACGTGCGGCTGGTCTTTGGCGCATCGAACGATTCCAGCGGCGCGGGCGGATTCACGCTGCACCGCGTCGGGCTGGATCGCGATCTGTTCTATCAACCCGCGAGCAAGAACGGCGGGCGAGGGGCCGCCGCTCTCGCGACGAATCCGTTCCATCCGCTCCTGCTCGGCCCGGATCAGTTCTTCGCCTGCGGCGACAACTCGCCCGCAAGCTTGGACGGCCGCCTGTGGGACAACGTCGATCCATGGGTGGAAGAGCAGTACCCATCCACCGCCCCGGGCGGCTCACGCACGGGCGTGGTGCCGCGGGATCTGCTGCTGGGGCGTGCGTTCTTTGTGTACTGGCCAAGCTTGACGAAAAACGCGGGATCGAGGTCGAGCGGCACGGGCAGCGGAGCCGCGCCGGTGCCGATGCCGGACTTTGGGCGGATGCGGATGATCTGGTGATGGATTGCTCTCTCGTGCATGCACGCTCGCACAGGCGGAAACCACACCCTGTGCCACCGGCTGGTGGCCAACTTCACCCGATTCACCACCTCGCGGCTCTGAGCGGGGTGCTGCGGGACGGGTCGAGACCTATGGGATCAACGTTTGAAGCCGGGGGGAGGGGGGAG
>JAIEOW010000134.1 GCA_019750095.1 Phycisphaerales bacterium
CTCCATGCGGCCCACGCGGACCCACATCCGGTACGATCATTCACGCGCCGCGGTTGCGCGATTGTTCAGAGATTCCAGTTGATAGGTTGCGCTCGCGGGGCGCGCGTGAACGGGCTCGCCGCGGAGAAAGCGGTCGATGTCGGCGGCGAGCTCGGCGGCGGACTGATACCTGCGGGCGATGTCCTTCTCGAGCGCGCGGGCGACGATGGCGTCGAGATCGCCCGCGAGCGAGCGATCAACGGTGCGCATCGAGGGCGGATCTTGCTCGATGACGATGCGCATCGCCTCGGGCACGGTGCGGCCTGAGAGCGTGAGCGGGAGGCGGCCCGTGAGTAGTTCATAGGCGATCGCGCCGAGGGCGTAGACGTCGCAGCGGGCATCGATCTTTTCGTTGTCGCCGGCGGCCTGTTCGGGGCTCATGTAGGCGAGGGTGCCGACGATCTGGCCGGTGTGGGTGCGGAGGGTGTTGGAGGGTTCATCGGACCCGGTGACCCGGGCGATGCCGAAGTCGAGGACTTTGGGCTGGCCCAGACGGTCGGTGTCGAGGGTTGGGGGCTCGACGAGGATGTTGCCGGGCTTGAGGTCGCGATGGATGAAGCCCCGGCCGTGGGCGTATTGCACGGCTTCGCAGAGTCGGACGATGAGCTTGAGTCGCTCTTCGCGAGAGAGCGAGCGTTGGTCGCAATGGGCTTTGAGATCAGGGCCGGAGACGAACTCCATGGCGAAGTAGGGTTGATCGCGGCCGTCGAGGTTGACCATGCCGGCCTGGTAGATCTGGGCGATGCCGGGGTGTTTGAGCTGACCCAGGACTTCGGCTTCGCGTGCGAAGCGCTTGATGCCGCTGGGGGTCATGGCGTCCCAGCGCATGACCTTGAGTGCGACGGTGCGGCGTGGGGTTTTTTGGATGGCTTGATAGACGACGCCCATGCCGCCGCGGCCAAGCTCGCGTTCGATCTGGAATCCGGCGATGTCTTTGGGCGGGCCGATGTCGGGCATCGGGACGGCCTGGGCGGCGAGGACGCCGCGGGTGCCGGTGTCGAGCTCGTGGAGGAGGGCTTCGACTTCACGCTGGAGCGCGTCGTCGCCTGCGCAGCGCGATTGGATGTAGTCGCTTCGCGCCTGGCCGGAGAGATCGGCGGCGTGGTGGAAGATGTCTTCGAGCAGGGCGCGACGTTCCCGGTTGGGGGTGGTCACGTCGGGGCCTCCGGGGTGAGGCCGCCGGCGTTGCGCTCGCGGAGCTTGCTCTGGAGCCATGAGCGCGCAAAGCGCCACTCGCGTTCGACGGTGGAGAGCGAGATGTTGAGCGCGAGGGCGACTTGTTCGCTGGTGAGCCCGGCGAAGAAGCGGAGCATGACGACCTCGGCCTTGCGCGGGTCATCCTGTTCGAGTTCACGCAGCACCTGGTCGAGGGCGAGCATGTCCTCGGCGGGGACGGAGAACTGGACATCTTGCTGGGCGGGGTTGGGCGGGGCGATGGGGTGGGCGTCGTCGATATCGACGCGTTTGCGGCCGCCGCCGTGCTTGATGGCACCCTTGCGGCGGGCCTGCTCGACGAGGATGTCGCGCATGGCCCGGGCGGCGGCGCCGAAGAAGTGGCCGCGGTGGTCCCAGCCCTGGTTGTTGTCGGCGACGCGGAGATAGGCCTCGTGGACGAGGGCGGTGGGCTGGAGGGTGTTGCCCGGGGGCGTGCGAGCGAGGCGGGCCTCGGCGAGTTTGCGGAGTTCGGCGTAGACGAGGGGGAGGAGCTCGGCGGAGTGCTTCTGGTCGCCGCGGGCAGCGGCGTTGAGGGCGTGGGTGAGTTTGTGGTCGAGGTCTTCGGTCATTGGATGTCTGTGAGCGTGCCGAAGCGGACGGTGAGATCGTAAACCGATGCTACGAGTTTAGGTATCGGCGTTCGCCCACAGCCAGACGCACCGCGAGCGTGCTCGTTGGGTCGCTTCGCATTCGCGGAGGGGCCGAGCCCCACAACCACTCAACGACCATAGCGGGGCATGAGACAGGCGGTGGCGACAACGAGGATTTGAACGGTTGAGATCAGGCAGGCCAACTTGAAAGATCGGCGGTGACAAGCGTTGACGATGAGCCAACTGGGCAACCAGACGACGGCAACGCAGATCGCGGCTCGTTCGGCGACAGCTCCAAAGCTGAGGCCGCGGGGCAAGGCCCACCACGGGTAAATAAACGCGGTGCACATGCTCAGTAGAAGCACAACGGCTGCTGTGAAGTATGCAAAGCAAAGAAGCCGCAGCCAAGGTGGGAGGGCTGGGACACAAGCGCGAGCGATGCTCTGGGCGATTGGCGATGAACACTCGGGGCAGACGCCGCGCTCGTTGAGGCCGCGAAGGTCGTAGCGACAGCTGAGACAAGGAAGGGGGCGATCCGGTTGGGTTGGCACGGCAGGCACATTGGACTCGCTTAAACATCTCTTCGTGAGTCGGCCGCGACTGTTCCGACAATCGTCTCGGATTGACGCGACGGACGGCCGCACTCGGGGCAAGGTTTGCCCCCCTGAGTTGCGGAAAGGTCGTAGCCGCAGTGGGGGCAGAGGCCTTTGCGGCGGAGCGCCCATCGCAAGTAGTTGTGAAGACCGATCGTGAGAACGCCAATAGCCACGGAGAAGACCACTGTGTTTGCGATGAGCCCGTGCCAGAGCACCCGGGAGGGAAGGAACCTGTCGCTGATGCCGATTCGCGCCGCGCTTATGGCTCCATAGCCATGGCGAGTCCATGGCGGCGTTTGCGGGAAGCCGGTGTTTGCGATCGTGCCGTACCACAACGAACGGAACGGCCAGCCGTAGAGATTGGCTCTGATCCACTTGTTGGATCCGGTTTCCGGGACTCTGTGCGGAAGCCAGGATCGAAACATGAACCAGTCGATTTCGGGCGATAGGTCTGGCGAAGCAATTAGTGGGAAGTTTGGTCGCTCGGTCTGCGGCATGGTCATTACTGCGAGCGATGTCATGCCCACACGGCGTTGCTCGTCGAACTCCCATGTGTTTCCAGTGAAGGTCTCGGTACCGAGTTGGAACGGTTCGTCGATGTATGCGATGGCCTGGAAACGAAACGACTTGACCGGCGGATACACCAGAGCAAGAGCTAGGGGCGTGATGATCGCGGTTGCAAAGCCGAGAATCAGAAACACCGCCCCGAGGACGGCGAATCGGAATGCGCGACGGAGCGTCATGCAGGCATGGTACCGATCGGAGCGCGTTCGGGTGCGTCTATCGGCGCCTTGTTCGCGTGTGTGTGATTGCATTCATCGAGCTATCCCGCTGGCGGGCTGGAGAAGTGCCGCGACGATAACAAGACACTGGGTAACTCCGATCGTGATTCCCAGCCATCGGGACTTGTCTTCTATGGCGAGGATAACAATCCACCCAAGCAACCAAGTGATCAGGAGACCGACCGCTGCTCGATCGGCGAGTGCGGCGAAGTTCAGCCCGCGGTTCGTTGCCGACCAGGGAACGATGTACCAGGTCAACATGCCGACGGTGAAGACGGCGACCGACGTGAAGTACGCGATCGCCAGCAAGCGCAGCCACGGCGGTGCTACTGGATGATGCGATGCCGCGACACTCTGGGCGACTGGCGATGAACACTCGGGGCAGACGCCGCGCTCGTTGAGGCCGGTGAGGTCATAGCGGCAGGAAACGCAGAGGATCAGCGGATCGGGTTGTGTGCGATTGGTTGGCACGCGGGCCTCGGCTGTTGAACTGTTCGTGTGCGCCGCGGGAGGGTTTCGTGCTGATGGCGTGATTCCTGTGTGCTGAGCGTCGAGGGTGCCTGGGCTTGCGCCCAGGCCTCGGATTGAGTGGGTATGCGGTGTGGGTTTTGGTGCGGCTGCGTGTTACTTTGGCCAGAGCCACGCGAAGATGGCACCGGCGATCAGGCCGTAGACGATGCCGTCGACGAAGTTCAGGATCATTGCGCGGCGTGCGTTTTGGAACCAGACGTCGCACACGACGCCGCCGAAGGCGAAGCCCAGCACGCCGGCGGTGCCCATGACTTGCATGACCTTGGCAAACTCGGCGCCTTTGGGGAGCGCGGCGTGACCCAGATAGGCCATGACCGCGGCCGTCAGCAGGAACCACGCCACGCTGAAGAGCATGGGCTTGGCCATGTTCAGGGGTGCCCAGACGCGGAGCAGCCCGATCGGCCCCTGGGGCGGGGTTTTCTTCATGGTTTTGAAGTCGGGATAGCCGTAGACGCCGGGGGCTACGGCGTGCGACTTGAGGAGCGCGACCATGGCGTTTTCGGCGTCGGGGGCGAGGGTTTTCAAGTCTTTGGCGTGATGGTTCAGGAGCATCCACCCCAGCGCGCTGGCGAACCAGACGGCGACTCCAGAGGCCACGATCGGCAGCCACAGATCGATGATGAACGCCATGAGCGACTCCTGCGAAGCGTGCCCCGCCTCCGGCGATGCTGAGAGTGTGACGGGGATGGGGGCGTGGTGCAAGTTTGGCGGTTATGGCCGGCCGCATTCGGGGCAGGGGGAGTTGGGTGGGGTGTGGCGGAGGTCGTAGCGGCAGTGGGGGCAGAGGCCTTTGCGGCGGCGGATCAAGCGGGTGGTGATCGCCATGCACTGCCAGAGGGCGAACCAGATGAGTGAGAAGAATGCGATGTTGAGTGTGAGTGGCCGCCAGACGGGGTGCATTGGTGGCGGATTTGGAGTGGCTGGGCCGAAGATGTTGGGCAGACGGATCTCTGTGTGTGGCGACGGGTTAAGGCCGAACTGAGACTCGCGATGGTCGAGGCAGATGAGCGGCCAGCCGGCGCCGATGGTTCGAATGAGCATCGAATCGGTCGTCACCGGCCACACGGCCCATTGATCGCCCCCGAGCATGCCGGGTGCGACGCGGCGCGGATCCGATGGCCACGCGGCGGCGCGGAGGGCTCGTGCCGTGGAATCGTTCGACGATGATGTGTCGGTTGGGTGTTCGTGCGAGAAGATCGTCACGGCGAGGCCGGTGCGCCGGTAGGTGATCAATCGGAAGACCACCGGACGGCCGTAGATCTCGCGTGGAGTGCTGCGCCAGAGTGCGGATGGTTCGGCGTTTGACATGCTGGCCCAGATGTTGCTCGCCGAGGCGTGGAGCACGAGCGCGATAGCGACGCCGCAGGCGGTGGCCGTGCCGAGGAGCAGTGCGAAGATGATCGAGGCGAGGCGGCGCATGGGCCTTTGAGCGTGGCGCGGCGGGCTGGAAAGTGCGCAGGAGATGGGCAGAGACTTGGCAGTGCTACCGGGTCATTGTGGTGGCGATGCATCGGGAGTACTGAGTTTGTCGTTCGTTGCCGATGATCGTGATGAGAAGAAGGGCGTGCCGCATTCGGGGCAGGGGGAGTTGGGTGGCGTGTGTTGGAGGTCGTAGCGGCAGTGGGGGCAGACGCCGCGGCGGAGGCGATAGCGCTGGCGGGTGAACGTGATGGCTTCTATCGCGAGCGCGAGCAAGAGGGTGAATACCAAGGCGTTGCCGATCAGCGGCCACCAGCGGGGGGCGTACGGAATGAACGTCGGGGCGGACTGTCGAAATGGAAGATCGCACAGGACTGATGAACTCGGAGACATCATCACGACGGACTGCCACTGCCACATAGATCTCGGTGGCGGCAGATTCTCGTGTGCCAGCTTGTGGATGACTTCATCAATCAGTCCCGGTGCACGGGTCACCTCCGCTCGCCAGCCCGCGAGTGATCGCCACGGCCAGCCAGAATGGACCAGTTCGACATGGCCGTCTGGACTAGGAAATGAGAAGTTTGCGAAAGCGTGCGGATGCGCCTCAGCCGTTCGGTAGGGGAGATTCGGGAGAGAGTTCAGTCTCGATGCAAGGTCCACAACGTCCACGATGGAGTCGCTCTCGAACCGTGTCCAAAGCAGACTTCGATAGCACGCGGCCAACCGCGATCTCCCGACGTATTGCATACCGACATCGACGCGGGCTCCGATAAGAGCAACTGCGATGGACAGGATCATGCCGACGAACGTTACGGCGAGAGATCGTTGAATGGTCCAGCCGCGGGGCATGCAGTGTGATACATCGGTTCTCTGAGATCGCTGCACTCAGCAAGAAAAACCGCGGGCCAAAAGCCCGCGGTTCTCGTGAACGGTCCTTGATGTTGCGATGCGCTTACCGCGCCCCAACCTTCTTCTTCCCGCTGTTAAACGTCGGCATTCCCTCACCCTTCTCATACAAATCCGCAAACTTGAAGCCCTTGCGGCTCTTCCAGGTCTTGCGGTGGTAGGCGTCGCTGGCGAGGAGGGGGAAGAGGGCGGAGAGTTCGCCGAAGACCATTTGTTCGTGGACGACGTCGACCTTGCCCCAGCTGCACGCCTCGCGGAGGGTGGAGCCGGAGAGGGCGCCGTCGCGGCTGTCGGCGACGGTCATCTGGATGGCGTACTTGTGCATGCCGATGTCGCCGCGGGCCTTGCCGCCCTTGCGCTCGTTGAGCAGTTCTGCGGCGACGACGATGTCCTGAGCGAAGTTCTTGGGAACGCCGCCGCCGAGCATGAGCAGGCCGGTGTCCTTGCAGGCGAGCTTGATGTCGGTCAGTTCGCGGAAATCCTTGCCGCTGTCGATGGCGACCTGGCCCTTGCCGGTCTCGATGGCCTCGGTCTGCTGCAGGACGATGCCGAAGCCGGCGGAGCAGTCGCTGAACGCCGGAACAAAGATCGGGACGCGCTTCTGGTAGCAGGTCTTGACGATGCTGGAGTTCTTGGCGAACTTGGGGTTGCTGGCGAGGTACGCGCCCATCGCTTCGATGAACTCGCGGCTGCTGTACGCGCCGGGGGCGAAGGCGTTGAAGATCTCATACGTCGCGTGATCGCAGGCGCGGAGATCGTCCTCGTTGATGTAGGTGTCGTAGATGCGGTCGATCATCATGTCGCGCAGCGTGAGGTCATCGACGGGCGGGGCTTCCGGAGAGCCGGGGGCGATGTAGTGCTTGAAGCCGAGGCCCTCGAAGAAGTCCTGATCGACGATGTTCGCCCCGGTGGAGACGATGGCGTCGATCATGTTGTTCTCGAGCAGTGTGATGATGGCGTCCTTCAGCCCCGCGCTGATCAGCGAACCGGCGAGGGTGAGGATGACGGCGCACTCCTTGTCCTTCAGCATCATGCTGTAGATGTCGGCGGCCTGCGCGAGCGTGCGGCTGGAATAGGCCATGTCGCGATAGCTGTCGATCACGCCTCGGGCGTCGAAGGACGTGATGTCAATGTGCTTGACGGGGCGGGAGAGGAGTTCTTTCTTGGTCATCTTGCCGTTTGCCATGGGAGCGATCTCCATCGGGCGCCACGCGGAGCGTGGCGGTATCCGGGAACAATGGCCAAGCCCCCCTGGCCGAGTGATTGGGTGTGAGCCGCTCCGGGGGTGGCGGGGCGGACCAGTCATGATATTCCGCGACCGCTCGGCGTGAATCCCGCGGGCAACGCCAAGGCCGCAGATTCCATAAACTCTTGAAGACATGATCGACGCAACCGTGACAACCTCGGCCCTGCTCGCCGCGCTCGCGACGCCGGGGAATCAGCAGGCGTGGGCCGAGATTGATCAGCGGTATCGACCCATCTTGATCAGCGTGGCGCGCAAGGCGGGGCTCGGGGACGCCGATGCCGATGTGGTGGCTCAGGACGCGCTGGCGGATCTGTTTGCGTCGCTGCAGGCCAAGCGGTATGACCGCTCGCGCGGGCGATTGCGGCAGTGGCTGCTGGGGATCTGCCGATTGAAGATCGCCGACGCTCGGCGTCGCGAGGCATCACGCGGCCACACGCTGTGCGGGAGCATCGCCGAGAGCGCGAGCAACGACGAGTGGACGCAGGCGTGGGAGGTTGAGCAGCGGCAGGTGATCCTGGCGGAAGCGATCGATCGGCTGCGCGCCAGCGGCAAGATGCAGCCGCACACGCTGGCGGCGTTTGAGATGACCGCGCTGCGGAACATCCCCGCGAGCGAGGTCGCCGCGCAGCTGGGGCTGACGGCGCAGGAGGTGTATCTGGCCAAGAGCCGGTGCCTGGAACGCATACGGACGATCATCGAGGAGCTGAATCGGGTGTATGCGGATGATGAGTAGCCGCACCCGTGGTGGATGGAAGCAGTGGCATCGGCCGGTACCGATGGAACTCGGCTTACAGAGGGGGTATGGGTGGCGTTGAGTATCCGAGAATGAATGAACAATCGGTGCTCAAGCCGCGATTGGTGGGGTTTCGCCTGCTCGGTGCTTTGGCCTCTGAGGGCGGAGCCCTCAAGGCTCGTAGCCGGGCGGTCGCCGCGACAGCGGCACCCCCGGTGACTCGGCAGCACACGGACCTTGCACCGCGCGAGCGGTGCAGGAGAGCATGGGCATGCGGGTCGACATACGCCGCAGGACCGTGGCTTGGCGCGTGTTGACACCCGCACCACTTTCGTGGTGCTGCGACGAGCCGTGGGATGCGGGGGTGCCGCTTTCGCGGCGACCCCCGCCTATCGACCGCGACGGCTTCGCCGTCAATACCAAGTCGGTCGATCCTCTGAGCGCCGGTTCTCGATGACGCTCGTCTGCGGACGCGAAGGTCATGGTGCCAGTTGTGCACAGAGTTGTCAGTGCCACCGATAGCCAACAATCCAATACGCATGACCCCCGTGGCCCCGAGCACCCTTGAACCCTGCCCCGCCGAGCATGAGCTGTACGCGGCGGCGGACGCTGCGAACCCTGATGCCGCGCTCGGGGGCCATTTGCGCAAGTGCGACAAGTGCCGGACGACGGTGGAATCCATCCTCGCCGACAACGCGCTTGCGAACGAGCTTGCGGGTGCTGTGCAGAAGCGCGAGCACAACGCCAGAGCGGGCGGCGGTGCTCCCGCGGCCGGGTCTTCTGGCGTCATGCACGCTGCCGAACTGCAGCCGGACACGACCATCGCCGACTTCACGATCCGCACCGTGCTTGGCGTGGGTGGCATGGGCGTGGTCTATCTCGCGGTGCAGCAGGCCCCGCGGCGGAACGTTGCGCTCAAGGTGCTGCGAGCGGATCTGGCCACCCCAGAGCTGTTGCGCCGATTCGAGCACGAGAGCGCGGCCCTCGCGCTCTTGAAGCATCCGGCGATTGCCCAGGTGTTCCAGGCGGGCACGGTCAACGTAAGCGGTGCGCCCCGGGCGTACATGGCGATGGAGCTGGTCAAGGGCACGCGGCTGGATGAGTTCTGCAAGGAGCGGGACCTCTCTCGCGCTGCACGGCTGACGCTCATCGCCGATGTCGCCGACGGCGTTGAGCACGCGCACCGCCGCGGCGTGATCCACCGCGATCTGAAGCCCGCGAACATTCTCGTCGAAGCGGGGGACGCACCCGGTGCCCGCCCATTGCCTCGCATCCTGGACTTTGGCGTTGCCAAGTTCAGCCAGGATTCGGGGGTTGAGGGTCAGCGCATCGAGCAGACGGTGCAGGGCAGTTTCCTCGGCACGTTTGCGTTTGCCGCGCCGGAACAGGTTTCGGGCGATCCGAACGCGATCGATGCCCGGGCGGATGTCTACGCGCTCGGCGTGATGCTGTATGAGTTGATCGTCGGGCGTCGCCCGCGTGATATGGGCTCATCGCTCGCCGACGCGATCCGCGCGGTGGGTTCAGGCAAGATCATCGCGCCTGAAAGCGTTGGGGTGAAGCTGGATGCCGAGCTGCACACGGTGATCATGACGGCCCTTGCCGCCGAGCCCGAGCGCCGGTATGCGACGGCCGCCGCACTGGCCGAGGACATTCGGCGATATCTGGACAAGCGCCCGCTGCGGGCGCGGCCGGATAGCACGCTGTACACGCTACGCAAGGCGATCGCGCGGCATCCGTACCGGGCATGCGCGGCGGGCGCGTTTGCGCTGCTCGCGGTCGGTGCGGTGGCGATCACGATCATCATGCAGATGCGCGTCATCGATGCCGAGCGGCTGAAGACCGAAGCGGAGGCCTCCAAGAGCGCCACGAAAATCGGCGTGTTCGGTCCGCTCGAGCTCACCAATGAGGACGAGAGCGATTCGCCGGCGATCACCACGATCGATCAGTTCATTGTCCTCGCGGCAGACAAGATCGACAAGACACTGCAGCATGCACCCGTGGAGCGAGCAGATCTCCTCTCGCAGCTCGGCCGCGCCGCGCTGAGCCGAAACTCACGCCCCGAGGGCGCATCGATGCTCGAGCGCGTCGCGGCTATCCGGCGTACTCAGGCCGAGGCCCAGCCGCTGCCCCTTGCCGACGCGCTCGTTGATCTGGGTTTGGCTCGATACCGGCTCAACCAGTTTGAAAAAGCCCGCGACCACTTCGCCGAGGCGCTCGCCATCCGCGAGAAGTACCTTCTTCCCCGCGATCCGAAGATCAACGACGCCCGCTACTGGCTCGGCGTCTCGTACCACGGCTGGAAGAAGTACGACCAAGCCGAGCCCCTGCTGCGTCAGGCCGCCGAGGATCAACAACGCGCCAGACCCGATTCGGAAGAGGTCGCCGAGTATCTCAACGGCGTCTCCGCGTGCATCCGCGCCCGCGGTGACTTTGCCGGCGCGCTCGAACTCGCCCGTGCCGCTCAGCGTCACATCGAACGCACCGAAGGTTCGAATCGCAAGCACATCGCCTTCACGCTGAGTAACGTCATCGCCAATCTGCTGAGCTTGAACAAGCTCGATGAGGCCGAGCCATTGCTTGCCAAAGCGCTCGAACACCGCATCGAGTGGTACGGCGACGACAGCCCGCGGCTTGCGCCCACGCTGGTGCAGATCGCCGGGTTGCACATGCGGCAAGGCGGCTGGGGCGAATCCGCCGAGCAGCGCGAGCATCTCACTTCGGCCCAGTCATCGGCCCATCGTGCGCTTGACCTCTGCCGACGCGTCTATCCCGGCGATCACGAGTCGGTCGCCGAGGCCCTCAGTCTGCTCGGCCAGATCCGCATGCGCCGCGGCGACAACCAGGCCTGCGATCTGCTGAACGAAGCGTTCGCGATGCGCGGCCGCCTGCCGCAAAGCTCATCGGGCGATCTCGGTCATTCTCAATCTCTGCTTGGCGAGTGCCTGCGCCGATTCTCCCCGGCCAACGCGATGCCGCCCAGCGCGGAACAACACCTGCGCCAAGGACTGGAGCGCGTCCGCTCGGCCTATGGCCCCACCAATCGCCGAACGCTCGACGCGATCACGCGACTGCGCGATTGGTGTGTCGCCGCCAACCGGGCCGACGAGGCGGCTGGGCTTACGCGCGAGCTCGACGCCGCCGCAGCCCAAGCACGCCCATGAGCGCGAGTGCCCCGCCGGTGCCCGGCGTGGGAAGAAACTCAGCTCCGGTCAGCTCGATGCGATATCCGCCCAGCGACTGATCCCCCTGCCAGTCGTTGTGCGTGAACGCTCCGCCCGGTCCCGTGGGTCCCTGCACGCCGAATGGGATCGTTGGGAAAATCGGTCCACCCGACGACAGCGGTGCGTTCAGGTTGCCACTGATCCCGATGGCGTAGATTCCGGGCACCGTGAGCGTGAAGCTGCCATCGACGGCCGAGGGCGTGATCCGCGACAGCGTGTTCCCCGAAGAGATGTTGTCGTTGGTCAGCAGCCCAAAGCCCGACATGTTGAACAGATAGAGCTTGGAGTTGAACGGGGCCGAGACGACCTCCGCCGAGAACACGGAGGGGTTCGGGATGTAGATCTGGAAGAAGTCCTGACCACTGGAATAGGGCAGACCTCCCCCCGATCCGCCGCCGCTCCCGCTGCCGCTGCCGGGGTTCATTTCAAAGGAGTCGAGTGACCCGTTGATCGCGAACAGCGAACCGACGCCGATGGGGATCTGCCCAAGGATGGCGTACTCCGCCGCGTCGTTGGAGCGTGGCTCGATCCACTCGTTGGAAGCGTGTGAAGCCCCAGCCGCGATGCCGCAGACGCCCAGGCCGACCAGTGCGCGTTGCGCGCGCCCACCAAGGCACAAGCTGTTCATGATCTCTCTCCTCAACGTTCAATGTCGCGGATGCCGCGGAAACTTCAGCGTACGGCCATTTTTCGCACACGCAAGCGAAATCTTGCACAAGAGTTAGCTCTGACACCGGGATTCAGTTGGTTTGAGCGGAATTGGAGAACATGGAGGACCGGCGGCGTTCCCAGAAAGGGCCCCCAGTGGCTCTCAGGCCTGATCCGAGAAGCCCGTTGTCCTGATGGGATCAAGGGCGATTGGCATGTGGTCGGGCTCTGGCCGTCGGGTGAAGAATGCGGGCGACAGGAGTTGAACCTGCACAACCTTGCGGTCACGGGATCCTAAGTCCCGCGCGTCTGCCAGTTCCGCCACGCCCGCGGCTGGGAATGCTAGAGCGTCGAACAGGTCGAGAGGCACAGAGGTCGAGGGGCGAAGAGGTCAAGAGGCCAAGTGGGCGAAGGCCCCCAGCGTTCGTCGTGTTCAGGCGTTCACTCTGGCTCTTGACCTCTTGACCTCTTGACCTCTTCTCCCCCCCCACTCCCCCTCCCCCGCTCCCCCGCTCCCCATATCATCCTCCGTCTCACACTCCGCCGATGTATCAGGCATGAGCGCATTGCGTCCGAGCTACCTTGCCGTCAGCTACGCACCGGTCTTTCTCCGGGCGGTGCTGGCTGTCACGTTTCTCTGGGCAGGTCTGGGGAAGGTCTTTGCCACCTTTCCGGTCAAGGGCGAGCCCGCGGCGGTTCTCGCCAACTTGGGCGTGATCACGCCAAACGTCGCGCCTCCACCTGCGCCGCCTGGCGATCCGGCCCAGCCGATTCCAACACCCGGAGCGGCAATCCCCTCTGGCCCTTCAAGCGGCCTCTTCACGCTCGCCCAAACCGCACCCGTCAGCTCCGGCCCCGCCCAGTTCACGGCCGACGATTTCGCCGAACCGGTGAAGGTCCGTCGGGTCTGGGGCATTGCACTCCGTATCCACACCGCGGCCAATCCACCCGCCAAGGCCGATGGCACACCCGGCTCAACCACGTGGCCCAAGGCCGTGGCCTCCGGTTTGTGGCCGAAGTATCTGGCGCTCGCCGTGGTGTTTGCCGAACTTGCCGCGGGCTTTGCCGTTGCGCTGGGGCTGTTCACGCGTTTGAGCGGCTTCTTGCTCGCTGGGGTCATGCTCGGGGCGATCTGGCTGGATCAATGCACCCCCGCGATCCAGGCGGGAAGCACGTTCCTGTTCGTGTTGCCCAACCACGATCTGTGGTCGGTCGAGGGGTGGCGTCCGCTGCTCTGGCAGTTCAGTTTGTTCTCCTCGGCGATGGCTCTGGCCCTCATCGGCCCGGGAGTCATGAGCGCCGATCGCGCCATCGAAGCCATGCGCACTGCGGGCAAGTCCAAGCGACCTGCGCCCATCGCACCGCCTGCGGGAGGGGGAGGAGCCAAAGGTGGGTCGTAGCGGCATCCCGCTCTCCGCTCTTGCGCCTGATGCGCCCGCCGACGGGGTGGGCGCGGGCGCTTATGAATCGCCGTCTGAACCCGGACACGGCGCGTCCGCAACGCTTCCCGCGCGGCGTCGTGCGCGATCACGCGCTGGCGTCCCGCTGCTGGTGAGCGCGCTGATCCACGCGGGGCTGCTCATGGCGCTGGGCACGGTGGTGTGGCACACCACGGTCGCGCCATCAACAGTCTCCGGGCTTATTCATCTTTCGTTTGAGAACCCGGGCGATGGCCCGCTCGCCGCCGGCTCAACGGGCGCGCCCATCGTGGCGAGCGCCCAGGATGCGGAGGCACTTGCGGGCTCGGGCTCGCTCGAACCGCTGTTTGACGCACCCGCCGAGGTCACCCCGCTCACGGGCCTCTCCTCCCCCACTTCCGCACTCGCCGCCGCGGGACCGTCGACGCTGTCCGGTGCCGTGCTCAACGGCGGATTCCTGATCTCCTCGCTCAGCGTCGGTACCGGTGGCGTCGCCGTCGCCGGGCTCACCGATGGTGGCAAGGCCGTCACCTTCGGCGGGCTCGGCGCCTCCAGCGTGCGATCGGTCGTGTACGTGGTCGATGGCTCGGGGCCGATGGTCACGTCGCTCCCCATCGTGCTCGCAGAGCTTGAGCGATCGGTCAGCCGACTCAGCCCCACGCAACGCTTCGGTGTGGTGATCTTCCGTCGTCTGGGCGATGGCTCACCCGCGGTGGAGAGCTTTGCGCCGTCGCTGATGCGTGCCACGCCCAGCGCCCGCGTGCTGCTGCGAGATTGGCTCGCCGCGGTCGAGCCCGCGGGCAGATCCAACCCGCTCAGCGGGCTTGAAGCCGCGCTCGCGCTACAGCCGGATGCGATCTTTTTGCTCTCACGAGCGATCCAGCGATCCGGCGGCGGAGTGTGGGATGCCGGGCCTGAAGCCACGCTCGCCCGGCTGGATCAGCTCAACCCGATGAACCCCGCGACCGGGCGGAGGCCCGTGCTCATCCAGACGATTCAGTTCCTGGATGAGGACCCCACGGGCACGATGCAGGCGATCGCTGCGGCGCACACGACCGGCGCGCCCGCCGCCGTCGGCTATCGCGTGGTCCGCGAGCAGGCGGATCTGCAGGCCGAGACGAAGGGGGTTGGCAAGTGACCCGCGCGAACCGCCCGCATATCGCCAGATGCGTCGCGATTGGCGCGCTGCTGGCGGTCGCGTCCGTCGGCCACGCGCAAAGCGCGAGCGATCTTGACGCGCAGCTCAGCGACCTGCGCCGCCAGATTGCGTCAGCGACAATCCCCGCGCAGCGGCTGGAACTGCTGGCACGCTCGGACGATCTGCGCAAGCGGCTCATCGCCGCGGCCCCCGCCGACATCCGCGTCACCACGTGGTGGGCCGAGCGGGCCGCCGGCGCGCTTGAGACCCTTGCCGCCGATGGCACCGACGCCGCGGTGCTCTTTGGCATCCCGACCGAGACGCAGCGGCAGCAGGCCCGGGCCCGAGCCAAAGACGCGCTGGACCACGCGACGCGCGCCGATCAGGCCGCCGCGCTCGCCGTGGCGCGCCTGGAGGCCCAGCTCGTTGATCGATCGACGGACGGTGCCACGCGGCAGACGGCCGAGACGCAGCTCTCGTCGCTCGTGGATGTCGAGCAGTCGCGTCGGATTCCGTTCTTGCGTGCATCGGCGCGGCTGCTGCTCGCCGCCGCGGCGACCGAGCGCTCCGCGCGAGCGGGCGCGCAGCTTGCCGCCCGCGAGTTTGCCGAGATTCCCGAGCCCGCCGATGAAGTCGGCCTGTGCGCCCATCGACTGAGCGTGGGCATCTCCGCGGGCCACGCGGCACTCGCCGAGCCGGAGCGCTCCGCGGAGCTGCGTGCCGCCGCCGCCCGCCAGCTTCGACTCGTGATTGATCGCTGCTTCGCCTCTGCCGATCCGTCGGCGGTCGCGATCGTCGCCCGCGCTCGGCTTGGGCTGTGCCGGATCGGCGAAGACCCTGGCCAGGCCGCCGCACCCGCCGAGAGCACCGATCTCGCCGCGCTCGAAGCCGAGGCCCGCGCCGCACTGCTGGTGGAGCGTGCGAGCGCTGAACCGCTGGCCCGCACGGAGCTCTTCACCCGCGCCGTGGTGCTGTTGAAAGGCCCGATCACGGCGGGAACCCCCGAGGCTGCGGCGCGCGCGTGCCAGACGATCGCCATGATGCTGCCGAGCGATGTCTCGATCGAGACGCTTCCCGCCGAGGCCGCGCTTGCGCGAGCGATCCTCCGCGCCCGCGATGAGCAACCCTCAGCGCGCGTGGAGGCCAGCAAGCTGCTGGACCAGGTCGCCGCCCGAGCCGACGCGCCGGCCGGCGTGCGATCGCTCGCGAGGTGGGAGCGTGCGGTGCTCGCCGCCGCCACCGGCGACGCTGCACAGGAGCTCGACGCTCTCGCCGGCGTGTATCGCACGGGTGACGCGTCGACGCGCGACGACCGCGCGTTCCAGGCCGCCCGGCGCGTCGTGGATCTCTTCGCGGCCTCAAGAACCACCGCACCGGGCGCGATGGAAGAGCCGTGGAAGTCGCGGAACGCCCTGCTGGGTGAAGCCCTCGAGATTCTCTCCGCGCGCAACGACGCCGACGCCCCGCGATATGCCGAGCAGCTTGCCCGACTGCTGATCGCCAAGTGTGCTCCGCCCGGCAAGCCCACCGCGTCGCAACTCACCACGCTTCGCAAGGCGATCGATCGGCTCTCACCCAAGAGCCCGACGCGCGCGACGGCGGGCGCCTCGATCGTCGAGGCGATGCTTCGTCAGTTCGAGATCCGACACGCCGCCCTGATGGAAAAGGGCTCCGCCGCCCCGCAGGCAAGCTGGAACGAGCTCATCACCGACATTTCGCGCGAACTGGCCTTTGCGCAGGAGCACGCCCCAACATCTCAGCCCGCCCTGACCTTGGCCCTGGGCGAGGCGAAGTTTGCCACGGGGGATCCGCAGGCCCTGTCGATCCTGACCTCGATCGTCAACTCTGAGATTGATCGCCCGCTCTCAGCAACCTGGACGCGTCTTCGCCTGGCGATTGCTCGTGCACACCGACAGAACGGCGACGCCGCCAGCGCGGTTGCGGTGCTGAGGGAGATGACCGAGAAGCTTGAGGGCGCTCCGGGCTCGTCGACCCGAGACCCGGCTTTCTGGCTGGCGTGGGGGGAACTGCTGGACATTCTGCAATCGGTCAACAGCGACGGCTCGCGCAGTTCAGATATCCGCGTCCAGATTCGTCGCCTCGAACTGCTGGACCCCACCTTCGGCGGCCAGCCCAACGCGAAGCGAATTCGCGAAGTCCGTGCGGCTGTGGGCACCGATTGATCACTTCCGGGGCTGGTAAACCCGCAGGCCGAACGATCCCGACCGATCGAGTCGTTCTCTGTACTTCGCGGTCAAGAGATCACCAGACGAACAGACCGGGTATTCCGTTGCCCTCGGCGATCCACACGCGGAATCCTGCCTCTGGCCCCATACCCTGCGTTCATGCCTGTGGATAAAGACTCGATCCGCCTTGCGCTCACCCGTGTGCCGCACCCAAGCGCTGCTTCGCAGGGGGCCGACATCGTCGCCATCGGCGCGGTCAGCAAGATCGCCTATTGCGACGGGTACGCGTCTGTCCGCATCGCCGCGGGCGGGCTGCACGCCGATCAGCGCTCGGGGCTGATGCAGCAGGTCTCCGCGGCGATCCGCCTGCACGCGCATCAGGCGAACGAACAACTCAACGATGTTCACGTGGAACTTACCGACGACGCGCCGCAGGGCGTGCCGCCAAAGGCCGCGGGGGGTGCGGCGGCTGCGGGGGGCGCGGGGGGCGGTGGTGGTGGGCATCGCCCCATTCCGATTCCGCCGTCGGCCCCACAATCGCAGCCCCTGCCCAATGTGAAGCATCTCATCGCTGTTGGCGCGGGCAAGGGGGGCGTGGGGAAATCCACGATCGCCGTGAATCTTGCCGTGGGGCTTGCTCGGCGTGGGCACGCCGTGGGCTTGATGGATGGCGACATCTACGGGCCGTCGTTCCCGACCATGCTTGGGCTGCAATCGCTGGATACCAACGTTCGCGGATCGATCATCGAGCCCTTCGCCGTGCACGGCATAAAGGCCATGACCATCGGCAAGCTCGTTGACCCGGAAAAGCCGCTGATTTGGCGCGGCCCGATGGCGCACGGCGCGTTCAAGCAGCTCGTTGAGCAGACCGGCTGGGGCGAACTCGACTATCTGATCATCGATCTGCCCCCGGGCACCGGGGATGTTGCGCTCACGATGGCGCAGCTTTTGAAGCTGACGGGGGCGGTGGTGGTCTGCACGCCGCAGAAGGTGGCTCAGGACGACGCGATCCGAGCGGCGCGGATGTTCCAGCAGCTCTCGATCGAGGTGCTGGGGGTGGTGGAGAACATGTCCTGCTTTGTGGGCGACGATGGGAAGGAATACGACATCTTTGGTCGTGGCGGGGCGCAGCTCATGGCCCAGCGATTGGGCGTGCCGTTCCTGGGGGCCGTGCCCATCACGATGTCGCTCCGCGAGAACTCGGATTCGGGTGACCCTCGTGCCAACTTCACGGGCACCGCTCCGCGGGATCTGCCGCTGGCGAGCGCGCTGGAGAAGCTGGTGACGAACCTGGAAAATCAGGTGGCACTGGCCGGAATGCGAGCGGGCCGAACGACGCCGCAGCTCACGATTTCTTGAGGACGGGTTTCGGGGATCGGGTTTCGGGTCTCATCAGACCAAAACCCGATTGACGATTCCCGACTCCCGCCAAAAAGCACACCGCCCCCGGAGGCAACTGGGGGCGGGTGCAAAGGGGAGGTGAGAAGAGACTCGTCGTTGCTGCACCCATCGATACGGCCTCCCACGGACGCAAGTTCGCAGGTTTGTCAAAAAACACACAGGGCCGAATCGCTTTTCTGGCGATCCGGCCCCGGATATTTGCGGACTCAGTCAAGTTGAAGGGCTGTCAGGCCGTCGGGGCGGCGGAGTCGGCCGACTGCATCGAGCCGTACATGAACTCCTCCTGAACGATCTTCCCGTTTTTCACGGTATAGACCCCGACCTCTTCCATGATCGTCCGCTTGAGGGTCTTGCGGTCCTCGATGTCCATGCGGTACTTCACGCTGAAGCCGGTGGAGCCGACAAACGGACCCTCGGCGACGGCGCCGCGAATGGCGTTCTGGGCCATCCAGCCGGCGTTTTTGATCTCGACGTTCTTGATCCCGTGCCAGGCCAGGCCGCCGCCTTCGATGGAGACCAACTTGGGGGACCAGAGGTCCATGTTGATCTCCCACTTTCCGCGGTTGAAGTCGTTGACGAGCTGCTTGCCGATCTGTTCCGGGGACTTTCCGGGGCCGGTGGTGACCCGTTTGGGGCTGCCCGGGATTTTGCCGGGGGATCCGCCGCCGCTGGCCTTCTTGGCGGGTGGCTTGGCGGCGGGTTTGGCGGCGGGCTTCTTGGGGGCGGGCTTCTTTGCAGACTTCTTGGCCATGATCGCTCTCCGGTGGATGGTCTGTGTGGGTGTTCGGATCACGCGGCGTGCGTGTCCGTCGTGTATACCCACCAATCGATCCGGTTGCAACAGACCCGGTTCAACTCGTGCTCAGATCGCCACGAACCCGGAAAAACAGGCGACCCGGCCCAGGAGTGGACCGGGACGCTGGATGAAATGGGACATTCAAAGGGTCGGTGAGGCTCATCGAGCAACCGATCACGGGCAGCCGGCAAACCAGGTGTTCAGGAAATCAAAGATGTCGATGGTGTTGGAAGCGTTGTCGCGGTTGAAGTCAGCCCGGCAGCGCTTCACCTCCACCACGGCGTCGACCGCCACGGTGCCGGCGACGTCGTTCCACTCGCCGGTGTAGCTCATGACGCCATAGTCCTCACCCGTGCCGTTACTGGGCTCGCTCGAACGCCAGTTGGTGTACGTCACCGTCGAGCCGCTGATCCAACGGAACTGGCCTTCGATGGTCTGGTCGGTGATGCCGATATAGACCTGGATGGCGAAGGGCAGGACGAAGTTGTTGCGGATCCACTCGTTTTCCTGGGCGTTGTCGATGGTGACGAGGTGGCCGCCGAGGTTGATGGCGGCGGCCTGAGCCTGCTGCCAGGTGCCGCGGGTGAGGAGGTAGTACTCGCTGCCGTTGGCGGGGTTGAGGATCGGACCGAAGGCGACGGATGCGGGGGCGGGTTCATACTCCAGCAGGCCCCAGGTCAATGTGTTCGTGCCCGTCGACATGGACCAGGTGCCGGCGGAGGTCATGAAGGCGTAGTCGTTGGCGGCGGTGTTGTTCGGTTGGCCCGATCCCCAGTTTGTGTATGCCGCGGACTGCCCGCTCGACCATGCGAAGGTGCCCTCTGTGGCGACATCGTTGAGCCCGATCCAGAGTGCGTTGAATGTGGGCAGGATGTTGCACTCGATCCACGCCTGTTCGGTGGAGTCATTGATGGTCGCCAGCGGAATGCCGAGCGTGGAGACATAGCCGTTGGTGGTGGTGATCGAGCCCTGCCGAGTGACCACGTAGGTGTGGCCGTTCTGCGGGTTGTAGCGGTGACCGAGGACGATGGCCTGGCCCATCGCCGAGCTTCCGGCGGCGGAGAGCGCAAGGGCGGCAGCAACGAGACCGAGGCGGGCGCGATGGACATTCGAGAGCATGGGTGACACTCCTGGAAAAAGGCGCTTGGTTGTGTGGCTGGATCGGAATCAGCCGCGTCGCTCTGGCCTGGCATGCCCAACGAGCCCGGGCGACGGTCGGCTGAAGTCAATCCGAATTTGGTGATCGGAACCCGTCATTGCGTGTTTGAATGCGCCGGGCAGATCGGCCCAGCACCCGATGGATGCCGAGGACGGTGAAGAGTCGCCCCATGGCTTGGCGGTGCCCTGAGGCACGCCACCATTGATGACGACCAGACCATGGCTCGGGTCGATCGATGTGTTGCAATGGACCTGTTTCGCCGCGAAAACTGCGGCTGAAAGCCCCCCCACTGCTTTCCCAAGAATCCTCTTGAAGGGATGTGTCGCATGGGCGAGCTGCTCGCTGTTCTGATCGGGCTGGGTTTGGCTGCTTCGTGCGGCCTGCGTGTGTTTGTGCCACTGGCGGCACTGTCGATCGCGGCGCGTGCGGGGTATGTCAGCGTTTCGCCGAGCATGGCATGGCTTGGGTCGGATGAGGCGATGATCGCGCTGTGCACGGCGACGGTGCTGGAGATCGTCGCGTACAAAGTTCCCTGGCTGGATCACGCCCTGGACACGATCGCGTCGCCCGCGGCGGTCGTTGCGGGGGCGATTGTGGCGGCCTCTCAGGTCGGCACGGTCACGCCCGAAGGGTCGATTGGTGAGATGCTGTCGTGGGCGTGTGCGCTGATCGCTGGCGGTGCGGTGGCGGGTGTGGTGCAGGCGGGTGCGGTCACCACGCGGGCCGCGTCAACCGCGTTGACGGCGGGGATGGTCAATCCGCTCATCAGCGTCGGGCAGTCGTCGCTGGCGGTGGGCATGAGCGCGCTGAGCGTGATCGCACCGGCGGTGGCGGCGGTGATGGTCGTCATCCTGCTGAGTGCCGCGGTGCTGGTTCTGGTGATGCTCGTCCGCTGGCGCGCCCGGCGGCGGGCGATGGCGGCGGCGTGATTGACTCATTCGGGCGGGGTCCGAATGCTATGGGTTCATGAGCTCTTCACCTGCCGCTGATGTGTCGTCGAATCCCGTCCCGGGCGCCCATGCCGCGAGCGATCGCGAGATCGCGCTCCCCGAGGTCAAGATGCACATCTATCGGCCCAATGAGCCGGTGGTGGCGCGGGTGGTGAAGAGCGAGATCTGCACGAGCAAGAAGGCCGCGGGCTTTACGCGTCACGTTGAGTTTGATGTGAGCGGGACGAACCTGTCCGGGCAGGTGCTGCCCGGGCAATCCATCGGCGTGCTGGCTCCGGGGACCGATGCGAAGGGGCGGCCGCACGCGGTGCGGCTGTATTCCGTTGCCTCGCCCACGGGCGGGGAAGACGGCACGGGGACCATCATCTCAACGACCGTGAAGCGCACCATCGACGAGCACTGGGAGAGTCACAAGCTGTTTCTGGGTGTCTGCTCGAACTACTTGTGCGATCTGAATGTGGGCGATGAAGTGAAGCTCAGCGGGCCGAACGGGAAGAAGTTCCTGGTGCCGAGTGACGCGGCGGCGCATGACTACCTGTTCTTTGCCACGGGCACGGGGATCGCGCCGTTTCGCGGGATGGTGCTGGACCTGCTGAAGAACAAGGTGAACAGCCGCGTGACGCTGGTGATGGGCTCGCCGTATGCGACCGATCTGATGTACGACGAGCTGTTCCGGAAGCTCGCGAGCGAGCACGCGAACTTCCGGTATCTGACGGCGATCAGCCGTGAGAGGCAGAGCGACGGCTCTGGCCCGATGTACGTTCAGGATCGTGTCACCGCCAGCCGGGACGAACTGGTTCCGATGCTGTCGAATGAACGGACGCTGATCTATGTCTGCGGGATCGCGGGCATGGAGCTGGGCATCTTCCAGAAGATGGCCGGCGTGCTGCCGAAGGGCGTGCTGGAGCAGTATCTGAAGGTTGACCCCGCGGCGATGAGCGACGTTGCGTCGTGGAACCGCAAGATGCTGCACCGCGAGCTGAAGACGACCAAGCGGGTGTTCCTCGAGGTCTATTCCTAAAGTTCCCGCATGCCCGAAGCCCGCACGCTACTCGCCGATCGTTTCGCCCCCTTCGGCACGACCATCTTCACCGAGATGACGCTGCTGGCCAACAAGCACGGTGCGGTGAACCTGGCGCAGGGGTTTCCGGATTTCGACGGTCCGGAGTTCATCAAGCAGGCCGCGATCAAGGCGATGGGTGCTGGCGGCGGATCCGACGCGCCCGGACAGAATCAATATGCCCGGATGTTCGGCGCTCCTGTGCTCAACGCGGCGATCGCCGAGGGCTGGCTGAAACGCACCGGGCTGAGCGTGAATCCCGACACCGAGATCACCGTCACCAGCGGGTGCACCGAGGCGATCTGTGCGGCGATGATGGGGCTGATCAATCCGGGCGACGAGGTGATTCTGTTTGAGCCGTATTACGACTCGTATCGCGCGAGTGTGGCGATGGCCGGGGGCGTGCCGAAGTTTGTCACGCTGCGTGCTCCGGGGTGTGATAAGGGCGTGCCATTGCGCTGCACACCACTCGCCGGCGAGGGGCAGTTCTGGTTTGAACCGCACGAGCTTGCCGGTGCGTTCACGGAGAAGACGCGTGCGATCCTGGTGAACACGCCGCACAACCCGACCGGCAAGGTCTTTTCGCGGGAGGAGCTGAAGCTGATCAGCGAGCTGTGCATCCGCCACGATGTCATCGCGATCACCGACGAGGTGTACGAGCATCTGACGTTTGACGCGAGTCTGCCGCATGTCGCGCTGGCGACGTTTCCTGGAATGCGTGAGCGCACGCTGACACTCTCGAGCCTGGGCAAGACGTTCAGCCTCACCGGGTGGAAGATCGGCTGGGCGATCGGCACGCCGGAGCTGTCGCGGTGCGTGCGTTCGGCGCATCAGTTCACGACGTTCTCATCGGCGACGCCCCTGCAGTGGGGCGCGGCGGAGGCGTGCGGGTTGAATGACCCGGCGATGAACGCGATCCGCGGGCTGGTCGGCGACCTTGCACGCGGGCGGAGCTTTCTCGCTGGCGTGCTGCGCGACTGCGGCTTTGCGGTGCACATGCCCGCGGGGGCCTATTTCATCATGGTCGACTGGACCGACGCCCGCGCGGGCGGCCAGCGACTGGGCGACCGCTTCTCCGACGACGCAGCATTCTGCAAATGGCTCACCAGCGAGGTGGGCGTCGCGGCGATCCCGCCCAGCGTGTTCTACGAGCACAAAGACCATGGCAAGCCGTTGGCGCGATTCGCGTTCTGTAAGAGGATGGGCACTCTGGAGAAAGCCGCCGAGCGACTGCGAATCGCATTCAAATGACCGATTCGGCTCGCTCCAGACGGTTTGGGGCGTGGCCCGAGAACCGGCGGACAATTGGCAACGTATCGCGGGGAAACCGATATCAGATGGGGTGGTTGCGAGGAACTGGGATCCGCATGCTCCGTCGGTCTGCCAAGTCCAAGGGTTCGCCTCGCCGCGTGCACGCGCGGGCGTGGTCGCATGGGCTGGATGCGCTGGAGCCGCGGATGCTGCTTGCACTGAATCCGACGGGCGAGGAGCAGTATCTGCTGGAGCTGACGAATCGCTTTCGGCTGAATCCGCAGGCGGAGCTTGCCCGGCTGACCACTTCTCTCGGGACCCCGGCTCGCTCGGCGGATCGCGATGTCGATGGCGCGCTTCGGTTCTTCAACGTCTCTGGTCCGCTGCTGGCCCAGCAGTGGGCGTCGCTCACGCCGGCGCAGCCGCTGGCGTGGAATCTGGATCTGGTTGAAGCCGCGGAGTTTCACAACAACGCGATGATCGCTGCGGATCAGCAGACCCATCAGGCCCCCGGCGAACCGGGGCTGGGTCAGCGGGCGACCAATGCAGGGTACACGGGCTGGTCAAATCTTGGCGAGAGCGTGTATGCGTTCTCCCGCTCGGCGTTTCATTCCCACGCGGGATTTCTGCTGGACTGGGGCGACGGCCCGGGCGGCATTCAGGACCCGCCGGGCCACCGCGAGAGCGCGATCAATCCCACGTTCCGCGAAGTCGGGATCCGCATCACGAACATCGGCACGTCGCCGAGTCGCCAGGTCGGGCCGCAGATCGTGACGCAGGACTTCGGGCGGCGGTTTAATCAGGGCAATCCGTTTCTGCTTGGCGCGGTCTTTGCCGACACGTCGAACGACGGGTACAGCATCGGGGAGGGACTGGGCGGGGTCACGATCACCGCCGTCGCGCTCAACGGCACGCCCGGCGCGCTCGCGTACACAACCACGAGCATGTCGGCGGGTGGATGGCAGATGCAGGTGCCCGCGGGCACCTATGCCGTCACGTTTTCCGGCGCGGGCTTTGGAAGCGCGGTGACGTATCGCAACGTGGTGGTGTCGAGTGAGAACGTCAAGCTCGATGCGTCCAAGGGCGTTCCGCCGCCAGCGCCGATCATTCAGCTCTGGGCCAACGACCTTTTGATTCCCGACGGCGACGCCTCGCCGCGGCGGGAGGACAACACCGACCTCGGCAACGCGAACGTCATCGGGCAATCCAACAGCGTCACGTTCAGCGTGTACAACGCGGGCAATCAGGTGCTGCGCCTCAGCGGCCTGCCCCGAGTGCGCATCACGGGAACCAACGCGAGCGACTTCACGCTCGTGACCGATGCGGCGGCGACGGTCAATCCGCTGGGTGTCACCACGTTCACCATTCGCTTTGATCCGAGTGATCTGGGCGCGCGGAACGCCACGGTCACGATTCTCTCTGATGATGGTGTCACGCCCGCGTATGACTTTGCGATTGTCGGCCGCGGCGTGCAGCGCCCGATTGTGCAGCTTTCGGGCAATCGCACGACAATCGCGACGAATGACAACACGCCGACGACCGCCGACTGGACGAGCTTTGCGGGTGTCGACGCGTTGTTCGGGTCGAAGGTGCGGATCTTCACGATCAGCAACGCCGGCCTTCGTGCCGCGAGCATCGCGAGCGTGAGCATCACCGGCTCGCACGCGGACCTGTTCACGGTCTTTGTGCAGCCCGCGTCGTCGATCGGGCCCGGGGCCAGCTCGCAGTTCCGCGTGCGGTTCACGCCAAATGGCGAGGTCGGCTTCGCGTTTGCCACCATCACCATCGCCAGCGATGATCCGCTGACGCCGAGCTATTCGTTCGCCATTCGAGGCAACGGGCTTGCTCTGCCGCGGATCCAGCTCTCGGGCAACGGCGTGAACATCGCGCAGGGAGACGCGACGCCGGGCATGACCGATCGCACCGACTTTGGATCGATCTCTGCCGCCGGCACGATCAACCGCGTGCGGCAGTTCACGATCACCAATGTTGGGCTTGCCGACTTGCAGCTCACGGGCGCTCAGTGGGTCTCGATCAGCGGCCTGCACGCGAGCGATTTTTCCGTGAGTGCGCAGCCCTCGACCGCGCTCATCGCCCCGGGCCAGAGCTTGACCTTCCGTGTGCGCTTCGACGCCCAGGCCCTCGGCCCGCGCGGGGCGATCATCTCCATCGCGTCGAACGACCCGGCCTTTGGCACGTTCAACTTCGCCATCGGCGGCGTGGGCGCTTGATCGCTCCATCAGAGGCGCGGGCGCAAGCCCGGGCACCGGCGATATCACGCACGCTATGAATGCACAAGATCCCCGACTCCCGAGTCGCGCGTGCATGGGCTTGCGCCCACGCCTCTGATGAAACCACTTCACCAATCCAGCGGCGACCGCCACGCCTTGGCAAGCTCTTCCACACTCACCGGCTCCAGATGTCGGCAGACCGATCGCAACGTGCCGGTTGAGTCGAGCGTGCCGGCCATGGCATGCGGGATGAACGCTCTTCGCAGTGCCTCGTGCACGCTGGGCACCAGCGTCGGCTCGACTTCCAGAACATAGCGTGAGGGCGATTCGCTGAATGCCGCGCTCACGGGGCTTGAGCTGAGCACGCGCAGTTCCACCTCGGCGCCGATGGGCTTGTCGGGCGTTGAGCCCGCGATGAGCATCTCGGCGATGGCCGCCAGGAAGCCGCCGTCGGACACGTCGTGCGCGCTTGCCACCGCGCCGATGCGCACCAGCTTGCCCACCTCGCGCGCGATCTTTGGCCCGAGCGTCAGGTCCGTCCGCGGCACCGCCGCGCTGACGCCCAGCTCTTCCATGGCGGTGGGCAGGTCAAAGAGCTGCTGATAGTGCGATCCGCCCATGTCCAGCGTGGTATCGCCCACAAGCATGAGCACATTGCCGGGCTTCTTCGCGTCCATCGTGCACGAGTTGCTGACATCGGGCACGATGCCGATGCCGGTGATCAGCAGCGTGGGGGGGATCTCGATGGTCTTGCCGTCGCGCGTGGTGAACTGGTTGTTCAATGAGTCCTTGCCGCTGACAAACGGCGTGCGATAGGCCTTGGCCCCGTCGTAGCACCCCTCGGCGGCGCGCACCAGCGAGCCGAGATTCTCCGGCTTCTTGCAGCTTGGCCAGCAGAAGTTGTCGAGGATCGCGATGCGATCAGAATCGGCGCCGACGCACACGAGGTTTCGCACGCACTCATCGATCGCCGCGAGTGCCATCAGGTATGGGTCGCCGCCGAGCGTCGGATCGCCGACACCGGTCTGGAGCCCACAAGCGATCGCCAGCCCGCGCTGGCTTGCTGGCACGGGGCAGACGACACTGGCATCGCCCGGGCCGCGACCCAAGGGGCCGACGAGCGGCTTCACGCTTGTTCCGCCGCGCACCTCGTGGTCATACTGACGGATGATCCAGTGCTTGCTGGCGATGTTCGGGTGGGCCATGAGCGCGAGCAGGGCCTCGCACAGCTCCGGCTTTGGTTTTTCCCCGCGATGCCCCGATGCCTCGATGCCTTGAGGCCTTCCCCCTTCCCCACCCAACCACTCCGCTTCACGCCGCGGCGTCGGGATGCCTTCGTGCAGAAAGTGCGTGTTCAGCCGGCCCACCTCGCGGCCGTGGAACATCAGCACCAGGTCGGGATGCTCGGCCGTTGACCCCGGACCGGGCGCGAAGGTGCCCAACACCGCGAGTTCGACGCCCTCTTCGTCGCAAATCCGCTGCAGGGCGGCGAGGTTCTTCTCCGGCACCGCAAGCACCATGCGTTCCTGCGCCTCGCTGATCCAGACTTCCGTCGGGCTCAGTCCCGCGTACTTCAGCGGAGCGCGTTCCAGATGCACCGTCGCTCCGGTGTTCTTGCCCATCTCTCCCACGGCGGACGAAAAGCCGCCCGCGCCGCAGTCGGTCAATCCGTGGAACAGCGGCTGGGCATGCTCATCGCGCGCTCGCATGATCGCGTCGAGGGCTCGCTTCTCGGTGATGGCGTTGCCGATCTGCACGGCATGGGCGAACTCGTCGGTCGCCGTGTGCTCGAGCTCGGCGGAACTGAACGTGGCCCCGTGAATGCCATCGCGTCCGGTGCGTCCGCCGAGGGCGACGATCAGGTCGCCACTTTTGACCGCGCCGTGCACGCGATCGCGCGGCATGACGCCGATACACCCGCAGTACACCAGCGGATTGCCGACGTAGCGATCATCGAAGTACACGCCGCCATTGACGGTCGGAATGCCCATGCGATTGCCATAGTCGCGCACGCCCGCGACCACCTGCGACAGAATCCGCCGTGGCGGCAGACATCCCTCGGGAATCGTCTTGAGATTGGGGTTGGCGACACAAAACACATCGGTGCTGGCGATGGGCCGAGCGCCGAGGCCCGTGGCGATGACATCGCGGATGCACCCGCCGATGCCGGTTGCCGCGCCGCCATAGGGCTCGATGGCTGATGGATGGTTGTGCGTCTCGACCTTTACGCAGACGGCGTGCTTGTCGTCGAAGGCGATGACGCCGGAGTTGTCGACAAAGACGCTGAGCGTCCAATCCACGCCGTCGGCGATCAGCTCGCGCGTCGCCGCGGCGACCGTGGATTTGAGCAGGTTGTGGATGACGACCGTTCCATCCGGCTGCACCTCGTGCCCGGGCCGCCCTGTCCAGTTGATCGGATCGCCGCCTTCGCCCGAGACCCGAGCCCCGATACCCGAACCCCGATACCGCACCTCGCTCTTCAGCGTCTTGTGCACGCAATGCTCGCTCCAGGTCTGGGCGAGCGTCTCAAGCTCGATCTCGCGCGGGTTGCGGCCCAGCCGTGCGTACTCGCGCTGGATCGCCTGCATCTCGTCGAGTGAGAGGAACAGGTGGGCCTCGCGCGAGAGCTTGATGAGCCGCTCGTCGCTCAGGCCGATGATCTCGACTTCGCGGATGGCCGCGTCGTGCGCCGCAGCGTGCGGGAAGGTCTTGGGGTGCACCGGCTCATCGTGTACGCGTTGGATCACGGGGTTGGCGAGCATCGTCTCGGCGAGCTTGCGCGCCGACGCCCGCGTCAGCCCGGGGCCGGAGAGGTCATAGCGCCAGCCCGTGGTGACCGCAGGCCGCGCGGCGAGGTTCAGGAGCTGCGCGATCGCCTCCTGCACCGACTCGGCGACCGGATCCATCACGCCCGGCAGCGGGTGCACTTCGACGATCTGGCCCGCGGCGCCACCTTCGACGGCGGCCGCCCCGACCCGGGAGACTTCCGTCACCGCGTCGGTCAGCAGCTTGGTGCGAATCAGGTCGAGCTGCACCGGCGAGATCGGCCCCGCCGGGTCTGGCTGGATGAGATAGACGTGCGTCGCACGAACCCCGCTGAGGTCGAGACCGAATGCCGCGGCGTCGCGGCGCACGCTCTCGCCGATGGGGTCGGCGTGCCCCGGCGCGGCGGTCACCTCAACGCGATAGACGTGGCCGGTGGCCGATGAACCGTTGTGCACAGCATGCTTCGCGTCGGGCATGCCCAAGGGTACGAACGGTCAGCAGAGAATCCCACCAAGCGTCGGACGCGACGTCGATCCCCGAACGCTCACCGTCCGCTTCGTTCACGCTCCGCGACCAGGTATCCCCGGATGCGCCCGCTCCACGCCGAATCCGGCTTCTTCGGCCCGGATGAAAGGATCTCGATCGCCCGCGCGATCTCCTGGTCGGTCGTCGGCATCCCGATGTTCTTGAGGCCGCTCGGCTGACTGGATTCGATGATCTTGCCCTGTCCATCGAGCATCGCGAACCACGGCACGCTCTGGACATCGTTCCCCGCAACGCGTTCCAGCACCGTTGACGCGTCCTTATCACGCACGAGATTCACGGTCACCACTTCGCACACCTCGGAAAGGTCCTTGGCGAAGAGCTCCTGGCGCAGAAGATCGCGCCAGCGGATCGACCACGGATTGCTCGGATCGACAAAGCTGATCAGCACGCCCTTGCTTGCACTCCGCGCCCTGGCGAGCGCACCGTCGAGCTGTTCCTTGGCGTTCGGAGCCGGCGCGACATGCTTGAGCATAAAGTCCTGCACCATGATGGTGCTGTAGGACCTCGGGCGGGTTTCATCGACCATCGCCGACATGGATGAAGTCGCGATCTTTTTCCCGTCCAGATCGAGCACTACGAGCATGGCGTGCGGCGCATCAGGTTTTGTCGCGCCGCTGATCTCGGCCCGCTCGGCCCACGTGCGGTTCGCTGACCCGATCTCACCATCGCCCGCGAAGGCCCACACTGGGACGAATTCCATCGACAGCAGCCGCTGCATGTCCGGCGTCGCCACCAGGTCGCGCAGTGATTGATTGAAGGACGCACCATCGGTACCGAGAGCGACCAGCACGCGCTGCCCGTCGACCCGGGCGCGCGCTCGCGCGGCATCGATCATGGGCTCGATCGGCTTGGCCGGATCAAACATCGTCGGAAGCACAATCTTCGGCGCCTGCGGCTGGGGGCGAAAGAGCTGGCTGGGCTTGCCCGTGCCGTCCTGCGGCTGGCCCGGTGGTGGCACCGGTACATTCGACGGCTGCGCAATCGCCCACCCGGCGCTCAGACACACCGTAAGCCCGGCCACACACGACTTGCCCGTCTTGATCCATCCCGATTGCGCACGCATCGTCGATCCTCCGTCGGCCAGTGTCGGCGTCCGGAGTTGATCCCGACGAGCCGCGTTGCCGCGACTCTTCTACGGGCGAGCAAACCCCGGCGTTTCATCTCGAACGCCGTAATCATGGTCATCCCACTTATCGACATCCAGCAGGTCGGCCTTTTTCAGGGTCTCGGCATGCCCGTCCAGGAACGCGGCATTGCCCCCGCCGCCGTGACGCTTACCACCAACGCGATACTGCCCGGACTGGGATTCCAGGTGCAGGATGTCCCAAATGTCATACGGCTGGCCCCAGTGCAGATCCTGCCTTGGTTGGGCCTGAAGGGCGGTCAGGAGGGCTCGATCGGCATCGTCCGAGAACTCGGCGAGGTAGATGGTCTGCGAGGTGAACTGGAACCGCCCGAGCTGGGCCGGGCCGCGTCGTCGCCAATAGTTGAACCTGGCCGCCGAGTCCACGACACCCTTGGAGACCATGGGCATGGCGTTGGTCACATAGTGGACCTGATGCCCATCGTTTCGGCGGGAGGGGTCTCGATAGATTGGGGCCTGCTCGAACAGGTCGTTGGGATCCTCGCCCACGCTCACGCGATCGTCCAGATATGGTCGAAGAGCCACCGGCCAGGGCAGGCGCGACCGCTGCTGGTCGACCGTGGTGCCCTCGATGACAAAGGTCCCCTCGCGCGGGACAAACTCGCGGCTGGAGTTGGCGTAGGTCGCCATGGCCGCTGAGATTTGCTTCTGGTTGCTGAGGCATTTGGCCATCCGCGCGGTCTCGCGTGCCGCGCCCAGGGATGGGAGCAGGATCGAGATCAGGACCATGATGATCCCGATGACGACGAGGAGTTCGATCAGCGTGAATCCAGCCCGAGGCCTATCTGCGCGTGCGACCGCGCGTGACTGAGAGAGAGTTCGGCTCCGCCGTGACCGGCGCGTGCTGTCCGTGCACGCGTCCTTCCGAAAGGATGACCGGCGCATGAGGAGCAGGGTACTTGGGACCTATAAGTCCGCAAGGTCCTATCTCGGTTATCCCTCTGAAATAAAAGGGACAGGTCCACCATAAGTGGTGGATTTTGTGTGGAAGCCGGATTCAATCGCGCAATAGATGCGACACATCACCGATTCGGGGTGACTGACTCTGGCAACGGAATCGGGGCTTCTGGTGCGCCGGGTTCGCCGGGTGCGGACGGGCTGATCGGGGCCGGAGCGGCGGGCGGCACGATGACCGTGGGAGGGCGAACGGTGGCGCGCTTGGCCGGGGCGAGTGTGCCGCGGGTGGTCTGGACCATGCTCTCAGGAAGCTCTGGCGTGGTGCGAATGACGGTTTCCAGGCGACGCGCGTTGGCGGGCGGGACGGGGATGCTGCTGGCGAGACTGATGCTCGTTTCCCGCTCTTCATCGACGACGGCCCATTTCATGAGGTCGGGCGTGTACTTGTCGCTTGTGCCCTGATTCTCGACGAAGCTGACGACCAGCTTTTTGCCGACGGGCACGTCGCGGGACCAGAACTCCTGCCCGGTGCGGGTGTCGTGAAGCGTGATGGTGTATGGCTGCCAGGGTCGGCTGACATAGACATGCTGATCGGCCGAGTAGCCCGGACCGCCTTCGGTGTAGCACCCGCTGAGCACGCCCGCCCCGACGCAACCCGCGAGCAGAATGGCGAGGCGTGTACGACGCACGAAGGTAGATGTCGCGAGAAAACCGGGCATGGGAACTCCGTCCGAGGTTGGGCGATCGACCAAACGAATGGGCGGTGCAGGATCAGGGGCACGCCCGAGCGTCTACAAGAGTATCGTCTGAAAACCCCCTGTGTCCTGACCGCAATTTCCTGACTGGACCACGAAGCGATGACCGTGACAACCGACCTGCGCATTGGCCATGGGTACGACCTGCACCGGTTAGACGCCATCGGCACGCCCGGGGTTCGGGCGTTGATCGTCGGCGGGGTCACGCTGGAATCCGACCGGGGGCTGATTGCGCACTCAGATGGGGATGTGCTGTATCACGCGGTGGTGGACGCGATCCAGGGGGCGCTGGCGCTTCCGGACATCGGGCAGATGTTCCCGGACAACCTGCCCGAGAATGCCGGGCGCGACTCGGCGGTGTTTGTCGAGGCGGCGTGGAAGAACCTGGCCGGGTCCGGGTACGAACTGGCGAATCTGGACGCGACGGTGATTCTGGAAAAGCCGCGGATCGGCCCGGTGAAGGACCAGATGCGCCAGAATCTGGCGCGGCTGCTGCGCTCGCCGATCGAATGTGTGAACGTCAAGGGCAAGAGCCACGAGAAGGTCGACGCGGTGGGCGAACGCCGAGCGATCGAGGCGCATGTGGTGGTGCTGCTGTGCAAGGTTGGCCAGCGCGGCACTTGATTTCGTCCATCGGTCTGCCTTCGACGGCGAAGCCGTGGCGGTCAGTAGACGGGGGTCGCCGCGTCAGCGGCACCCCCGTGATTTGCCGCGCGGTTTCCTGCGCCACGACGTGGCGCAGGAAGGGGTGCGTGCGCCGCCGGATCGCTGCCAGTTCGCGTTTTGAAACATGCCCGGCACCTTCACCGCTTACGCGGTGTGGGAGTTGCGACGATCATCTTCCGGGGGTGCCGCTTCGCGGCGACCGCCCGGCTATCAACCCCGAGGGCTTCGCCCTCAAGAATTGCGGGCATTTCGATCGTGATGCGAGTCTGATAGAACCTAGAGCATTTCGCGGACGCGCTGATCGAGATCGCTGATCCATCGGCGCGCGGTGGAGGCATCAAAGCGATCGGGAATCACGCGTGCGGGCTCGGCGAGCATGACGGCGTGGACCACGGTCTCGGCGACCCGCGAGGGGCTGGCCGTGCCGTGGGACCAGTATTCATAGTCGACCCAGGCGAGATTCATGAAGACGACCCGTCGCTGCTCGCCTTCGAGCATCTCGATCTCGAACGTCCACGCGTTCAAAGCCTCGCGCTCGGTGAGCACCGAGAC
>JAIEOW010000016.1 GCA_019750095.1 Phycisphaerales bacterium
CACAAAGTCCTTGAAGCGGTAGGTGCGGTGGATCGGCCCGCCGGTCTCGGCCCATTCGGGAATGGTCTTCAGGGCCTCTTGTATTTGGTCTTCGGAGAGCTTGTCCATGTGGATGGGCACCGAGGCGCGAGGGTGGGGCGGGGGTGGAAGGTGGAGAGGGGGCCGCAAGTGTATCTTGGGGGGGCCATGGGCGACTCTGGGCAGAAAACCTCGGCTGAACGGGTGACTCGGCTCGCGCCGTCGCCCACAGGGGCACTGCATCTGGGCAATGCTCGGACGTTTCTGATCACCTGGGCGCTGGCTCGTCGGCTGGGGTGGCGTGTGGTGCTGCGGATCGAGGATCTGGATACGCCAAGAGTCAAGCCCGGAGCGGCGGAAGGCCTGATGGAGACCCTGCGCTGGCTGGGGATGGATTGGGACCCGCCGACGGTTGGGCCAAATGAGAATCCGCTGGTGCAGTCGCGTGATCTTGAGCCGTATCGCGCGGCGATGCGGGTGCTGGCGGAACGTGGGCGGGCGTATCCGTGTGAACTGACCCGACAGCAGATCGAGCAGGCGGCGAGCGCGCCGCAAGAGGGGGCTCACGATGTGGTTTTCGGCGCGGAACTGCGGCCCGAGAGTGCGGGGGCCGAGCTGGACTTTGACGCGGTGCAGGCCGGAACGGTTCGTCTTGGGGGCGAGCCGGCGAACTGGCGATTCCTGACGCCGGATGAACGTGCCGGGGGGCTGGCGCGATTTGTCGATCGATTTGCGGGGCCGCAGGAGCACGTGCCGGCGGAGACGGTCGGGGACTTTGTGCTATGGACGAAGCGCGACCAGCCGAGCTATCAGCTTGCGGTGGTGGTGGATGATGATCGCCAGGGTGTGACGCAGGTGGTGCGCGGGGATGACCTGCTGGATTCGGCGGGGCGGCAGATTCTGCTTCGGCACGCGCTTGGGCTGAGGCGAGGGGTGACGTATTGGCATCTGCCGCTGGTCATCGGGATGGATGGGCGGCGACTGGCGAAGCGGCACGGCGACACGCGCGTGGATGAGTATCGGCGCCGGAAGGTGCCGGCGGAGATCGTGATCGGGCTGATCGCGTCGTGGACCATTCCCGGCGTGGCTCGGCGAGCGATGTCGGCGACGGAGTTCAGGTCGGCATTCGATCCGGATAGGATGGTTCGTGGGGCGGTGACGTTCACGGTTGAGGACGATCAATGGCTTCTGGCGCACGCACGATGATGTGGTTGACCTGGGCAATGCTGGCGTTGTTGAGCGGCGGGCTGCTGAAGGCCTGCGAGCAGCCGCCACAGTCAATGATCAGCGGCTCGGTGGCGACCGTGAAGATCAGCGGCCAGACGTACAAGCTGGAGATCGCGGCGACGGACGCCGTGCGTCTGAAGGGTCTGGGGCAGCGGACGTCGATTCCTGAAGATGGCGGGATGATCTTCGTCTTTCCGCCGAGCCAGGTGCGGGTGCAGGAGTTCCTGATGCGGGACTGCCCGATCAACATCGACATCATTTATCTGGACGGCGCGGGAAGAGTGTTGAGCTTTCACGAGATGAAGGCGGAGTTGCCGCGTGATCCGGCGAAGAGCGAGGGGACGATTGGGGAGATCGGCAACGCGGCGTATGAAGGTCGGCTGAAGCGGTACAGCAGCCGCTATCCCGCGACGTTTGTGATCGAACTGAAGGAAGGATCGATCAAGAAGCTTGGCGTGAAAGATGGCGACCTGATCGAACTTGATGCGCCGGGATTGAAGAGCATGGCCAGGTAGTCCGATGGACAACCCGTGGACGTCGCGCGAGCGGTGCGCGGCGGGTCCGGTTCTCGGGCCATGGATCCACAGGTTCGGATTGGACCACGGATGGCACCATGCGGACGCACTGCATCGCACTCTTGGCTGGACGCACGGCGGAGAGTGCGGGCGAGCCGGGAGGGGGCGGTGCTGGGCCTGAGCACTGGTGGGAAGCGATTTTTCGGGCCTGGCCGGAGAGCGCCGCGCCCCCGCGGGTTGAGCCCGTTGAACCCGAAGAACTGATCGTGCTCTTGCAAACCGGGAAGGCGGCGGCGAAGTACGACGCCGTGCTCTTGCGCAGCGGATTTGAGGGTGAAGATCAGGCCCGGACCTATCGGGTGCTGGATAGCGTGCAGCAGGCGATGCTGCCGGCACTGATGATCGTCCGAGAACGATCGGAGCGGCTGAGCGAGTTTCATCCCGGGTCGGTGCTCGTGCAGCCGGAGCATGCCGATCCGACGGTGACGTCGGCGATCCTGCACACGCTGTGCGATCGGCAGACGGCGGTGCGGGCGATGGAGCAGAATCTGCGGCTGGCCCAGAGCTTTCAGGGCGAGACCGCCGCAGAGATCGATCGGTTGCATCAGGAACTGCTGCTGGCGGCGCGCGTGCAGCGCGACTTCATGCCCAAGCACATGCCGGAGGTAGAGGGGCTGAGCGCGAGCGTGTTGTTTCGCCCGGCGGGGTTTGTCTCTGGTGATACGTATGACGTGAGCCGGCTGGATGAGCATCACGTCGCGTTCTTTCTCGCCGACGCGATGGGCCACGGCGTGCCCGCCGCGCTGATGACGCTGTTTCTCACGGGCAGTTTGCCGCGGAAAGAGATGACGGCCGATGGGTATCGCATCGTGCCGCCGGGCGAGGCGCTCACGCGCTTGAACAACGGATTGCAGGAGTGCATGGCGGGGCCGGCGCGATTTGCAACGGCGATCGCAGGCGTTGTGGACACGCGCACGGGCGAGATCACCATGGCGTGCGCGGGACACCCGCCGCCACTGCGCGTCTCGCGGCACGGCGTGAGGCCGGTGGACGTCTCGGGCATGCTGCTGGGCGTCGTTGCCGACTATCAGTACGAGCAGATCACGATGCGTCTGGAGCCGGATGAGATTCTGGTCCTGCATTCCGACGGCATCGAAACAACGTTTGGGGCGCGCACCAGCGGCGGCGATGGCCAGCCGCCGATCCATCATGCTCATCTGGGTGTGCTCCGCCGCGGAACCTCGATGGATGATCTGACCTCGGCGATGAACAACCTCGCGGGTGTGATCGATCAACAGGTCGGCTCGCTTCATCAGGATGATGATCTGACCATCCTGGCGATCCAGACACATCCGATCGAGGCGCAGGTGAGGGAGACGGATGAGATCATCGAGCGAGCTGCGGCGTAGGTATCGATTACGTCCCGCTCGGGTGCCAGATGGTCTTCATCTCCACCACCGGCTCGATGCGCCAGGGGCTGAGCATGGCCTGGTCATCGTAGAAGTTCGGCTTCGCATCAATGCTCACACGCTTGACGTTCTCGGCCGCGCCTTCGCGAAGCAGGCGGGCGTGATCATCGCTGAGCCCTGCGGCGACGATGGCGTCGATATCGCGGTGGCCGGCGAAGATCGGGATGAGTTCTTCGCGCTGGCCCGTGAGGATGTTCATCGTCCCGCCGGGCACATCGCTGGTGGCGATCACCTCGGCGAGCACGGCGGAACAGAGCATCGCGGCGTCGGTTTCACCCGCAAGCACGACGACCGTGTTGCCCGCGCAGATCGCAGGAAGAGCCAATGAAAGCAGGCCGAGCAGCGCGGGCTCGTCGGGAGCGATGACGCCGACCACGCCGGTGGCTTCGGGCGTGGTGAAGTTGTAGAACGGGCCGACGACGGGGTTGTTGCAGCCAAGAACCTGCGCGTATTTGTCGGCCCAGCCCGCAAACCCGATCACCCGATCGATCGCCGCGGCGACCTGATCGGGCGTGCCCTTGGACTTGCGGCCAGACCCTGCAAGCAGCGCGGCGAACTCTTCACGCTTGCCTTCGAGCATCTCCGCCATGCGATAGAGGATTTGACCGCGGAGATATGCGCTTGCGTTCTTCCAGCCGGGAAGCGCCTTGCGAGCGGCGGTGACGGCATCGCGCAGATCCTTACGGCTGGCACGACAGACGTGGGCCTCTCCCTTGGCGACGGCGATCGTGCGGCCGGATTCCGAACGCGGAAACTTGCCGTCGATGAACAGCTTGTAGGTCTTGGTGACGTCGAGGCGGTCGGGCATGGGCAATGGTATGGGGTTGACTCGAGCGTTCGGCGTTACCGTGCCGCCAATCCCGCATCCGCCCGGCAAACCCCGCACCACGTCAGTGGATTGTCCAGATCAAAGTGGGCCGGATCATGGGCAAGTGCGGAGGCCAGATAGCGCACGCGGCCATTGTCGTCGATGGCGGCCCGGGGGCGGAGCTGGTTGCGTGTGTTGTCGGGTTTGGCGTTGCCGCCGCCCCCCGCAGGGTTGGCGGGTGACGCGCCGCCGGGCGTGATGCCGCGCACGGCGAGATAGCGCTGGCGATAGCGGTCGGCGTAGTCCTGATAGTTGCCAGCGTCGGGGCCGGTTTGCGTGTATGCGTATTCACCCTGCAGCAATCTGCGGATGTCGTCGATGCGGGTTTGCGGCAGTGGGTGGGTGGCGAGGATTTCGGGACCGCCGCCAGAGCCAGAGGCGCGCTTGAGCACTTCCATGACTTCGAGCTGGCCGCGGGGGTTGTACCCGGCTTTGGTCATATAGCGCATGCCGAGCGTGTCGGCCTCGGTTTCCTGATCGCGAGAGAACTTCAGCAGCGTGCCACCGACGAAGAGTTGCCCGCCCTGCATGGCGATCTGTGCGCCCGTGCCAGCGTTGCCCAGCAGCGCACCGCCGATGGCGAGCAGGCCCTGGCCGACCTGGGCCTGGCCCATGCGTTCGGCGGTGTGGCGGGCCATGACGTGCCCAATCTCGTGCCCGAGCACGCCGGCGAGCTGGGCTTCGGTGGTGAGCTTGTCGGCGAGGCCGCGCGACATGAAGACCTTCTCACCGGGGAGCGCAAAGGCGTTGATGACGTCGGAATCCAGCAGGATGAACTGCCAGGTTCGACGTGGGCCGTCAACCTCGGTGTGATCTTTGAGCTTCATCCCGACTTCGGTGATGTAGTCGCGGAGGAGCGGGTTCTTGCTCTCGCCGCCCATTTCGTTGGTGAGCTGCGGGGCGTACTGATTGCCGATGGAGACTTCCGCGTCGCGGTTGAGCCCGCCGGTGAGCTGCTTTCTGCCGGTGGTGGGATTGGTCGAGCACGCGGCGAGCAGCAGGGGAAGGGCGAGTGTGATCGCGAGCAGGCGGGCAGAGCGGGTGATGGTGCTGAGATGGGACATTGTTTGGAGACTCCGACGTGCGGCGGGACAGATGGAATGAAAATGGGACCGAAGACGGAGACACAGGCGGGACGCCTGTGCCACCAGATTCAGATCGCCAGTCGGCGGAATCTGCAGGCCGCCGACTCCCGAATCCTACCATGAATTCTCTTGCCCATGGCCACTCAAGATTCCTCGTCGAACGTTCCCGCATGGTCTGAAAGCGACCTGTCGGCGAATCCGCACGCACGCAGCGACAAGCCCGAACGCGTGCGGAAAATGTTCGCGGCGATCGCCCGGTCGTATGACCTGAACAACCGGGTGCACTCGCTGTGGCAGGATCAGGCCTGGCGGCGATACGCCGTGCGCGTTGCGGGTGTGCGGCCATCGGATGTGGTGCTGGATGTGGCCTGCGGCACGGGGGATTTGTCGAGCTGTTTGCCAAAGCCGGCGCGGCGCGGGTGATCGGGCTGGACTTTACCTATGAGATGCTCGCGATCGCGCGGGTGAAGGCCGAGGGACGCGCTCCGGCGGCCAAAGCCGAGCGCATCGCGTACATGCAGGGTGATGCGCAGCGTTTGCCGCTGGCGGATCAATCGGTGGATGTGGTGTCGATCGCCTTTGGAATTCGCAATGTGCTGGAGCCCGAGCGGGCGATCCGCGAGTTTGCGCGGGTCTTGAAGCCCGGGGGTCGGCTGGTGGTGCTGGAGTTCGCCGAGCCGCGGCTCGCGCCGGTGCGATGGTTCAACGCGCTCTATTGCGCACGGATCATGCCGGTGACGGCGACGTGGATCTCCGGCGACAAGAGCGGGGCGTACAAGTATCTTCCAAAGTCGGTGGCGACTTTTGTCGCGCCCGAAAAGCTCATGGGGATGATGGGCGCGGCAGGGTTCAAGGGCATGAAGGCCAAGTCGCTGTCGCTGGGCATCTGCATGTGCTATTCGGCGACCAGGGTGTGAGCGAGCCCGGGGAGCGGCGTGTGATCGACCTGGGTGTGGTCGCTTCGATACGAGCGGCTGGGCTGTGTGATAATCGGGCTTCTGGGTGCCGAACGCGATGAGCGGAACTCACGCGGGTTTGCCTCTCGATGCCCGTCGAATGACTCATCCGACTTCACGCTTCTGGAACAGGATCACCGCCAGCGACAGGAACACGCCGACCTGCATGAGCCCGTAAACGACCACCATGGCGACGTGCGACATCGGGATCTTTTGATTCTGACTCACGGCATCAAGCAGCCAGAAGGCCTGCACGTTCGGGATGATTCCCCACACGCCCCACGCGGCGTAGTTGAATCGCGTCGGACGCGTGAACACAAAGTCGCCCTCACGCGGGGGTCTTGAGACCAACGCACCGGGGGTGCCGGTGCGCACGATCGTCAGGTCTCGTGCCTTCTGATTCAGCACGGCGAGCGCGGCGGGCTTGGTGCGATCGCTGAGGTCGCTCATGTTCGCGACATCGCCCTTGAAGGGCTCAAAGTCGGGCGTCACCAGGCGATATCCGCTTGGATTTGGGCCGAAGTAGACCGGTGTGCCCGGAGCCATGCGCACCCTCGGCTCGGTCTCGAGCTTCAGGTCATAAGTATCTTCGGGGTTGATCAGCGCCGCCATGCCGTCGCGCTGCGGCGTGGCGGACTGGATGCGGGCGATGAAGGTGTTGTCGATCGCAAAGCGTCCGATCAGATGGTTGCTCATCAGCCCGAAGACGAACACCCCGGCGCAGATGACCAGCGTCATGACCTGTCCAAGCCGCGCCGACGCGGCTGTGGCGACGCCGGTAAGCACGAGCATCGCCGAGAGCAGGCAGATGCTCGCCTTGGTGATCTCGGGCTTGAAGTCGTGCAGGAGTTCCTGGGGCTTCCAATCCGGCCCCAGCAGCAGCACGCCGAGATAGGCGGCGAGCATGAGCGGACACAGAATGAGCGTCGTAACCTGCGGAAATGACCAGGAATAGAAGTAGTTGCACCAGATGCCAAGCCCGACGCTGAGCAGCACGGCAAGAGTGGTGAAGACCAGCACGGGCTGATCAAACTCGTCGGCGGTGGTGGCGAGCACCTTGTGCCGAACGGCCATGAGGACCCAGATGATCATCGTGCTGACGGTGATCAGGATGGCCCCCGAGACGCCGAGGTACTTGCCCAGAACGACCGTCACACGCGAAACCGGCTTGCTGACGACGGTGAGGACGGTCTTGCGGTCGATTTCCTTGCTGATGACGGCGGTCGCGAGAAACGCGGCGAGCAGCATTCCACTGACAAAGACCGTGGCGAGATTGATGTCGAGCGCGACCTTGTCGTCGGCGGAGACTTCGGCGCTGGAGGAATAATCCATGCTGAACGCCGCGGTCGCGGTGGTCAGAAGGATGAACAGCCCGCACAATGCGGTGAGAATGAAATAGATGGGCTGGCGGACGCTCTCGAGGAACGTGTTTCGGGAGATGGTGAAGACCTGGGAGATCATGGCGAGAGAGATATCCCCGAAGTGTTTGCAGGGAAGAGACTTAGAACTGTCGGATCGAGACTGGACCGGGCAACCGACACATCAGGACACGCGCGTCGAGAATCGGCGGAAAGAACTCGCGGACGATTCGTGCTCGGGAGCGAACATAGCGTGACCAAGGTCGTACATCAACGTACTGGTTGACTCTGCACAGGGTTCGCCAGAGTTGGGTATTCTGTAGAGAGTAGAGCAGGCCTGCCTTTTTGGGGAGAGGGATTTGGGGGGGAAAGGGTGGCGTCGGGGCGTTCTGCCTTTGACGCGCAACGCCTGCGCCCATTTCGATTCTGTTGGTCCGGGTGGACGTGGGGGTTCACCGGGACGACAATCAGCACCCCGTCCGCCGCGTGTCGGCATCGGGTTGGACTGAACGATGGTCGCAGGCCTCGTGCTTTGGTCGTGTCAGTGGCTCGGGATGGTCGAGGTCAACGGGAAACACCTGGGATGAAGGCCGATTATCTTTCGTATCGCAAAGCCACGAGCGTCTGCCTGCTTGGACTTGGTCTGCAGGTGGTGCTCGGGCTGACGCTTTTGATCTATGGGTTGATCGCCACGCGGCAGAGCGGGCTGGTGACCATTGGGGATCATGCCGCGGTCTCAGGCGGATTGTTCATCCTGCTGGGCGGCGTGGTCTGGCTCGTGCTGGCGGTGCTGTTTGATCAGCATCGCCGCGAGCGGATCGAGCACATGGAGACCGAGGCGCTGCTCGCTTCGGGCGCACGCGACAGCTCGGCGTTCAGCGAGCAGTCGGGCGACGAGCTACGCGTCGCGGCCAAGCGGTTGTCCTGGATGCATCGGATCCTGGTGCCCGGGATCAGCGTGCTGTTTGCCGCGGCTCTTGCTTTGCTCGGGTTCTGGCGGTTTCAGCAGGGCCGGTCGATACTCTCTGAAGAGAACTTTGTCTCCGCGCCCCGGATCGGGGTTCCGATCGGCATGGGGCTGGCGATCGCGTTCATCGGCTTTACCTTTGCCCGGTACGTCGCGGGCATGGCGAAGCAGGACGTGTGGAAGCACCTGCGGGCCGGAGCCGGAGCCGCGGCGGGTGCGGCGGTGGTGGGGCTCTTCACCTGCATCGCCCACTTTGTTGATTATGTCTCGATCAATGATCTGGCGAAGTACCTGCACGTGGTGATTCCCGGGCTGATGCTCGTGCTCGCCTCGGAGGTGTTCTTCAACTTTCTGGGCGGGCTGTACACGCCTCGGCGGGCTGGCGAGTTTCCAAGGCCGGCGTTTGACAGCAAGATCCTGAGCTTTGTCGCGGCCCCGGATCGTGTGGCGGCGAGCATCGGTGAGGCGCTGAACTATCAGTTCGGTTTTGACGTCACCAGCAACTGGTTTTATCAGCTACTCACGCGGTCGCTGGCGGTGCTGCTGCTGACGGGCGTCGCGGTGGTCTGGCTGCTCACAGGCGTTGCTGTGGTGCAGCCCAATGAGCAGGGCATCCGCGTGCGCATGGGCGAGCGGGTGAGTGATGCTCCGTTGGGGCCGGGCTTGTACTTCAAGCTGCCCTGGCCGTTGGAAGCGATCGAGACCGCGAACACCACGCAGGTGCGTCGTTTGAATCTTGGTGCCGCCACGCCCAAGCTCGCGGCGGGTCAGAAGTCGATTCTCTGGACGAACGATCACGGCGTGGAAGAGGTGTACTTCACGGTGCGTCCGAGCGCGGACGACCGCATGGCGGCGGTAAGCGGTTCAGCCGCCCCGAGCGACCAGAGGGCCCGCGACTTTGCACTGGTGAATGTCGAGATTCCCGTCTATTACGTGATCAGCGATCTGGTGAAGTTTGATCGGCTGGGGAGCCCCGCGCTGCGTGACGATCTGCTGCGGGCGATCGGTCGTCGGCTGGCGTTCTCGACGATGGCGTCGTACACGATCGATGATGTGGTGGGTGGGGCTCGGCCGAAGATCGGGGCCGAGCTGCGCAAGCTCATCGAGGCGGAGTATGCCAAGCTCGATGCGGGCGTGCAGGTGACGTTTGTGGGGATCGAGGGCGTGCACCCGCCGCGTGAGACGGCCAACGGGTTTGAGCAGCTTGTGCAGGCCGAGCAGAAGCGTCGCGGCGCGATCGCGGACGCACAGAAGGATGCCAACAAGGCGATGATCGACGTCGCGGGCAGCGTGGAGATGGGCCAGCGGATCGTCGCGGCGATCCGTGAGGTGGATGCACTTCGGGCGGCGAAGGCCCCTGCGGACAAGCTCGCCGCCAAGCAGCGCGAGGTGCAGGACCTTTTGATCATGGCCGGCGGATCGGCGGCATCGGCGATCCAGCAGGCGCGGGCCGACCGGTGGACCAAGCACATGAGCAAGCGCGCCCAGGCCTCGGCCCACAGCGGGCGCGTGGCGGGGTTCCGGGCGGCTCCGGAGGTGTATCTGTCGCAGATGTACTTTGACACACTGCTGGAATCCACGGCGCAGGCACGGATCTACATCGTCGCCGACGACGGGAAGACCAACGCGGTGATCAATCTTGAAGACTCTTCTTCGCTCGGGAACATCTTCCAGGCCCCGAAGAAGGAAGAGTGATCGCAGGTTTCGCAGGTGACGGCAACTGAACATCAAACAAACGGCCCGGTCTTTACGGGCAAAAGACGGAGTGGACTCTCTCGTGCAACGCATCCTGATCATCGGAATCGTCGTGGCGCTCGTGCTGGCCTTCATGGTCACGTATGTCGTCCGTTTCAATGAGGCGGCGATCATCACCACGTTCGGTCGGGCCGACGAGAACAGCGTCATCCGCGAGCCGGGGCTGAAGTTCAAGCTGCCGTATCCGTTCCAGAAGGTGGTGTCGTACGACACCCGCGTGCGCTTCATCGAGGCGGCGCGCGAGACGCAGCAGACGGCGGACAAGAGCCAGTTGCTGGTGTCCAGCTTTGTGACCTGGAAGGTGAGCGATCCGCTGAAGTTCTTCCGCCGGTTCGGCGGCGGGGCCGACTCAGGGGCGCGGAATCACTATGAGCGTGCCGAGGAACTCTTGCGGGCCAAGCTGCGCAACGCGATGGGCGCGGTCTCGCAGTTTCGCACCGATGAGCTGCTGAACCAGAGCGGGCAGACGACCAAGCTGGCGGAGCTTGAGACGGCGATGCTCACCGCGCTCAAGGGCGAGGGCGAGTCGTCGCTCTCGGGTCTGGGCATCGAGCCGGTGCAGGTGGGGATCGCTGGCATCGGCCTGCCTGCGGACACGACGCGCGCGGTCTTCGAGCACATGCGGGCGAGCCGCACGAGCATTGCGAACCAGGCGAAGGATCGCGGCGTGAGCGAGGCGAACACGATGCGCTCGGTCGCCGAGGCGGACGCGGCGAAGATCAAGGCGTTTGCGAACGCGCTGGCTGAGAACATCAAGAGCCAGGGCGACAATGAGGCGGCGCAGTACATCTCGCAGATGAAGGAAGACCCGCAGCTTGCGGTGTTCATCCAGAACATGTCGTTCATCAAGAAGGCCTTTGCCAACACGCGGACGACGCTGGTGCTGCCGACGAGCATGCCGGGCTTTGAGTTCTTCCGCCCGGACGCGGCGGAGCAGTTCAAGACCGGTCGTCCGCCCGCGAGCAGGCCCGCGGCACTCAAGGCCGAGGCGACGCCAGAGGCCGGCAGCGGGCAGGCGACGGCCGTGAAGGAGGGGGCGCAATGAGTTCGATCACTCCCTCCAATCCCAGTGCGATCTCGGATCGTCGGCGTGCCCGACCGGCGAGCGTGACGCTGCGCGAGGACGGCTCGCGCGTGCAGTCTGTCAACGAGTTGATGGACCCTGCGAACAAGTCGTTGACCGATGCGCTGCGGATCGCGTATCGCCTGCTGATGCTGGCGATCATCGTGATGATCGTGCTCTTTGCCTTCAGCGGCGTGCAGCAGGTCGCCGAGACCGAGCGTGGCGTGCGGACGACCTTTGGTCGGCTGGATGATCGCGTGCTGGAGCCGGGCTTGCACTTTTCCTGGCCGCAGCCGATTGGTGATGTGATCAAGATTGAGACGAGCGATCAGAAGGTGGAAGAGAAGAAGGCGTTCTTCCCGAACCTGTCGGATGCCGAGGAGCGGCAGATTGCCGACCCGCAGCAGGGCATTCAGTCCTTGGCCGAGGGCGGGCGGGATTCGCTGGACCCGGATACCGATGGGTCGCTGCTGACGGGTGACGGGTTTCTGGTGCACACGCGGTGGCTGGTGACGTATCGCCGGAGCACGTCGAGCGATCGGCCCTTTCGCACGATCTCATCGGAGCCGGGCGCGGGCGCGGATCGCGATCAGATGGAGCGGCAGATCGTCAGCGCGTCGATCCGCCGCGCGATCGTCAAGGCGGCGGCGGAGCGGACGATCGACGAAGTTTTGAACGATCTGCCGGCGACGGGTCGACCCTCGGGGACGCCGCGGTTCAGCGAGGCGGCGGGCGTGGAAGCGCAGGCGATGTTGAAGCAACTGGATGCGGGGCTTGAGATCCAGAGCTTCACGATGCGTGAGAAGATGCCTCCGCGTCGATTGGTGAAAGAGTTCAACGCGGTGCAGTCGGCTCAATCTGAGGCGGCCAAGGCGCGTCAGGAAGCCGAGGCGATCGCTCGACAGACGCTGACCAATGTTGCCGGTGATGCGGCGCCCCTTCTTCTGTCGCAGATCGATCGATATGAGAAGCAACTGGCCGACGGAAAGACCAGCGAAGCGGCGGAGACGCTGAAGACGATCCAGGACATCATGCTTCGCAGGCCGGTGGTGATCGATGGGCAGCAGGTGGTGCCCACGACCAGCGGCGAGGTGGCGCAGATGCTCGCCGACGCCGAGCAGTATCGCTCGAGCGTCGTGGCCAAGAGCCAGAGCGACGCGACGTCATTCACGGCGAAGCTGGCGACGTTCCGGGCCAATCCGCAGGTGTTCCTGACCTCGGAATGGTCAGACGCACTTGGCACGATGATGGCTCGCGAGAACGTGCAGACGATGCTGCTGCCGCCCAGCTTGCAGAGCTCGGTGCTGCGGATCAATCGTGATCCGAATATCGAGAAGGCGATCATCGCCAAGCTGCAGCAGGATGAAGCGCTCAAGGCCCAGATCGAGCGGGCCAACAAGCGTCAGCGTGAGCTGTTTGAGCGGCAGTTCTCGCCGGAGGCGACGCAGTAAGGGAAGTGACGAAGTGACGCAGTGACGAAGTTCTGACCACTCGCCGTAAGGAACGCATGATCGAAGTCTCTGCCAGCGCACGATCGACCAGCAAGGGCCCGGCCTCGGCACGCGAGCGCGTGATCACGGTTGAGCACCTGACCAAGCAGTTCCGCGACTTCTGGATGCGGGCGCGCGTCCGGGCCGTCGATGACGTGTCGTTTGAGGTCTATCGCGGAGAGATCTTCGGGCTGCTCGGGCCGAACGGATCGGGCAAGAGCACGACGATCAAGATCCTGCTGGGGCTGCTGCACAAGACGACCGGGCGCGTGAGCGTGTTCGGCAAGCTGCCGTTTGACGTGGCGGTAAAGAAGCGGATCGGGTATCTGCCGGAAGAGAGCTATCTCTACCAGTTCCTGAACGCGCGAGAGACGCTGGAGTACTACGCGAAGCTGTTTGAGCTGGATCACACCACGCGAACGCGGCGCATCGATGAGCTGCTGGACATGGTCGGGCTCTCGGCGGTGCAGTTTCGCCCCGTGCGCGAATATTCCAAGGGCATGCAGCGCCGCATCGGCATCGCCCAGGCGCTGATCAATGACCCGGAGCTGCTGATCCTTGACGAGCCGACGACGGGGCTTGACCCGCTGGGCACGCGCCAGATCAAAGACCTGATCCTCGAACTCGGCCGTCGCGGCAAAACGGTGATTCTTTCGTCTCACCTGCTCGGCGATGTCGAGGATTGCGTCGATCGCATGGTGATCCTCTATGGCGGCAAGATCCAGGCGCAGGGAACGTGCGACGAGCTGCTGGAATCGACCGACAAGACGACGATCGAGGCCGACGTGCTGGATGATGCCACGATCGCCGAGATTGATGAGCTGATCCGGCGTCGCTCGGCGGGGGCCAAGGCGATCAGCCGCGTGGCGAAGCCCAGGCAGAAGCTGGAAGAGCTGTTCATCGGCATCGTCGAGCGGGCGCGGGCGGCTCGGGTGGAGACGGCCGGTGCGCAGCACGGCGGTCAGACCGCGGCGTTCCTCCGAAGCGACGAGCCACGCGGCGAGGCGGTGATCGAGAGTCTGTTGAAGACCGATGAAGCGCCGACAAGAGTGCGGCCCGCCGCGGTGGAAGCGCCCAAGGGGCCGGATGTCGGCGTGCTCGATCAACTGACCAAGCCCGCCGAGTCGCAGACAACATCTCAGGGTGGCGGACGCGGACCGGTTGCGCCGAAGAAGGCCGAGCCGGAAGTGGATCTTGGGATGATCGGGTCGCTGCTGGACCCTGGTAGTGGCAAGAACGACAAGAGCACGGGGAAGCCACAATCGTGAACATTCGCGAGCGACTGGCCCAACTCAATCGTCTCCAGCGATCGCGGATGTTCAAGATCATCGCGACGGTGGTCATCGCCGCGCTCGCGATCGCTGCGGGCGGGGCGTATCTCGTCGATCATCAGCGCCAGACCGCGCCGATGATCGAGGACGCTGCGCTTGATTCCATCCGTCCCGAAGAGCCGCCCAAGGATGCGACGCTGACCAAAGAACAGCAACTGGAACTGGCCGCGGCCAAGAGCCGGTATGACGCGGCAAAGGCGACGCAGCGGACAATCAACGACATTCTGCGACGCAAGGCCGACCCGACGCACGTGCTGGTGTTCATCGCTGCCGCGGCGGCGATTGCGACAGGCGTGGTGTGGCTGGGGCTCGGGCTGACGGGGCTTGCGCTGCTGTGCGTGGTGTCGCTGATCGTCTGGCCCCTGCGAGCGATCGGGCTTCGGCTTGGAGAAAGCGGGAATCGGCTGGTTGACTGGTCGTCGTTCATCGCGGCCCTGAGCGCGCTGGCGTTCAGCTTCTTTGTGCTGATGGAGCTCGCTCGGCTCGCGCTCTCGGCATCGCACCCGGTGACGGCGATCGCCCGCAACGTGATCAACGAAGCGGTGCGGATGAAGGTCTCGCTGGTGTTCATCGTGCTCCTGATCTTCATGCTCGCGGCACTGCCGGGGCTCTTGGATTCGAGCACCCAGCTTCGCTATCGGGTGCAATCGTTCATGCAGTACGGCACCGGCGGCTCGTTCTGGATCATCGCGCTGCTGGTGCTGTTTCTGGGCGTCGGCTCGGTGGCGTTTGAGCAGCGCGACAAGGTGATCTGGCAGACGATGACCAAGCCGGTGGCGGCGTGGCAGTATCTGCTGGGCAAGTGGCTGGGCGTGGTGACGGTGGCGGCGGTGCTGCTGGCCGTCAGCTCGACGGGCGTGTTCCTGTTTGTTGAGTATCTGCGGAATCAGAACGCAGTGGGGGAGAAGTTGCCCTATGTCGCGGTGGGCCAGGCGATCAGCGAGGATCGGTTGGTGCTGGAGACCCAGGTGCTGTCGGCGCGGACGGCACTGCGGTTTCAGATGCCTGAGTTGTCGAGCGAGGAGTTTGCCAAGGCGGTGCAGAGTCGCCTGGAGCAGCTCAAGGCTTCGGACCCTGTGCAGTTTCAAGATACGCCGACGGTTCGCCGGATCGTGGAAGAACAGATTCTTGCCGATATTCAGCAGCAGTATTTGAACATCGGTCCGGGTCAGGAGCGGATGTTCACGTTCACCGGGCTGGAGGACGTTCAGAAGAAGGACCTGCCGCTGACGCTGCGGTACAAGGTGAGCATCGGTGCGGACGATCCGCGCGAGACGGCTCGCGTGACGTTCGGGATGATCAACACGCAGCCGCGGGTGCAGGAAGTGCCGCTGGGTCAGGCGATGACGATTCCGATCTCGCCGGCATCGATCGAAGATGGAAAGCTCGACATCGTCATTCTCAACGGGGACGCGTATCGGCGGATGGAGGGCGATCCGGGGTGGTCGAACAACGGATCGATGGCTGTGGAACCGGATGGGATTCAGGTCTCGTTTCCGGTGGGGTCGTATCGGGCAAACTTTTTGCGTGTGGCCTTTGTGCTTTGGCTGAAGCTGGCTCTGCTCGCGATGATCGCGATCGTGTCGGCGACGTTCCTGTCATTCAGCGTGGCGAGCATGGTGGCGTTTGGGACGTTTCTCATCGCCGAGAGCGCGGGGTTCTTGAACACGTCGCTTGAGTATTTCGGGGCGGAGGATGCGCAGGGCAAGTTTGTACTCTGGAAGGCGATCATCCGGTTCGTGGCGGTGCCGATCGGGGAGTTGTTCCGGAAGTACTCCGATCTGGCACCCACGGCGAGTCTGGTGGATGGCAAGATCGTCGACTGGGTGAGCGTGATCCAGTCCGGGCTTTGGATTTTCCTGGTGTGCGGGGCGTTGTACGCGTTGGGTGTGTTTGTTTTCAAGAACCGCGAACTGGCGACCTATTCCGGTCAGTAAGAGTGTGTGGAGTGACGCATGCGCCGTGACACCCTCGTGCAACTGATCGCCTGTGGCACCCTCGCGCTGTTTCTTGGCGCAAGCGCGGTGCTGGGGACGCAGATCGCCGCGTCGACCGGGCGAAATCGACTGGTGTATGCCGATGCGGCTGAGGATGGCGATCCGCCGCAGGTCTCGCTGGGGATTGCGCTCGGGGCGTTTCGCGGGCTGTTCGTGAACTATCTGTGGATCCGCGCAAATGATCTGAAGCAAGAGGGCAAATACTACGAAGCCGTGGATCTGGCCAAGACGATCACGCGCCTGCAGCCGCGGTTTCCGAAGGTCTGGCAGTTTCATGCGTGGAATCTGGCGTACAACATCTCGGTGGCGACGCAGACCAAAGAGGAGCGTTGGCACTGGGTGATGGCGGGGATTCGTCTGCTGCGGACCGAGGGGATCAAGCACTGCCCGAACGATCTGGGCATTCATCGCGAGCTGGCGTGGATCCATCACCACAAGATCCAGGGGATCATGGACGATGCGCACCGGTACTACAAGCAGCAGTTCGCGCTGGAGTGGTCGTACGTCATGGGCTCTCCTCCCGGGGCGCCCTTGCGGGCGCAGGGTCGGAACACGCTGAAAGAGGAGTATGTCGAGCGGTGGCTGAAGCCGATCGCCGAGGCGCCGGATTCTGTCGATGAGCTCTATGCGAAGTTCCCACAGTCCAAGGGGCTTGTTGAAGAGCTGAAGACCAAGTGCGGGCACGAGCTGAACTATGCGTTTCTGCGCGAGCTTGAGCTGGTGAACGCGCAGATCAAAGGGGCGAAGGCGACGGGGGTGATGCCGCCCGCGCTCAAGAGCAATCCGCTCGCGAACTTGATGCAGGATGAGCGCTTCAGCGCGGAGACGGGCAAGGCTGTGGTGAACTATGCCCGCAAGCGCGTGCTGCTGACTGAGTACAACATGGAGCCGGATCGGATGATCCGGTACACGCAGAAGCACGGCCCGCTGGATTGGCGGCACCCCTCGGCGCACGCGGTGTACTGGGCCAGTCGCGGGGTGGAAGAGACGCTGTTTCGCATCACCGAAGAGAACAAGAAGGACTATGACATCCTGAACACGGATCGGATCACGATCCAGGCGATCCAGGAGTTGTTCCGTTCGGGCGCGCTGACGTTCAACGTGCTGAATCCCGAGTTCTACCTCGCGCTTCCCAACATCGAGTTCATCGACTCATACCGGCTCGCACTCGCGGACCTGGTGCAGCGGTCGAAGTATGAGAAGGATCGCCAGCGGCCGTATCGATTCTACTGGGCCGGGTACGAGAACTTCATGCGGGATGCGATCCGGTTCCTGTATCGCCGCGGGGACCGCGAGATGGCGGTGAAGTATCAGCGCGAGCTGTACAAAGATCCAGAACTGAACGCGAATAACCAGTGGCTGTACGAGCAACTGTCCAAGCCGATCGACATCTTCGTGGTGGAAGAGATCACACGGGACAACCGCGAGGACAGCCCCGTGGTGGCGATGCAGGAATGCAGCGCGGCGTTGTATGACGCGTATCTCAACGGCCTGCTCGCGGGCGATGAGCGGGTCTTCAATGAGTCCTTCGCATACGCACGGCTGTTTCACGAGCAGTATCAGACGAGCAAGGCCTTCAAGACCTGGATCACCGGCCCGCAGGGGCGCATGGGATTCCCGGACTTTGACCGCTGGTCGGCGGAGATTCTTGCGCAGTTGATCCTGCAGGCGTCGATCCCCGATGGCCCGACGCTGTATCGCCGAGCACCGGCCGAACTGCAGAGCCGCGTGTATGTCTTCCTGGAGCGGACGCCGCTGAAGGTCGCGCTGGAAGCGGCGGCGAAGCAGGGGATGCCCACGTTTGACGTGTGGTTCCCGCCGAGGCCGGATGTGGATCAGTACCGGATGCGGTACTTCCCGGAGGATCCTGATGCGGGCAAGGGGCGCACGGAGTTGAAGTAGTGGGGCGGAGCCAGCGGGGCGAACCTGATCGAGACGCCCCCGCCCCGCAACGCCTCATCAATCGCCTTCGTCATCCGTTGTTTTCTGCTTGCTGCCCGACTCCATGCCTCCTTCGTTCTCGTTCTCGCCCAGTTGCAGCACGGTGCCGATGAGCGGGAGCGTGGTGGACTGCGTGGCGGGGTTGTAGTTGCGGATGAGGCCGAAGGTCCACGCCCCGGCGATCGCGAGGAAGATGACCGCGATGATTGGCTTGGCCGAGGCGATCGCGTCGGAGGGTTCGGCGTGTTTCTTGCCGTGGATCATGCTCAGCGTGATGTTCTCGCGGTGGCGGATGGTGTGGAGCGCGACGCCCAGCACGTGGGCGACGACGAAGCCGACGGTGACCCACGCGAGGATCTCGTGGAGGTCCTTCACGCTTTCGTTGCCCTGGCCGAGCATGATGCCGGTGACGGCCATCGCGAGCACGAGCGCGAGCAGCGCGAAGATCGCTAGCGCCGAGCCGGGGTTGTGCCCGATGTAACGTTTGCTGCCGCCGACGAGCGTGCCCTTCATGTACTCGAACACCGCGGCGGGGCCGAAGATGAACGTGCCGAAGCGGGCGTAGCGCGTGCCAGCGATGCCCCAGATGACGCGGAGGCAGACCATGAGCGCGATGGTCAGGCCGATGATCGCGTGGTATGGAAAGAGCGGGCTGTGCTCGCCGAGGGCGAGGGCGATGATGGCGGCAGCGATAAAGCCAGCCGAGAGCAGCCAGTGGAAGAAGCGAGTGGGCAGATCCCAGATGAGGACGCGTTGCATCGGAAGCTCCTTGGGCAGCCCCGGAGCGGAGCGGCCAATGCGATTCCGCTCGGGACGCGAACGCGCCCGAGCGCCACACGATGCGTCCCGACAACCACGACCCCGGTCATCCTCGTCAACCCGGCACGCAGAGGCTTGGGCGAGAATAGAAGACCCTCGTGTCGTCAAATGGTAGCGCGTGCGGGGCGTGCCGCGTGCAGAGCGCAGTCCGATGGGGACAGATGTGCTGCAGGGGATGCCTTGAGGCGGAGGTGGTCATGGAGCGGGAGATGCGCGTGAGAGCTGGAGTGGGACGCGCTTTCAAGGGCTTCCTGGAGGTTGATTGCGCGATGGTGCGATCAGCGCACGAGGCGGTACTGGTGGGTTCATTTTCCACGTCTGGCGGATTGAGGCCAGCACACGTTGCACGATCCCGGCTTCCAAACCTCGGCGTTCGAGCACGAGTTGTGCGAGCGAGATCCCCGTCTCTCCCTCATCGAACACCACGTCGGCCGCACCTGCGGCACGCAGGCCGTCTCCATCGGCGAGGTAGCGTGTACGGACGATGACTTCAACATTCTCGTTCAGTTCTCGCGCGTGCAGCACGAGCGTCGCGAGACTCTCCACACCCGGGAGAGTCACGATGAGATGGGTCGCGCGAGCAATGCCCGCTTGCTGAAGGATGGCGGACTGAGTCGCGTCGCCGTAGAGCGCAGACCTGCCCGACTTGGCCAGGCTCTGGACGGTCGCGATGTTCATGTCGATGATGACGGTGTCCATCTGGGCATCACGGAGCATGGCGTCGACCACACGGCCGACGGGACCGTAGCCCGCGATGATGGCGAGCGGACGCACTGAGGCGGCGACCGCCGCAGCGCCGGTCGCGTTAAGACCCGCGGTGCGTTTGGCATGGCGAGCATTCAGCAGGCGGAAGAGCCACGGCAGGCGGCGCAGGGCGGCCTCGAAGGTGTCCAGCGACCTGAAGAGCAGCGGGTTGAGGGTGATCGAGACCATGGCGCTCGCGACGAGTATTTGCATCCCAGCCTCGGGCATGAGGCTGTGCTGGAGCGCGGCCTGGCCGACGATGAACGAGAACTCGCCGATCTGTGCAAGGCCCAGCGCGACCGTCAGGCCCGTGCGGACTGGATATCCGCAGAGCGCGACGATGACCATCGCGGCCAGGGGTTTGACGATGAGCACCACAGCCAATCCTGCCGCGACGAGCAGCGGCTCTTGGATAAGGAACGCCGGGTTGAGCAGCATGCCGACAGAGACGAAGAAGAGCACGGCGAAGGCGTGCCGCATGGGCAGCGCATCGGCGGCGGCCTGGTGGCTGACTGCGGATTGGGCGACGACCATGCCGGCCAAGAACGCGCCGAGCGCGACCGAAGCGCCAAAGGCCGCCGCCGCGCCGACGGCGATCGCGACCGAGAGCACCAGCACCGTCAGCGTGAAGAGCTCGCTGGAGCGGAGCTTTGCGACCATCGTCAGCAGCCACGGCACAACGCGTGAGCCGACGACGAAGATGAGGACCACCATGACGACGAGCTTGAGAAGTGCGATGCCGATGGTGGCGAGGCCCGATCCGCCCGCCGCGGTGCTCGCGCCAGGGGCATCGACTGCAAAGAGCGGGATGAGCACGAGGAGGAGTACGGTGAGGATGTCTTCCACGATGAGCCAGCCGACGGCGACGTGGCCGTGGCTGGTGTGGAGCATCGAGCGGTCCATCAAGACCCGAAGCAGAACCACGGTGCTGGCGACCGCCATCGCCATGCCCAGGACGATGCCGCTCTTGAGCGTGAAGCCCATCGCCGTGAAGATGAGCACGGCCGCGACGGTCGCCAAAAGACTCTGCCCGATCGCGCCGGGGATGGCGACGTTCTTGACGGCGAGCAGGTCCTTCAAGTGAAAGTGAAGCCCTACGCCGAACATGAGCAGAATGACGCCAATTTCGGCGAGTTGCTGCGCGAGCGCGACATCGCCGGAGAATCCCGGCGTGAATGGGCCGATTGCCACGCCCGCCAGCAAATAGCCCACGATCGGCGAAAGCCGCAGTTTCTGCGAGATCAGCCCGAGCACCCACGCGGCTGCGAATGCGGCGGCGATGGTGGTCAGCAGCGGCAGGTTTGCAACCGACGCGGCGAGCGTAAGCGTCGAGATCTCAAGTGTCATTCCCGAGTGTAAGCGATGGAACTATGCGTGCGCTGGCGCACGGCAATCTGTGAACTCGGACGAGACCGCCTGGGGGCATGCGAGGCGGCACCAACGCACCCGCAACTGATCTCTAGCGCAAGCGGCAGTCGTTATTGGCAACTTACTCCGCCTAAACATCTTGCACGAGAGCGTGCACCGTTCATCGTATCATCGGGACTCGCCGTCCACGACCTGCCCGGGAGTTGGCCCGCAGGCGGGGACTGTGTTTATGGTGCATCCCACTGGAACGTGATCGAAAGGACAAGCGGCCCGCCGATGGTGGCGGGCCGCTGGGATATGTGCGTGGTTTTGCGATCCGAGTGCTGTGGGTTCAGCGCCGACGGCGTGCGGCGATGAGGCCGCCAAATGCCGCGAGACCCAGTGATGATGGAGAAGGGATGTGCACGACGCGGAAGCCACGGCCAGCACTCTCGCTGGTCGTTCCGCCGACGAATGGGATGCCTGCGCGGAGGAAGGTCTCCGTGCTGGTAAACCTGCCACCCCAAAAGGCGTGAGCGTTGGTGAACGAAATCGTGTCGCCCCATTCCTCGACGTTACCCGCCAAGTCGAAGACGCCGTAGAAGTTGGGTGCGTATGCGCCGACGGGCGTTACGGTACCGATGACATTCCCATAGTTCGCCTGTGATGTCGAGATGGCGTTGCTGGATGTCGGGTAGAGCCAGTAGTTGTCGCTGTCGCCGCCCTGGCTTGCTGGCTGGTGATAGGCTGCGTTGTACCACTCGTTGTCGCTGGTCACGGCCCACCGCCAGTTCGCATTGCGTGTGATGGAGGAAGCACTGATGCCGGCGGGGGTGAGCGTGTAGGCACCATCTTCGGTCGTGCTGTTGCTTTGCGTGCCGGTGGGTTGACCGTTGTGCAGCCAGTTGGCGAATCTGGTGGTGTCCCAGAAGGAGACGAAGTTGACCGGGTTGTTGTCACGTCCAGTGATCGTCGCGTAGGTGAACGCCCCTGCGGATCCCGAGCGAGTGATGCCACCGTTGATTCCGGCCATGTTCGAGTTGTAGAGGTTGTTTGCGTCGGTGGCGGCGACGGCGTTGAGGAACGTGGCGTACTGGGCGTTGGTCACCTCGGTGACGCCGATGTTGCACACGTACTCGACCGAGCCGAGATCGTTGACGTCCGGCGCGTTGCCGATGTTGCCGATGGTGATGGTGGGGATGGTGAGCGAGGCCGAGGCGACCGATACGGACAGACCGGCGCACACGGCGATGGCGGCGAGGGTCTCAACCTGATTCTGAACATGTTCACTCTCCTCAAATGGGACAAAGCCAAACATAAAGACGGAAACGAGCGCCAGTTCTCGTCGGCATGGTCGATAGCCGGCGGCACCCTTCAGCGCCGAAGTCGCATCGATACAAGGCCAGCGACTCCGAGCGCGGCGGCCGCGCCCGGCGCTGGGATGATGCGGAAGTTGTCGATCTGCACCAACCCTTCGGTCAACTGATTCTGGAATGCCTGCCCCCAGAAGCCCAAGGTGTAGGTGCCCGTCGCGGGTGCGGTGACCGAGCCAATGAGCCAGCGGTCGCGCACGAGCGAGTCCCAGTGCCAATACATGCTGAAGAGCATGGGCGTACTCGGCATCGTGTACTCCCGGTAGCCGATAGACAGAGTTGGAAACAGCTGATCCGGCGGCAAGAGCCACACGAGCAAGCCTCCGTCGCACGGATACGGAAAGATCCGCGTGACGAAGTTGATGTCGAACATCACGACATCACCGGCATTCAGCGTGACGAGCTGCTCGCCGCCGCCGTAGTACGAGATGGTTGCTGCGTATTCACCGGCACCTGGGTTCGGGACCCCGCCATATCGATTGTCATCGGCCCAGGGCGTGAACTCTCCGGCGGGATCGTTTCGGAAAGTCCAACCGGTGACTTGAGAGTTTTGGGCATACTGCTCGAACGACGGGTTGGCAATCTCCGCGTGCGAGGCCGAAGCAATGACGGCGACGGCGATGGCGGCGAAGAGCAGAGGGCGTGTCGAACAGCAAGCGTGCGTTTGCATGGTCAGGATCCGGATACTCTGAGGCATGGGACGGAGGAGAAGAAGCGGTTCATGTGGCAAGCTAGTGACTTGGCGGGCCGGTCTGACAGCGACTGGGCGAACTTTGCTCGGAACTGTGCTGGAAAAAGGCGATCCAGACATACGCCGAACCAAAGCGGGCTGGCCGAAGCGCTTGCGTTGCCCAGCGGGCCACCGGGTTCGCATGTGATGGGCTGGCATCGACTTGGATGGTCGATGTGCTCGCGGGCGAGGCAGTTGTCCGCTGACAGGGAGGCCAAAGCCGCTGACTTCGTGGCTGCAAGCGCGGACGTTGCAGCTGGGTGCGCTGACTGTGCAGCAACTCTCGCGGACTCTGGAGCAGAGTGGGCGAGCGGCGGAGCGAACATTGCTGAAAAAGGAGTTGCGACGGCGAAACGCGGACTCAAGATTCGTCGTGGTTGGGCCGAGTGCATCGCCAGCGGTCGGAGAAGCCGGACGCGGAACTCGGCATCAATCACGCTGCGGTAGCTTCAGGGCAGTGCGGGCACGCGCCCCGGCGCGGGCTTGAGGCCCGGGTACTGCGTGCGCACTGCATCCGCCTTCGCCAGGCTTGTCTGATCGCCAAGCGCCAGATACACGCGGAGCAGCTCCGCGGCCCGGGGCCTGAGGAGGGTGTTGTCCGGGTCGCTGCCCAACACCTCGCGCGCCTTGTGCAGGAGCATTTCGCACTCCGAAGCGACCTCCGCGTGTCGCCCAAGATCGTTGGCGGTGCCGTATCCGTCGGCGGCGATGTCGATGAACTTGTCAATGTCCTTGATCAGTTGGTCGATGCTCCGACCAGCGCGCATCATGTCGTAAATCTTGCTGGCTTGCTCCGGTTGCCCTTGAGCCCGCAGGAGCGTGGCGCGGAGCCATGCGGCCTGCTTGATGCCATTGGGCGTGCGCTGGCCAGCGAGCTTGTCCGCAGTATCGAGGATCTGCTGGGCCTCATCGAGCTTGCCGCGCAGAATCAGCACGCGAGCCAGCATGTTGCGTTCGTACTTTGGGTACGGATGGTCCTTGCCGCGCAGGCGGTCGCTGATCTCCATTGACCGCCTGGCCGCGACCTCCGCCTCTTCAAGCCTTCCGAGTGCCGCGAGCGACACACTCAGCGTGGTCAGCGGGCGAGAGACGTTGATCTCCTGATTGAGAGCCTCGTACTCCGCGACCGAACGGGTGATGTACGGGAGCGCCTCGCGAGCGCGCCCGAGCCCGTTCATGTTGAGTGCAATCTCGTGGAGAGAGCTGGCGATCTGGAAGCGGTTGGGGGGGAGGATTTTTGCCGAGACGTCCAGGCGTTCGATGTCGACCAGGAGCGCTTCGGTGTTCATGCCGCGCGCGTGGAGACTGAGCGAGAGCAGGTTGAGCGCTTGTGCGTGGTCCGTCGTGTTGCGAAGGCCGCTCTTCTCGATGATGGCCAGTTGACGTCGCGAGATCGTCTCGTTCTCGGCAGCGCCTCCGGTGAACCACAGCCCCGTCCCTAGCCAGGCGAGGCACTCCAGGATCTCGGGAGATTCCGCGCCGTAGACACGCTCTGCGATCGCGAGCGAGCGGCGAGCCTGCGCCAGCCCCTCTGCGTATCGACCGATCCCGTAGTAGGCCACGGCGACTGACAGCCGCGCCGTGGCCTCAACATCAGGATCCAGCGGCTGGCCAGAGAGGGTCATGCCCTTGTCCGCCGCCAGAACGGCGCGATCGAGCATCTCGCCGACGGTCACGTCCTTGCGTCCGTCGTTTCGCGTTGGGTCGGCGCCGCTAAGCACTGTGGGCAAGAAGTTCATAGCGGCCTGCGCCCGTTCGGCGTTCTTCTGGGCCTTGGTCCTTTCCTGGTTCGCACGGGTCTCGTTCTCTTTGGCGATGCGTTCATTGTCTACAGCCACGGCACGTTGCTCCGCCTCGCGGCGCAGGCCGATGCTCGTGCCAACGGCGGTCGCGAGGAGCCCCGTCGCCGCGACCGTCGCTAGCGCGACCGCGACGCGATTGCGCCGAGCGAACGTTCGGGCTCGGTACCACCCGCTGGGCGGGCTGGCCTTCACGGCGTCGCCCGCGAGGAAGCGCTGCAAGTCCTCAGCAAAATCCGTCGGCGTGTGGTACCGGCGGTTGCGGTCCTTCTCGACGGCCTTCATGACCATCCAGTCGACTTCGCCGCGGAGGGTGCCGCCGAGCTTGTCGGGCTGAAGTCGGCGTGCCGCGGCGATGCTCGCGCGTTTGCCCAAGTCCATGGTCATGACGCGTGTGCTGGGCTTTGGCGGGTCCTGGTTGCGCACCACCTGCTGCATCCGTTCCAGACCTTCACTGAGGAGCAGCTCGGTGTCGAATGGCAGCGAACCGCTGAGCAGTTCGTACATCAGCACGCCCAGGGCGTACACGTCCGAACGGGTGTCGACGTCAACGCCTGACTGGAGAATCTGCTCAGGGCTCATATAGGCGGGCGTGCCGATGAACTGACGAAACGCGGTATAGATCGTCTTGTCGGTGAGCGTGTTCGCGCCGGAGATGGCCTTGGCGATGCCGAAGTCGATGACCTTCGGCACGGCCTTGCCATCGAGGAGTGTGACGAGCACGTTGCCGGGCTTGATGTCGCGGTGGATGATCCCTTTCTGGTGCGCGTGTTGAATCGCCTGGCACACGGGGATCATCAGTTCGATGCGTTCGCGGGGCGAGAGGCGGTTCTCCTCGCGATAGGACGTGATCGGCACGCCACGAACCAGCTCCATCACAAAGTACGGCCGGCCTGCGGGCGTGGTGCCCGCATCGAGCACCTTGGCGATGTTCGGATGGTCCAACATCGCCAGGGCTTGACGCTCGGCCTCGAACCGAGCAACCACCGAGCGTGAATCCATCCCCGGCTTGATGATCTTTACCGCGACGCGCCGCCTGATCGGCTCGCTCTGCTCTGCCGCGTACACCTCACCAAATCCTCCCTCGCCCAGTTGCTCTAGCAGCTTGAATACTCCGATCGTCGATCCGGGCTTCTCCCCGCGAGGCAAATGCAGTGTCGGCTCGGCACCAGGGCGAGTCCTTACCATGTCAGCGGTCGAAACCCCCGCACGGATGCGCAGAAGCAGCTCTTCCTGGGCGGTGGCAGACAGTGCTTTGCTCACCAGGTCGAAGAGATCCGCGTCCTCGCCGCACATCAGTCGAGCCGCCGACGCGTGATGCTCTTCGGGCATGCTCAGCAGCAGAGTGACAATCTCAGCAGCACGATCTCGGTTGGGTGCGCTCATGGCGGTCTCGCGTTGAAAAGGGAGTGTCTGAGAAAGCCACTCAAGCATAGTGAACCGATAAGGAGATCTGACAAGTACTCCGCGGAGTTGTGCGTCGGTTGTAGAATGCGGGATATGGACCCGACCTCCGCAACCTTGCTGCTTCGTCTGAAAGCCGATGGCGATGCGCGGGAGGTAGCCTGGATCGAGTTCTGTGATCGCTACGAGCCGATCATCGCCGGCTTCGCCCGGAGGCAGGGCCTGGCGACGAACCAGATTCCCGATCTGGTCCAGCAGATCGTTGTGGGCTTCTTTGCCGCTCAGCCCCGGTTCCTTTATGACCCAAGTCAGGGGCGATTCCGCGGATATCTCAAGGCGTGCGTCGCGCATGAGGTGCAGCGGCTGCGAACAACTTCGGCCACCTTGGCCAAACGCGAGTTGGAAGCGGCGATACCCGACGAATCCACCGACCAGGCATGGGACGCGGAGTGGGAGTCGCATCAGTTGCGGGCAGCGATGGAGCGGGTCCGCGCGAGCTACTACAGCAACGCAACCTATGAGGCGTTCCATCGAGTGTTTGTTTGTGGCGAGCCGGTCGAACGCGTTGCCGCAGATCTCAATCTCTCTCGCGACTCGGTGTACCAGGCGAAGACCCGCGTTCTGGCAAAGCTACGACTGGAGCTTGCCCGGCTTGCCGAGCAGATGGGCGAGTGATCAGTTCATGGCGAGATACGCGGCGAAACTCGCGATTGTCGTGCTGGGCTTCACTCGGTGGACTCAGCAACTCGGAATATCAAGGCAGGCACTTCCGGTCAGTCGACTGATCATCCGAGAGGCCTCTCGGTGCGGAGTGCAGTCCCGATAGCGTGCTTGCGGTTCTCTGGCTGAGCGATCTGGCGTGCGTGACGGTCCATGACGTTCAGTCGGGACAGACGGCTTTCACGAGGCCAGCTGAAGCATCAGTGCATCGGGGATCAGCACTGTCGCATTCTCGCCGAGCAACTCCACGGGTGTCCACCCGAGAACGTGCTCCAGCGAGTCATTCGCAGAACGGAGCACGCCACCTTCATCCATCGTGATGATCGGAGTCAGGAACGCCTGTCGATTGGCGATACCGAGTTTAGTTGGAGGTGGACGCGCCTCCGCGGCTGCACGGTTCGTTGGGCGAGATGGCAGGCCAGCAGGCATGCTCTATGGTAAGAAGTTGGCCACTATGCAGCCTCCGCGATTTGAGCGGACGCTCAAAGTGGGAACGTGCCCACATTACGCGACGCTCTGTGTGAGGACTCGCTCTGCCGCCATCTGACTGAGAGTCCTGCGAGAGCGCGGGAGGGCCACGATGTAGGGCGCGGCGCCGATGGGACTCGGGCCAACCCCGTGAATGTTCCGCCCACCTGTTGTACGAAATGCGGCAATGCAGTGCCATCGCAAGCCCTCCCCGGTGGCGTTGGTACGCTACCGGGGGTTGGTGTCCAAAGGCCTATTGAAAGAGTAGTGCGGGTCAACAAAGGCAACGTCGCGAACGAGACTTCCGCAACGTCGAGGAACTGCACCCTCCAGACTTGGCCCGATGCTGCGTGCCGTCGAGTCCTAAGTCCCGCTGTCGGTGAGCCGGTAGCCCACTCCCGGCTCGGTGATGATGAATCGCGGCTGGGCGGGGTCTGCCTCCAGCTTCTTCCGAAGTTCGCCCGCGTACACGCGGAGGTACTGCACGTCGCTGGTGTGTTGCGGGCCCCAGACCTCTGTCAGGATGAGTTGGTGGGTGAGCACCCTACCCGCATGCTTGACGAGGAATGCCATGAGCTTGAACTCCATGGGCGTGAGACGGATCTCGCGGCGTCCATTGGCATCGGTGAGGTGAACGAGGCGCGCGAGCATGTCAACTCGCAGCGTGCGTCCGTCGATCGTGGCCTCATAGGGCCTCGGCTCGTACCCGGGGCCTCTTGAACCAGCAATCGCGGAGTGACGCAGCGCGACTCGGATACGGGCGAGGAGTTCGCCGACGCCGAAGGGCTTGGTGAGGTAGTCGTCGGCTCCTGAATCCAACGCCGCGACCTTGTCGCTCTCCTGTCCGCGGGCCGAGAGCACGACAATCGGCACGGACGACTCTGTGCGGATGGTCTTAGTGACCTGCAGGCCGTCGCCATCAGGAAGACCAAGATCGAGCAGGATGAGGTCGGGGCGGATCGTGACGGCTTGGAGCACGCCGTCGCGAGCGGTGCTGCATTCTTTGACTCGGAAGTGGTTCGCTTCGAGCGTGGCTCGGAGGAACCGACAGATTGGCTCCTCGTCCTCGATGATGAGGATGAGCGGGGCATGTCCGGAAGGTGATATTGCCGTGGTGGGGGTTGCGCGTGCTTCGCTCATGATGCACCGCCCTCGGCGTGAGTCTGCTCGGCCAACTCACTGGGAATGGAAGGTTGCGGTTGGTCGACATGGAGGGAAAACATGAACGCGACGCCGTGGGGGGGGCGGGGCGTGTTGGGCTCAGCCCAGATGCGACCGCCGTGAGCACGGATGATGCCCTCGCAAATGGTGAGCCCGAGCCCCATGCCAGTGCTTGAAGGAGAGGTGCCACCTGCCGCCGTGGAAGACTTTGATGCACGCCCGCGATAAAAGCGCTGGAAGACCTTGGCGGCCTCGTCGTCAGAAAGTCCCGGTCCTTCATCGGAGACTTTCACCATCACCTGCGCATCAGCCGTCCACGCACTCACCGAGATCGGGGTACCGGGGGGCGTGTAGCGAAGGGCATTCTCGATCAGGTTGTGCACGACCTGCGGGAGCATGGCGTTGTCAACTCGGACCATCGGCAGGTCGGTGGGCAGATGCACTCGGAATGCACGCGAGGCCAAGTCCTCGCGGTGGCGAGCCAAACCCACGCCGACGATCTCTTCGAGCGTGGTCCACTCGCGGTTTAGAGCGATGGTGCCCGACTCCAATCGCGTGGCGAAGACGAGGTTGGCGATGATGTCGTTGAGGCGTGAGGATTCGTCGATGATGGTGCGAAGGAGCGAAGCTCTGGTGCCTGCATGCAGTCCTTGGGAAGCCGGGTTGCCCGTCCCACACCCGTTCGCTTCATTCGTGCCCGCCGCTTGCTCAAGCGTGCTGGCGGCTCCAGTGATGCTGGCCAGCGGAGTTCGCAGGTCGTGCGATACCGAACTCAGCAGGGCGCTCCGCAGCCGCTCGCGCTCCGCTTCAAGCTTCGCGGCCTGCTGCGATTCACTCAGCGAGACGCGTTCCAAGGCCGAGGCGATCTGACTCACCAGCGCGTCTATCAACATCAGGCTCGAAGCATCGAAGTCCCTAACGCCCTCGGTGCTTGTTTCACCACCAACCGGACGCAGCCCAAGAATCCCGAGCTTGCCGCTCGTACCGACGAGCGGCACGTACCGACCCGCCGAGGCCGGGAGTTTCTGCGTGCCCAGCCCCGCGGGCTTGCCGTGGTCGAGTGCCCATTGTGCGACGCCCCGCTCGCGTCCGCCAGCATCGTCGAACCAGTCCGGCGCTCCGCCAAAGGCGAGCACATCGAGTGCCGAGGTGGACCTGCCATGCACCGGAAGGGCGACGACGACATCGACCCTTAGCAGGTCGTGGGTGTGCCTTGCGGCGATTGCGGCAACATCGCGGATGCCCTGCGCTGCCGCGAGCTCGCGCGACAGGGCGTAGAGCGCTGCCGTCTGTCGTTCGCGGTCCCACGCTGAGCGGGCCTGCTCGCGCGTCCGCGCGGCGAGGGTGCCGACGATGAGCCCCACCGCGAGCATCACGCCGAACGTCAGCAGGTAGGTCGGGTCATTGACGGACAGTGAGAAACGCGGCTCGGTGAAGAAGAAGTTGAACGCGAGCACGGAGAGCACGCTGGCAAGCGTCGCGGGCCCTCGTCCGCACCAGATCGCACAGACAACGATGCCGCCGAGAAGGATGAGAGCCTCCTCCGAAAGATCCGGCGGCTGATAGAACGCCAGCGCAAGCAAGGACGTTGCGGCGACGATGAGCAAGGCTCCGCCGAACCTGACTACGCCGAACCGGGCAACGTGCGATCCCCAGGATCGGGACGACGATCCAACACCCCGGCCACTGCCAATCTGCGTCTGCTCAGCCTCTCCCGCCCGTCCGCGTGCTCCACTCCCCGAGTCATCACCACGAACCACGTAGACATCGATGTCACCACTCTCGCGGATCAGGTTGTCGATGAACGAGCCGAACAGCAACTCCCTCCAGCGTGGTCGCTCGGTCTTGCCAACCACGATCTTTCCGACGTTTCGAGCTCGGGCAAAGGCGATCAACTCTCGGGCCGCGTTCTCGCCGGCAAGCGTTGCCGTCGTCGCTCCGAGGCTTTCAGCAAGCCGCATGTTCTGTGTCAGCCGATCACGATCCATGGCAGACAAATCGACGGTGCGTGGCGTTTCGACATAGACGGCGAGCAGGTCGGCGTGCAGCCCCGCGCTCATGCGTTTGGCGGCCCGGATGAGCCTGCCCGACATCGGGCTGGGGCTGACGGCGACGACGATGCGCTCGCCCGCGGCCCAGACGGCACGGATGCCGCGGTCCTGCTTGTATCGCCGGAGTTCGGAGTCCACCCACGCGGCCGTGCGTCGGAGCGCCAGTTCGCGCAGCGCGGTGAGATTGCCTTTGCGGAAGAAGCCGTCGCTGGGGTCCACCGCGCGCGCGGCGTTGTCGCCGAGGTAGACCTTGCCGGCACGCAGCCGCTCGTGGAGCACCTCGGTGGGCAGGTCGACGAGTTCGATTTCGTCGGCCTCGTCGAAGATCGAGTCCGGCACCGTCTCGCGCACCGGCACGCCGGTGATCTGCGTTACCACGTCGTTGATCGACTCCAGATGCTGGACGTTGAGCGTCGTGTAGACGTTCACGCCCGCCTTGAGGCACTCCCGCACATCTTGCCAGCGCTTCTCACGCCCCCCCCCGCCCCCTGCGGAGCCCCCCGCAAAGCCCGGAGCGTTGGTGTGGGCCAGCTCATCCACGAGCAGGATGTCCGGCCGACGCAGGATCGCGGCCTCCGCATCAAACTCGTGCAGCGTGGTTCCCGAGTATTCGATCCTTTTGCGAGGCAGGATGTCCAGCCCCAGCAGCATCAGCTCGGTCTCGACACGCCCGTGAGTCTCAACGATGCCCGCAACCACATCGACGCCTTGGGCCGCCATGCGCTGCGCCGCCGCGAGCATGGCGTAGGTCTTTCCCACGCCGGGGGCCATGCCGAAGAAGATCTTGAGCTTGCCGCGGGCGGGTCCGTTCACGCTGTCCCCACCGCCCGCGCGTGCCTCCTCCCGCTGGATGCGGGCGAGAAGTTCGGCGGGATCGGGACGGGAGTTGGGCATAAGCAAATCGTAAGGGTCAGCTCGCGGACTCACTGGCGCTGCTGGTTGAGGTCAAGGTTGAGTTCCAACACGTTCACTACCGGCTCGCCGAGCACACCCAACGTGCGGCGGGTGCTGTGCTTGGTGACCAACGCCCGCACGGCGTGCTCGCTCATGACACGCGCCTTGGCGATGCGGGGTATCTGGAACTCGGCAGCCTCAGGTGAGATGTGCGGGTCCAGCCCGCTGGCGGAGGAGGTGACGAGGTCGATGGGGACGTTGTGGGTATCCCCACGCTCCGCGTGGGGTCGGCGCACGATACCCACGCTCGCCTCCGCCGCGTCGAGAGCGGCGAGGCGGGCTTTGATGTTGTCGAGCAAGGCGGGGTTGGTCGGGGCGAGGTTGCTGCCCGATGAACCCGTGCCCTTGTCCAAGTTCAGAGCGGTGTAGGGAACTGGGCTGGTGGCGCTGGGGCGTCCCCAGAACCACTTGGCCAGCGCGGGCGCGGCGGCGGGGTCGCTCGTGCCGAACTCCTGGCCGATGAGTGAGGAGCCGAGGTATTGGGTATTGCCACGCTCCGCGTGGCGCGCGTCATCCCCACGCGGAGCGTGGGGGTACCCAATCAGCGAGCCGTTGGCTTTGTCGGGGAACGCGAGCTGCGCGACGCCAGTGATGGCGAGCGGGTAGATAATGCCCGTGATGATGGACAGGAGAACGAAGAGAACGAGTGCGGGGCGGAGGATGGGGGGGTGGGTGAGCATGGATTAGTTCCAGACGGGCAGGAGGTTGACGAGCAGGTCGATGTTCTTGATGCCGATGAACGGCACGATGAGCCCGCCGACGCCGTAGGCGAGGAGATTGTGCAGCAGCAGCTTGCTCGCCTCAACCGGGCGGTACTTGACGCCGCGGAGGGCGAGGGGGATGAGCACGACGATGACCAGCGCGTTGAAGATGACGCTCGACAGGATCGCCGTCGCGGGATTGAGGCGCATGATGTTGAGACCGTCGAGCGCGGGATAGGTGCTGGCGAACGCGGCGGGGATGATCGCGAAGTACTTGGCGACGTCGTTGGCGATGCTGAAGGTCGTGAGCGAGCCGCGGGTCATCAAGAGCTGCTTGCCGATCTGCACGATCTCGATGAGCTTGGTGGGGTTAGAGTCCAGGTCCACCATGTTGCCCGCTTCTTTGGCGGCTTGCGTGCCGCTGTTCATCGCGACGGCGACATCGGCCTGTGCGAGCGCGGGAGCGTCGTTGGTGCCGTCGCCGGTCATGGCGACGAGGCGTCCACCCTGCTGATACTCCCGGATGAGCTTGAGCTTCGCCTCGGGCGTGGCCTGGGCGAGGAAGTCGTCGACGCCGGCTTCCGCGGCGATGGCGGCGGCGGTCACGGGGTTGTCGCCGGTGATCATGACGGTCTTGATGCCCATGCGGCGCATCTCGGCGAAGCGCTCGGCGATGCCGCCTTTGACGATGTCCTTGAGTTCGATGACGCCCAGCGTGCGCCCCTTGCCGTCGGCGACGACGAGCGGCGTCGACCCGCGCTTTGATACTTCGTTGACAATCTCGCGTGCCTTCGGGCTTGGCGATCCGCCCATGCGCGAGACGTACGCGTCGACCGCGTCGGCGGAACCCTTGCGGATCTGCCGCCCCTG
>JAIEOW010000202.1 GCA_019750095.1 Phycisphaerales bacterium
TGCTCGCTGCGCCACCGGCAACCTTCGTGCGCACTCCGTGCGAGAGCCAGCAGTGCGTTCTCTAACGCGTCTGGAGATCCGCATAGGGGTGCGCAGAACGCCCGGGCCCGGCACTGCTGTCTGTAAGAGAACAGCCAGCATGGCAAAGCCGCCGAGTCGCTTTTCGCAACTCGGCGGCTGGGAAGTGGGATGATCCTTCATCCGTCGCGATCATCGCAGCCATGCTGGGTCACGACGAACTGCCCGGCGCACCGGTCGAGGGCTTGGCGCTGTTCGGATTCGCCGTAGAGCCGGCCGGGGGCATTGGCGGGAGGCGATCGGGGTTGATCTCGATCACTGAGGGCTTAATCGTGGCCGCGGGACGCTTGGCGGCGCTCGTCGCGTTCTCTCGATCCAGGGCCTGCTTCGCCGCGTCCTCATACTGGAAGCGATCCTGCAGCTTGCCGAGGTGAGTGAGCTGGGCTTCCTGACGAGCGCGAATGTCGGCGAGCTTTGTGGTGATCTGATCCAGGCTGGCGGCGCGATATCTGGACTGTTCATCGAGCGTCTTCTGACGATCGCTCATGATCGAGATCATCCGGTCATTGCGCCCGATGGCGTCGATCTGGCGATCCAGGTCCATCATCTGGGTGTTGAAGCTCATCTGCTCCTGCTCGAGCTTCTGCACGAGCTGGGTGAGTTGCTGGTCCTGCTGTGTCAAATAGCCCAGATCACGCTGGATGTCCGCCGCTCGGTTGGCATAGGCCGCTCGGGTGGCGACGACCTGATTGGCTTTGTTCTGCGCCGCGGGAATTTCCAGGCGCTCGTTCTTGAAGACGATCACCACGCCGGAGCTGGGCTGCGCGTTCGGATCGGCCTGATCGCTTGAGAGTGAGACGTTCTGGATCGCCGTCGCCGTCGCGTGCTGCAGCGCGAGCGAGAGCTTGTCAAAGTCCTGGTCGGCCATCTCCACCACGCGATTGGCGACGTGCAGGTCGCGGTTCAACTGGGCCTGCTGGGCCTTGAGCTGGGCCAGGTCGCCGCGCAGCTCGCTGATGCGCTTGGGATACTGCTCGGCAAGCGTGCGAATCTGCTGGCGGAGCGCGACGGGGTCTTTGATCTGGGCGTCGATCTGGTCATTGACCGCCGACTGGGCCTGGGTGAACAGGGCCCGGACGCGATCCGGGCCAGCGACAACAACCATCGCCCCGACGCCAAGGGCCGCGATTGCGCCGCCGCGAACGACATATTTTGAAATAGGCATGACGAGAGGTCCTCCTGACAGCGGGCTCTCGACAAATCCCCAACGGGGGACGGAGCCCTGTGGTGCGACGCCATCGCATCGGGCTACGCGCCGACGCCGACGGTGAGGACTGGTTGGGATGTTCTTTCGCCGCGTTTCACACAATCTGGCGGCATTTTTTCGCCCCCTGCCAAAACGCCAGCGGCTGGCCCGCGAAATCCGCCCTGGACGTCTCCAAACAAGGGTCTGACTTATCATGGGTTCGTCATTGGTGCACGGGCCGCGGGAACGGCGTTTGCTTCGCCGGAACCGGCTTTGCCGGCCCGGCCCTGGAACGTGGGATGCTCAACTCGATCACGACAAGCTTTGTCTCACGCCTCCGCGCCAACGATCAGGCCGCGTGGTTTGACCTTTGGCAGACCTTCGGGCCGGTGCTGCGGGCCCAGCTCACGAAATGGGGCAAGGGCCGGATCGGCGTCGAAACCGTGCGGGACTTGTCGCAGGAGACCCTTGCCGCCCTCTCGGACTCCATCGATCGATTTGACCCGACCCGTGGGGCTCGCTTTTCGACCTGGCTTCTGGCGATTGCGAAACACGTGCTGGGTGATGAACTGGACCGTCGTAACGCCCAGAAGCGCGGCGGAGCGAGCAAGAACGGCGGTTTCGGCAAGAAGAAGACCGGCGAACTGGACGAGTCGTGGATGGTCGCCTCTGCCGCTCTTGGCGCGGACGCCGAGTATGAAGCGGCGATGTTTCGCGCGAAGGTGGAGGCGGCGATTCGGATGGTGGAGCGGGAGTGCGACTTTCTGGATTTCTCCATCTATCGCATGCGGGTGCTCGACAACAAACCCGGCAAGGACGTGGCAGAAGCGATGGGGATCAGCGAACCAACGGTGAGTCGTCGGCTGGCCAAGGTTCGCGATCTGCTGCGATCGCGATTGCAGGAAGTGGTCGCGATCTATTCGTTCACGGCCGACGAACTGGGCGAGGCCGAGCGAAACGGGCTGGTTCTGAATCCCAGCAAAGCCGACGACGCACTTTTCGACGAAGCCGTCGGAGAGATCTATGTGCGTCAGATGGAGCTTCGCAGACTGGATGAACGTGCCGGCGATCGTGGCTGACGTCCATCGAGCGATGCGGACAGTGGCCGGAAAGGAATCACCGTGGGCGAAGTCGGCGCCATTCTCATCTCGATCATCGTGCTGCTGATCGCGGTCCCCGCGTTGGTGGTGGCCGTCATCTTTCTGGCTCGCCCCGTGTTTCGGGGCATCGGCTGGCTGATCAAGCACATCTTCACGTTCATCGGACACACGCTGCTAGACCTGCTGAAGCTTGTGGGCGCGCTGATCACGTCGCTTGTGCTCGTGCCGCTGACGCTCGGCAATGTGCTGATCGGGCGCTGGTCGAGTTCGGCCCACTATGGGCGAGCGATCGAGGCCGAGTTGAAGGCCGGTGTCGGGTGCCTCTACCGGATCGTGATCGGCAATCCGGCGCGTCTGCTGCTGCTCTCGCCGCTCACGGAGGGGATTGAGAAGCGTGTGCCCGCCGCCGTAGCGCATGCGCCGGGCTCGGATCGTCCTTCGAGACGTCAGGGCCAGTTTGACGGCTACACCATCATCGGTTCGCTCGCGGGCGGGGGCTCCGGGGGAAAGCTGTTCATCGCCGAACCGAGCAATGCGAAGATCGCCGCACTCTCACGCACGGGCCAGCACGATGTTGATCGGGTGGTGATCAAAACCTTCTCGCTCGCCGATGGCTCGACGCTGCCCCAGATCGTGCGCGAGAACCGTGCGCTTCCAGCGGCCAAGCGGCTCGGGCTGATCCTGGAGCACGAGCTGACCGAGGACCGTTTCTACTACGTCACCCGCTATGTGCCCGGAGAGTCGCTCTCGCTGGCGACGCAACGCCTGCACGCCAGCACCGGGGGCGGTGGCCTGAGCGGCAAGTATCTCAACGAAGCCCTGGAATACGCCGCGGACATCGTCCGCACACTGCACACCTATCACTCCGGCGGGCTCTGGCACAAGGACGTCAAGCCCGACAATGTGATTGTCTCTGACGGTCAGGCCCATCTGGTGGATTTCGGTTTGGTCACACCGCTGCGTTCCAGCATGACGCTGACCACCCACGGCACCGAGTACTTCCGTGACCCCGAGATGGTGCGGATGGCCCTGCGCGGCGTGAAAGTCCACGAAGTCGACGGCGCGAAGTTCGACATCTATGCCTGCGGCGCGGTGCTGTATGCGATGATCGAGAACTCATTCCCCGCGCACGGCGGGCTCAGCCAGATCTCCAAGAAGTGCCCGGAAGCGATCCGCTGGATCGTGCGTCGAGCCATGGCCGACTATGACAAGCGGTACGACTCCGCCGCAACCATGCTCACCGACCTTGACACCGTGCTCGCGGCGAGCGATCCGTTCGCGCTCCGACCCGTCGATCTTCCCAGCATGCGCGCCGGCGGCGATCCGCAGGCGTTTGTCGCCGGATACACGCCGGACCTCGACGAAGTCGGCGCTGGCCGCGTAGGTCCGGCCGTGGCACCAGCGTTTTCCGCTGGCGCGGCCGCGTTTGCTCCGGCCGCGGCGGTTCCGTTTGCGACCGCGATGCCGGCCCGGACTGGTCGACCCAATCTGCGCCTTGCCAGCTGGTGGAGCGGGCGTTATGAACTTGGAGCCGCTCCAGCGGTCGCGGCGGTGGCCTCGGCTGGATCGCCCGTGCCGGCATCGAGCCGCGTGCCCGGCCTGTCCGCTGCAGCCCAACTCTCGCGGGCTCGCCAGCGAGCACGAGATGCCCGCGCGCGGGCCAAGGGTCGGCTTGCCGCACGCCGCTCGGCTTCTCCGAGTGGTGTCAACGCCGGGGTGTTCTTTGCCCTGCTCGTGTTGGTCGTCGGCATGGCGTTGTTTCTTCTCTATCGCGTCGCGCCCAACGTGATGCGCACCGCATCGAACATGGCATCGATGATGCCCAACGGCATCTCGATGTCTCCCGAGGGCTCCGGAGAGCCCAGCGACTTTGAAGACGCAGATTTCTCGCAACTCCCGATCACGGTCGCCGATCTGCCGCCCCTGCTGAACGCAACCCCATCAGAGAGCATGCAGGTCGAGATCGACGGAAACACGATTACCGAAACCAAGACCACCAAGCAGGGCAAACGCACCACAAAGTCCTCGACCAGCCGGCCGATTACGAGCGATGCTCGCAGCTTTCCACCCACGCCGCCCGCTCGCGTGTTCGTGCTCAAGGACAACATGACCTTTCCCGCCGAGCAGCAGCGGATTGTCGATGCTCGGCTTGCGCGGCTCGCGGCGGCGCACTACGGCCTGCTCGGCCTCTCGACCCCCACCGCGGACGCCGATCTAAAGATCGTCGAGCGTGAGACCACGATGACCGCTGAGCTGCGATCGTCGATCGGCATGCTGCCGTTTCAATCATCAGGTTCTGCTGACGCAATCCGAAACTGGCTCGATCAGCAGACGGGCGTCGATCTCGTACTCTGGATCGATCAGGATGAGAACGCGCAACCGGCGATGTGGCTCGTGCCGAAGCGTGACCTTTCCCCGACGGTGATTGCGGTGCTCAAGAAGCACATCGCAAGCGGCTCGAAGTGAGCCATCGCACGCGGTTATCCGGCATGTGACAGTCGGATCAGCTCTGCGAGCGTGCGCCCCGCCGACCCGCCCACAATCGCCTCGCGTGCCTGGGCCACGCCGTCGCCAATGGACGCGCAGCACCCCGCAACAAAGAGCGACGCCCCCGCGTTCAACTCCACAAGGTCTCGCCGCGGACCGGTCTCGCCCGCGAGCACGGCACGAGCGATAGCCACCGCTTCGTCCAATGAGTCGGCCTTCAAGTCATCGATGCGTGCGGGCGCGAATCCCAGATCGCGTGCATCGAGCCGATCTTCGTGCACCATGCGCTGCTCGACGTGCCAGATCATGTTCTCGGCCGTCGTCGTGAGTTCGTCCAGACCGTCGGCACTGTGGATCACCATCGCTCGCTCCGCACCCAGTCGGGCGAGAGCTGCCGCAAGCTTCGCGGCATTCTCGATGGAATACGTCCCCACAAGTTGCCGCGTCGCGCCGGCGGGATTGGCCAGAGGGCCGATGATGTTGAAGATCGTTGGAAAACCAAGATTCTTACGCACACTCGCCGCATGGCGAGCCGCGGGGTGGTGCGACGGCGCGAAGGAAAAGCAGACGCCGATCTCACGCAAGCAGCGTTCCTGGACCTCGGCGGGCGCATCCACGCGCACACCCAGTGCCTGCATCAGCTCGGCGGACCCGCGTCCCGTGCGGCTCTTATTGCCGTGCTTGGCGACGAGCACGCGCCCAGGTGCCGCCGCGGCGGTCACAATCGCCCCGATCGTGGAAACATTGAACAACTTCGGCGCACCACCCGTACCACAAGTATCGATGACGCGTCCGCGACCCACCGGGGTTCGCACGCTGGTGACGCAACGCCGCATCACGCGTGCCGCCCCAACAAGCTCGTCAACACTCGGCCCACGGGTCGCGATAAGAGCCAGGAACGCGCCGATCTGTCCCTCGTCGAGCCTTCCGCCGAGCAATCGTTCAAAGACCGCCTCGGCCTGGGGCTCCGAGAGCGCCCCTCCAGCGAGCAATGCGGGGAACACGTCGTGCAGGTTGTCCGAGGAGGGAAGACTCACGGGTGGTGTATCGGCTGAGCGAAGCCGGTGGATTCGATCGTTTCAAGGCAACTGAACGAAGCCCGGCACCCCGCGACCGGTACCATTGCCCGAGGGCCCGCGATGGATCGTACGACCCGCGTCATTCAAGCCGCTCGCAGACGCCTGCAGACCGCAGCGATCCTGCGCGCCGCCGGGCGAGCACTGGCCATCGGCCTGGGTGCGGCGTTGCCGCTGGTCGTTGTCGCCAAGCTGATTCCCGAGCGCGTGACGCTCCCAGGCTGGCCCTGGATCGTCGCGGGCTCGGTGATCATCGCCGGAGCGGTTGCGTTTCTGCGGGTTGGTCTTCAGCGCGTGCGGCGGGCCGATCGCCATCGCCCTTCTCCGCAGCTCAGTGCCGCGGTCGCGCTCGATCAGTCCCACAATCTGAAAGATCGGTTGTCATCGGTGCTGGCCTTTGGATCAACGCGCGATGGCGGAGTCGCGACGAACGATCCATTCGTCTCGCTGGCCGTCGCAGACGCCGAAGCACTCAGCCTTACGATCGATACGAAGCGTGTTCACCCGAAGCTCTTTGATCGTTCCTGGCAGCTGTGGCCCGTGCTCGCAGCCGCGACGGCTGGCGTGGGCATGTTCATGCCGGAGATTGACCTGCTTGCCGGCAGAGCGCGTTCCGTCACGCGCGAGCAGCGAGAACGGATCGCGGAGATCGACAAACAGCTGGCACAAGCGGTGGCTTCGCCTCCGCCGACTGAACCGCCCACGGCATCGCCCGATGATCCGGCACAGCCGCGGGTTCCAGAAAAGCACGCCGAGGCACTCGCGGAGATTCGCCGGGAGCTTACCGAGGGGCGACTCTCTCCCGAAGACGCGGCCCAGAAGGCCTCTGGATCACTTGCAACCGCCGCACAAGAACTCGAACGCTCGGCCGAGCAGCTTGCGTCGGAGCACGATCAGACACTCACCAAGCTTTCGGAATCTGGCCAAACGGGCACGCCCCAAAGCGAAGCGGCCCAGAGCGAACTCGTTCGCGCACTGCGTGAAGCCGACTTTGCCCGCGCCGCCGAGGCCGCGCGAGCATTGATGAATCCGGATCGCACCTCGCCTGTAGAGCGGGCAAAGGCTGCGGAAGAGCTGCGCTCGCTCGCCGAGGACCTGCGCAAGTTGGAAGAGCAAGAGACTCGGCAGCAAAGCGCGAGTCCGCCTTCTCCAGACAACTCGACATCGGAAAACGTTCCGTCCCAAGTGCCAGACGCTTCATCACCCCAAGATCAGAAACCAGAAGCGGCACCGAGCCCGGCGCCCAAGCCCGAGCAGAACAACTTTCGGCGGATGCTTGAACGCGCCGCTGAGGCGCTGAAACAGAGTTCGTCGCCGCCGAAAGATGAGCGCCCGAAACCGGAGGAGCCGACAACTCCGCCGGCATCACGAACACCCGAGAGGCCTTCTGCATCACCTGAGGACAGTCCATCATCCGACGCGCGTCCGGAGAACTCGGCAAAGGAATCACCTCCGAAGCCGCAGGAGCAGTCCAAGCCCACGCCCGACGCGTCGAGTCCGCTCAAGGGTGAGCGTTCGCCAACGTCACAATCGCAACCGTCCACGCCAAGAACGGAAACGACTGAGCCGACATCCACTTCGCAAAAAGATCAGCCGAACACGGAGTCGCGCGTGAGCGAACCCACAAAGGGCTCGCCGACAGAGCGAAAGGAGCCGCCCAGAGCCGATGCCGACGCAGCTCGTGAGCAAAACAGCGAACGAGGATCGCCTACCCAGCCGAACCCGGACGCGCCGCAAAGGGCCGATCAGCGCGAGAGCTCGAACAAGCCGACATCGGGTGCTCAACCGCAGGAGAAGCAGCCGCAATCGCAACCAAATGCTCAGCGCGACCCCGGCACCTTAACCACCCCCCAAGGCGCGCAGGGTCAGTCGGAACAGAATCAAAACCAGACCAAAGACCAACCAACGCCAAGCCCAACCGGCAGCGCACCGGGATCAAAGCCGCCACCAGACAAGTCCCCCCAGTCCGACCGTTCCGATCTGAAGCCCGGCGACAGTTCTTCGCTGAAAGAGAACAACCCTGAGCCCTCACCGGATCAGCGCCGAACACCGAATCAGGGCACGAAGCCCGAGCAAAGCGCATCACCCGGCAAAGATCGCCAACCCGACGGAGCCGCAAAGCAACCTCAGCCATCTGGTGCTTCAAATGTTGAGGATCCCACCCGAGGCATCCCGGTGTCGAAGGACGCGGCGACGCCTTCTGAGCAACCGCAGTCGCCCAGCACACCCTCGGCTCCGCAAGGCGAGAAGCAGGAAGTCGGCCAAACATCGTCGCAAGGCAGGCCCGGCGTCCCACGCGGCACCGATCCTCAGCGACCTGCGCCATCACCCCAGCCGCCGAAGGACATGCCGTCAGATCAACGCAACGGAACCAGCGACACGCCGAGCGACCCGACGAACGCTCCGAACGCCACTCCCCCCAAACCCACGCCCGCCGAGCGCGGCTCGCCTCAGGCAGGCCAAGAACCAAGCACATCGCCAACAGGTCTCCCCCAAAACCTGCCCGAGCCGACGCCCGAAGCCGTCGATCAACTCGCAAAGGAACTGAAGCGTCTCGCCGATGCGCCCAAAGAGTCCGAGCGGCGTCAGCAAGATGCCGACGAACTTCGCCGTCGCGCCGAGGAACTTGTCCGCAACACCTCGCCGCAACAGCGCAAGCAGCTTGAACGCTGGGCCCAGGAGCTTGCGCAGCGACACCCCGACCTCACCAACTCCGGCCGATCGCCCAAGAATGGTGGCAACGGCCAGCGCACCGATGACAACCTCGGCACGGGCTCGACACCGGGCCTCGACCAATCGCGACGACCGACCTCTGTCACGAGCAACGACCCGTCGCAATCACCGGCACGCACAGAGCTGCTCGACGCTCGATCCAAGCCAACCCCCGGCGAAAGGGTCGATCAACCCCGCGTCGTCGCCGAGTGGTTTGGTGAGGGTCGTCGCGACGCTCCGTCGACATCCGAGGTCACGGCCGCAGTGCAGTCTGCCGTGCGATCCGGCGAGCGTGCCATCGAAGAACAGGCCGTTCCGAGCCGCTTTGATGGTCTGCTCCGCCGCTACTTCTCGCGTCTGAAGGAGCGTGCCCAGCCCGTAAGTCCCGGCACACAGTCGCCCGCAAGCACGGCACCATCCACCCCGCCAGCCGAACCGGCGAGGGACGCCCCGTGACGCTCCGTCTCGATGAACCGGCGTGGCTGTTGGGCCTGCTGCTGATGATCCCCGCGGCGATCGTGGCTGTGCGATGCTTCTCGGCGATGTCTTCACCGCGACGATGGTCGTCGATCATCATCCGCACGCTGCTGCTGGCATGTCTGCTTCTGCTGCTGGCAGGAGTGACGCTTGTCTCCAGGACCGATCGCGTCGCCGTCGTCGCGGTCATGGATGTCTCAGGCTCGGTCAACAAGTTCTTCTCGCCGCCCCTCGGGCCTGACAACACACAACAGACCCTTGCTCAGGCCGCGACGCGGCTGCTGAACGAAAGCTCAGCGAATCGACGCAGCGGCGATCTGCTCGGCGCGATCGCGTTTGCGAGCGAGCCTCGCGCACTGGTTCCGCTGTCTGCGGGTCGGCTGACGCTCCCGGAACTCGACGGTGCCGTGGATCGCAGCGAATCCGACTCGGGCACGAATGCTGAACGCGCTCTTCGACTCGCCGCGGCGATGGTGCCGCCCGACGCCGCCGGCCGAATCGTGCTCTTCTCCGACGGCGTCTTCACCGCGGGGGACGCCCAGAGCGCCGCGCGTGCCGTCGCGGCGCGTGAGTCCCTCGCACCCGGTGCAGCCGACGATGCCCGCTCCCGCATCCCGATCGACGTCGTGCCCCTGAACTACGCGGCGAACCAAGAGTCGTTTGTTGAGTCTGTTGACGCCCCGCCCACCGCTCCCGCCGGCGCGACGGTCAGCATCCGCGTCGCGCTCCGCTCCAGCTCGCCCACATCCGGCACGCTCTCGCTCATGCACGAGGGCACTGAGCTCGATATCAACGGCTCATCTCCGGGCCTCTCCCGCACTCTCTCCATACCCGCCGGAAATCACATCGAAGTGGTCAGCGTCCCACTTCCTTCGGGGCGCGTGCATCGCTTCACCGCCGTCTGGCAGCCCGATGGGCCCGACGCGATAACCACCAATAACCGCGCCGAGGCCTTCACCATTTCACCAGGCCGCGGCTCGGTGCTTGTGGTCGATGGCGTCTCGGGCGCAAGACCCGGCGGCCCGGGCGAGGTCCTTCCCCGCACACTCGCGCAGGCCGGCATCGAAGTACAGACCATCGCGCCCGACGGCGTCCGCGCGGATCTTCTCTGGCTCCAGCAGTTTGATCTCGTCATTCTCCAGAACGTGCCCGCAGAGGCCATCGCGCGACCCGCACACGCCACGCTCGCTTCTGGTGTCACACAACTCGGCATCGGGCTCATCATGGTCGGCGGCCCCGACTCCTTCGGCGCAGGTGGGTGGAAGGGCTCGGCCATCGAACCCATCCTTCCCGTCAAGCTCGATCTGCCGGAGCGCCTCATCACCCCCGCCGCCGCGCTCGTGCTCGTCATCGACAACTCCGGATCGATGAATCGCTCCGTCCTCGGCTCGCCGCGCACCCAGCAGCAGATCGCCAACGACGGCGCAGCCATCGCCGTCGAGAGCATGGACAAGACCGATCTCATCGGCGTCATCACCTTCAACAACGACTTCACCATCGAGCGACGCCTCGAACGCAACAGTGATCCGAAGCAGCTCGCCAAGCTCATCCGCTCTATCAGTGCCGATGGCGGGACCAACCTTCCCCCCGCGCTCGACGCCGCCCATCGCCAGCTCAAGCCCGCCAAGGCCGACATCAAGCACATCATCGTGCTCTCCGACGGCGTGTCTCAAGGCAAGGAAGCGCTCGCCGACATGGCCGTCGCCATCGCTCGCGACGGAATCAAGGTCTCCACCATCGCCATCGGCGACGCCGCCGACGCCGGTGGCATGTCGGAGATCGCGCAGCTCGGCGGCGGCGAGTTCTATCGCGTGATCGACCCAACTCTGCTCCCGCGTGTGCTGCTCAAGGCCGTACGCATCGTGCGCACGCCGCTCATCCGCGAAGGACCGTTCACTCCGGCGATACTCCCAACGGGCTCGCCGATCATGGACGGCCTGCCGCTGCCGCTCCCGCCGCTGAACGGCCTCGTGCTCACGCAACCGCGACCCGAGCCGACGATCGTCTATCCCCTCGCCACCCCACCAAGCTCTTCGTCCACTGACGCGTCAAGCGGAGGCGAGCCAGTGCTCGGCTATTGGAACGTCGGCGTCGGCCGCGTCGCCGCGTTCACCTCCGACGCGCACAAGTGGGCCGGCCCCTGGATCAATAGCCCAACCTACGCGCGATTCTGGACCCAACTCGCCCGCACCGTCGCGCGTGCCCCGACCGACCGCACGCAAACCCTCACCGCCGAGATCGCCGGCTCCGCCATCAACTCCGCCACAATCGGCGGCGATCGCCTCACCATCCGGCTCGACTCCTCGCGCGATGCAAACACCACCGAGCCCGAGCCGCTCAGCATCCCCGGCACCCTCTACGCACCCGACGGCACATCCACCGACATCCGCCTCGCCCAGATCGGCCCGGGCCAGTACGAAGCCGTCGCCCCCGCGCGCACGCCCGGCACCTACGTCGTCACGCTCCTCCCGCGCACCGGAGCAACGCCCGCACCGATCGTCGCAGGCGTCGTCAAACCCGCCGGAGTCGAGTTCCGTCGCCTCTCTTCCGACGAGCCCGCGCTCCGCCGCCTCGCCGAGACCTCAGGCGGCCGCATCATCCCACTCGCCCAGCCCACACCCACCGCAAGCTCGCCACTCGACCTCTTCTCGCGCGATGATCTCCGCCCTGCTGAAGCGCGCACGCCGCTCTTGAATCTCCTGCTGATCGCCGCCGCGGTGCTCTTTCTGCTCGATGTCGCAACACGTCGCATCGCGTGGGATCGGTTGATCAGCCGCGAGTTCGGAGCCGAGCTCTCCCGCGAAGCCGCCTCCGCCATGCGCGATCGCACCGCCCAGGCCCAGGCCGCGATCGATCGCCTCCGCACGCCATCACGTCCGCCAGCGACCGCAAGCGTCACCGATTCACCCACAGAATCACCCACCACACAGCCAACCATCCCCGGCCCCCTTGGTGATGCCGACGCCAAACGCATCCGCGAAGAACAAGCCGCAAGACGTCGCCAGGCCCGCGAGCAAGCCCGCCAGCCACACACCCCCGCCCCCCCCTCCCCCAAAACACCAGCCACTCCGCCACCCACCCCCACCCCAACCGCCGTCGAATCACCCACCAGCGAACCCGGTCTCCTCGCCGCCAAACGCCGCGCCCAGCAGAAGATGCGTGACGAATAGTGCTCGTCGCCTACGCCCATCGGGCGGCACATTTCCCACTTCCACTCCACCAACTCCGTACCCTCTGGCATGCCTCCCTCCGACTGGCGCACCCAGCTCCAACTCGTCGACGACCTGATGAAAGCCGTCAGTCTCGAGACCGACGCGCAATCGCTCGTCCGCACATATGCCAAGGGCGTCCGCGCGCTGTTTCATTCTGACAACGTGGTGTCGATCTCACGCCGCGATCTCGACGCTCCCTGGTACCGCATCACCCGCTCACGCCGGTGGGAGCACGAGATCAATCCCTGGCAGCAGCGTGATCAGCTCCCCATCCTCTCCGGCGGCCTCTTCGGCGAGTGGCTGTACGAAGGGAAGGCCCAGTTCATCGAGCACTTCGACGTCGACGAGGACGACCCCGCGTTCTTCCATCTCAAGGACCTCCACGCCGCCTTCGTCATGCCCCAGTACGACCTCGGCCAGGCGGTAAACATGACCGTGCTCTTCTGGAAAGACGCTTCCGGCGTCGATGTGAACCAGATCCCAAACGCCCACTGGCAGGGCAATCTCTTCGGCCGCACCACCCACAATCTCGTTCTGCGTCAGCAGCTCGCCACCGCCTATCAGGAACTCGACCGCGAGCTTCAGGTCGTCGGCGCGATGCAGCGCTCACTGCTCCCGCAAGAGCTCCCCGACATCGACGGCTACGAGCTCGCCGCTGAGTATCGCACCTCAGCGCGCGCCGGCGGCGATCTCTACGACCTCTTTCCGCTCCCGAACGGGTGCTGGGGGCTCTTCATCGCCGACGTCTCTGGCCACGGCGTCCCCGCCGCCGTCATCATGGCCATCACCCACGCCCTCGCCCACGCCCATCCGGGCCCGCCCAATCCGCCTGGCGAAGTGCTCGCGTTTCTCAATCGCAAGCTCACCATCGAGTACACCTCGCGCACGCCGAGCTTCGTCACGGCGTTCTACGCCGTGCTCGATCCCAAGACGCGCACGCTCCGCTACTCGAGCGCCGGCCACCCGCCGCCGCGACTTGTGCGAGCGGGGAGCGAGTCCAACACGAGCGCGTCAATGGACCCGATCGTCCACGCTCTCGATGGTCAGCGCGGCCTGCCCCTAGGCATCATGGCCGACGAGCACTACCACGACTCGACCGTCCAACTCCATCGCGGCGACCATCTGCTCATGTACACCGACGGCCTTTCCGAGGCCTTCAACCCAAAGAATCAACTCTTCGGGTTTGAACGCCTCGACGAAACCCTGCGTGCATGGTCAGCGGCTCAGGCGACGTCAGACCATCAGGCTTCGATGGCGCGGGAAGTCATCGATGCCGTGCTCAACGCTGTCGCCGCCTTCGCCGAGGGCCGCCCGCCGAACGATGATCAGACCATGCTCGCGCTCCGGGTGAAGTGAGTCACTCTAGGATTTCGGGGGCTCGGTTTCCGCTATGGCTGCGAGATTCGTGCTCGCAGCTGCTCGCAACGCAAGAGTGCCTCTGTGCGTCTCTCGGGGTCGGTAACGAACTGAATAAGTCGTTCACATGCGACGAGTGAAGCGGAGGGACTGCCGTGGTTCTCGCCGCTTTCCATCAGGGCGAGGACGCCTTTCTCCATGTGCGCGAGATCGGTAGCTGTTAGACGTTGCACTTCAGGATGCTTGGTTTCAAGCCACGTCGCACCATGAGCGTCGATCAGATCCAGAAGTCGGAAAGCGGTTTCGTACACCAGGGGATAGTTTCCTACGGCCAATGCTTGTTCGATTAGAAACTCGCCGACTGAGAATCTTTGTTGAAAGCTCTCGATTTCCGGGTCGTCAAAGAGTTCACGAACGAGTTCAACTCTTTGCGGCCCGCTGAGTGTGCCCACATCGCAGGAGATTTTTTTGAGACGTAGCGTGACGGCTTCGCCCGTTGCGGCTCCGTACTTGGGATACTGGTTGAGAAAAGTCTCAATGGTGGAAGAAATCTCGGCACACTGACTCGAAGAGGTCAACAACGCGATTCTGTTCAGAAACGCTGATTGTCGCGTTCTGGCGGGAAAGGGCGTGGTCTGATCATTGATGATTCGATCGCAGACCTGTAGTGCTTGGGCGGTAAAACCGGTCAGATGCAGAATGGCAGCGAACTGGTTGACACCGCTTGCATAGGTTGCATAGCCCTCCGACTTGAGAACAGGATGAGCATCGTAGACAGCGAGTTGATTCGAGAAAGAGATTCCTGCCCCATTGAGGTCGCCTCGCGCCCACAGATACTGACCTTTCATTCTCCAAGCCTCAGATGTATCGAAAGGCGACTCTGAAGCGGAGAGCAGTTGATCGAGCGCCTGGATAGCTTCTAAGTGCGAGTCAAGGCCAGCAAATCGAGACGAAATCATTCGTATTCGCTCACCAAAGCCGGTCACGTTTCCGGCCTGCATGGCATACGCGCTCACCAGTTGAGTTCGCCAGTGCAGCAACGCGGAGTCTCGCTCGGGGTTGCTCGGCGGCTGTGCAATCGCGACTGAGCAGTACCCGGCCAAGATGCCAAGCACGAAGATGAGGCCCTCGAAAGAGAAGGCGCGCGTGTGATTGCGGATCATGAACGTCTCCTAGGAAATCCACGTCAAAATGGATTGATCGAGGCAGTCCTCAAACCTCGCGGACTGCTTGGAAAACCAGCGTCAAGCCCCCGTTTACGGACAGCCTCTAGTCACTAACCGATGCACCCACAGACAGGCAGGACCCCGGTAGGGATGTCATCGCAGGGCGGCATGGGCGTGCCACACGGTTTTGAGAACGGACGATCATCACCTTGAGGAAGAGGTGGAATCACGATCACTCCCCCCACGGTTTTCCCGGGGCAAGGCGGATAGACAGTGTTCAAGAAAACAACGGACTCACCCAAAGAACGAGCACTTGCGGAAGCCTTCTGAACGCCGCATCGCGTGATTGCCGTTACGTTGTGGCCGTTGATGGTATCGAAGTAGCGCCAATTCGCCACCGTTTCAGCAACCTCCCAAGTCGCTCGGATACTGCGGTTCTGCCATCGCGCCTGCACACCATGTGCCCAACAATCATGCGGCGCAACATTCAAAGAAATTTCATCCATGCTCTCAGTGCATCCACTGAGCTTTCCCCCGAGCTCCACCGAAACCCCAAGTTTTGCGAAGAGGCCTGGAAGAACTCCGGCGGCAACAGTGGCGGAAACTTTTCCGTTGACTTCCCAGCATCGCTGGACTTTTTCGCCTGTCTTGACGGTTTGAGGTAAACAGGTCCGTCGCAGGTTTGAGTTGCAGTTTGGTGAGTAAAAGCAGTTGCACGCAGTGTTCCAAGCCCAAGGCGACTGCCGCTTGTCGGTTGCTACCTCTGAGAATCGAATATCCTCAACGACGTCATAGGCAATGTTGGTTCGAACCCACCCAGCCGGATCGAAATTGGGCGGTCCCGGCTGACACGGAATCAGGACAGACTGGGCATTGGCAGGAGAAATGCTGGTCGCGAAAGAGACAAGTAACGAGATCAACGCGGCCGCAAATCGAACGATCATGGTGACACCCCGTCGGAGAGTTTTTGGCCTGATTCGGAGGGCTCTGCAGAAGCTACCACATTCCGAGAACTCTGTCAAGCGAGAACTTGAATTGTGAGCACTCCAACTCGGGGAATGGCAATCAACCGCAGGGAAAGAAGTCAATCAACCGTCTGACAAGGGGTTACACATTAAACAGGAAGTGGCACACATCTGCGTCCTGCATGATGTAGCCCTTGCCTTCGACGCGCATCCTGCCGGCGTCCTTGATGGCCTTTTCGCTGCCGAATTGCTCGAGGTCGGCGACGGAGTAGATTTCGGCTCGGATGAAGCCGCGTTCGAAGTCGGTGTGGATGACGCCGGCGGCCTGTGGCGCGGTGGCGCCCTGCGGGACGGTCCAGGCGCGGATTTCCTTGGGGCCGGCGGTGTAGTAGCTCTGCACGCCGAGCAGGTGATACGCGGCCCGGGCGAGGGCGTTGAGCGCGGGCTCCTTCATGCCGAGGCCCTGGAGCATTTCGAGCTTGCTGGCGTCATCGAGTTCGGCGAGCTCGCTCTCGATGCGGGCGCAGACGGGGACGACGTCCTGCTCAGGGTCGCCGCCGAGCTTCTTGACGTGCTCGCGGCACTTCATGGCAAGCGGGCCGCGGCCGTTGGGATCGTCGTCGTTCACGTTCGCGACGTACAGCACCTTCTTGGCCGTGATGAGCGAGAGACCCTTGAGGGTCTTCTTCTGCTCCGGGTCGTCGATCTTGAGCGTGATAGCGGGCTTGCCGGCATCGAGGATGGGGCGGATCTTCTTCAGGACCTCGAAGCGGGCGACGGCTTCGCGATCGCCGCTCTTGGCGGCACGCTCGGCCTTGGAGAGCGCACTTTCGACGGTCTGCAAGTCGGCGAGGATCAACTCCATGTTGATGGTGTCGATGTCACGAGCAGGATCGACGGAGCCTTCGACGTGGGTGATCTCTTCGCCACCGGGCGCGGACTCGAAGCAGCGGACGACCTGGACGATGGCGTCGACCTCGCGGATGTGGCTGAGGAAGGCGTTGCCCTTGCCTTCGCCCTGGCTCGCGCCGCGGACGAGGCCGGCGATATCAACGAGGCGGAGCGAGGCCGGGATGATCTTCTGGCTCTCGATGTGCTTGCGGATGACCTCGAGCCGAGCGTCGGGAATCGGCACGACGCCGACGTTTGGCTCGATGGTGGCGAAGGGATAGTTGGCGGCGAGCGCTCCGGCCTTGGTCAGGGCGTTGAAGAGCGTGCTCTTGCCGACGTTGGGCAATCCGACAATCCCGGCTTCCATCGCGTTGGGCTCCTAGGACAAATTGGGGCGGATGGTAGCCGGGCTGTGCAGGGTTCTGTGTGAAAAATGAGTCGGGAGGGCAGCGCAAACACATGGGAGAGCGTTCGCACCGGTTCCTACGATGAAGCCGTGGCTCAACCCCGCAAGCTCCATGACCGGTTCTTCAAGCTCGCCAAAGAGGAGGGGTACGCGGCACGCTCGGCGTACAAACTCAAGCAGATTCAGGACCGCCACCGCGTGATGCGACCAGGGAAGGGCGATCGGGTCTTGGACCTTGGGTGTGCGCCGGGGTCGTGGCTGCAAGTAGCGAGCGAGATCGTGTTTTCGGGGGGCACCACCAAGCGGGTTGCCTGCGTCGGGGGGATCGACCTCAAGCCCGTGAGCGCGGAGCTGCCCGCAAGCGTGCGAACGATGGTGGGCGACATCTTTCAGACCGAAGCCGCGGAGCTGCTCGCACTTGTAACGCCCGAGGGAGAGCAGCCCCGCGCGATCGATGTGCTGCTGAGCGACATGGCGCCAAGCACCGAGGGGGGCGGCGGGGGATCGGGGGATCATTTTCGATCGGTCGAACTCTGCCGGCGCGTGCTGCAACTTGCACCGTCGATCCTCAAGAGCGGTGGCAATCTGGTCATGAAGGTGCTGGAAGGCGAGGAGTATCCGGCGCTCTTGAGAGAAACGATGCGAGAGTTCGCCGAGGTCAAGGGCTTCAAGCCCGAGGCGTCGCGCGACGTTTCACGCGAGATGTTCATCGTGGCCAAGGGATTCAAGGGAGCGCGGGCAGCGACCGATGGCAACGAGGGTCCGGTTGATCCGCACGCGATCGCCAAGCGTGCGCCTGAACCGCGGGCGGGTTGGGGTGGGCGGCCGGAGGGTGGAGGGTCACGGCGGTGAGTTTCCTTGCGCCGCTTCTAGGCATCGTCGCCGCGGCGATTGCGATCCCGATTCTGATCGGGCTGTATCTGCTCAAGCTTCGCAGACGCACCGTGAAGGTGAGCACGACCGCGTTCTGGGAATCCGCCGTGCGGGATGTGCAGGCGAACGTGCCCCTTCGATGGATCAGGCCGTCGTGGCTCTTGGTTCTACAACTTGTCGGGCTGGTGTGCCTTCTGCTGGCACTGGCGCGGCCCGCGGTGCCGACGGAGGCGGGACCGCGCGGGCGAACCATCATCGTCATCGATCACTCGGCGGCGATGTCGGCGCGTGACGGCTCTGGGTCGATGGTGCCCGACACAGCGAGTGACACGTTGCGACCCGCAACGCGCCTCGATGAAGCCAAGAGGCGGGCCCTAGAAGTGGTTGAGCAACTGGCCGCCGGCGGAAGCTCGCGACCGATGGCGACAGTGATCGCACTCGCACAAGAGGCGCGGATCATTCAGAGTTTTACGAGCGACCCGAGACGGCTACGCGAGGCAATCGAGTCGATCGGGCCTACGGATCAGCCGGCGCGGCTCGATGAAGCCGTACGGCTCGCGGCGGCGACGGCCTCTTCGCAGGAAGCCGCGGCCGCGGATGGAACCAGCGCTGGCACGTCAATGCTCCTGTTCACCGACGGCGGGCTGGAAGGGTCGGAAGCGGCGTTGCCGGGCTCGATCACGGTGCGGGTGCTTCGCTGCGGTCCGAATCTTGCCACACCGGCGACGGGCGCGGTCGACAATCTCGGCATCGTGGCGATGAGTGCGCGGCGAGATGCGGAGAAGCCCGGAACGGTGCGAGTCTTTGTGCGCGTGCAGAGCGTGCGCGATGTGGAAACGGACGTGACGCTGACCTGGACCCTTGATGGAGAGCCCTCGGGCTTGCTACCGATGCGTGTACCCGCGGCATCTCGCGGGCCCGATGGCGCGATCATGCCGGGTGAGTTGGGCGGGACTTTTCTGCTGGAGCGAAGTGCCGGTGGGCTGGTGGTGGTGAACCTGCCGCGCGAGGATGTACTGCATTCGGACAACACGGCGGCGGTGATGCTGAACCCAGCGAACAAGCCCCGGGTGCTGGTCGTCGGTGCAAACGACACGGGTGATGCGCTGTTCAAGGCGCGTGGGCCGTCGGGCGTGGATCGCTTTCTGCTTGGCGCGTTGAACGATCTTGAACCAGCGGAACTGCGGGTGATCGACGCGGGTGCGTACGCCCAGATGTTCGCCATCGCAACAGATGCGGGGGATGCCGCTGGTGGGCAGCGAACCGCTTGGGATTTGATTGTCTTTGATCGGGTGTCGCCGACGCGGTGGCCGAATGTACCGACGATCTCCATCGGGGCGGCAATGACGTTGGATGGATTGAGTGTGACGCCGATCGAGCGCGAGTCTTGGGCGGACGCCGCAACGCGGATCATCTCCTGGCGGCGGACGCATCCGATCCTGAGATATGCGTCGCTGGATAGCATGCTGGTGAGCCCGCCGATGCGCATGACCATCGCCGATGATGTCGCGACCGGATCGATGGCCGCGCCCCGCGCGTCGGTCATCGCGCTGGCCTTTGGAAAGAGCGGGCCTCTGATCGCACTCCTGGAAGAACCGGGGCCGCGACGAGTTCGACGGCTGGTGATCGGATTTGATCTGCTCAGGACCAACTGGGGACCGGAGGTTTCCTTTCCCGTGTTCGTCTCTTCAGCGGTGGATGCACTCACCGGCCGCGGCGAGGCAGCCAGCGGCGTCAGTTTCACCACACGCGAGCCAGTGGCGCTCGCTCTGCCAAGCTCCGCTCAAACTGTGCGCATCTCCGGCCCACAGTCGATGGAGCTCGAAGTGATGCACAATGGCGATGAAGGCGGCATCGCCTCGATGGGCATTCCTCGACTGGCAGGCGTGTACCGTGTTCGCGCAGAAAGTCAGGCCGGTCAGATTGTACGATCGATCGCTGTGAATCTGCTCGATCCTCGCGTTTCGGCTCTTGGTACACGCGATGTCGTCGAAATCGCAGGACGGGCCACAGGCAAAGCGGAGGGTGCAGCGCAGCAGCAAGCCGTGCGTGAGGTGTGGTCCTGGTTCGTGCTCGCGGCGGGCATTCTCCTGAGCATCGAATGGTTCGTGTACGCTTGGCGCATGCGATCGTGAACACGTTCGCTCGGAGGTCAGCATGGTGATTGGTCGATCCATGGTGTGTGTCGCAAGTGCGGTGTTGTTGATGGCGGGTGCGGCGGCCGCACAGGAGGCAGCACAAACCACGCCAGCGACGGATGCGCCACCTGTTGATCAAGGCGCGGAAACCGCAGGGGAGATATCCCAGGGAGGACGCGTCAGCGGGCCGCCGCCGTTCACCTTCACCATCACGCCCAAGGGCGAACACACATTCGAGTCTTCAATGCGTCGTTCCGACGCCGAGGTGAGCATCTCGCGGGCCGGGGCCAATCTGGACTTTGGGTGGCAGGTGCGTGAACGACTGCGGCTGACATTCGGAGTTGAGGGTGAGGCATCCTGGTACAACTTCAGCAACTTCAACTCGATCCTGCCCAACGCGCTCGACCCCATCGATGACGCGTACCTGGTGCGATTCGCTCCGGGCGTGCGATATGGCATCGATGATCGTTGGAGCGTGCTCCTCGGAGGGATCATCGAGTTTGCTGGCGATCGCGATGTCTCCCTTGGCGATGCGGCTACATATGGCGGCTTCGGCGGCGTCGGATATCGCGTCAGCGACGATCTGTTCGTCACCGCCGGAGTGATCGTGAAGTCACGGCTGGAAGATGATGTGCTCGTCGTGCCACTGCTGGGCGTGCGCTGGCAGATCAACGATCGCCTGTCGCTTGAGAACGAGACGCTCGGACTTCGGTTCAGCGCCAAGGCAAGCGACCAGCTCACGGCCTCCATCTTCGCTCGCTACGAGATTCGTGACTATCGCCTCAGCGATCAGTCGTCGATTCCTGATGGGGTGCTCGAGGATTCCCGCATCCCCGTGGGAGCAACGCTCAAGTGGTCGCCCAGCCGAAACCTCGCCATCGCTTTCAGTGCAGGTGCGATCGTCTGGCAACGGTATGAGTTCAAAGACTCCAACGGTGATGATGTCGCGAACGACCGCACCCGGCCCGCGGCGTTTGTCGGGCTGAGCGCGGAGATCTCGTTCTGATCCCTTGCAGCTTGGTCAACGGCCTCCGGCCAACGCCCTCGGGTTGTTCACTCGTTCGCCGGTGCCCATGTTGAGAGATCGAGCGCGACCCGGCTGGGCTCGTCATCCCAGGGGAACATCGGCCTGGGCCATGAACCGCGAGCGAAGCTCGGCTCGTTCGTGGAACGTGTGAGCCCAAGCCGCAGCAGGCCTTCGCTCTCCCGCGACGGGCCAGTCCGACCGGCGGAGATCTCGATCGCGTCAGCTGGAATGGTCATCCAGATCGATACCACGCCCGCTGATCGCGACATCAACGCACGGCCCGTGCTGGACTCTTTGCCGGCGCGATACTCGCGCATCGTTCCATCGGCCAGCGTGACCTCTATCCGAGTCGCCCGCGTCCTCGGGCCGAGATACACCGCAATCACCGATTGGTCCGCCGAGGCCTCGATCGAAGAAACGCACTCCAGATACAGAGTCCATCGCGATCCGGCCTCGCCAGAGCGGAACAGGCGGCCCTGCACGCCGAGCGCAGGATCGAACGCCGCCATTGGTGAGTTGGTGGATGGTGCTGCGAGCGCCCGAACGAACGACTCCTGCGTCCAGTCGCTCAGCAGCGGCCCAATGCTGATCCCCGGTGGACGAACAGGGGCGATGCGTCCGACAGCGGCGCGCTCGCCGATCCAGTCGCCCACGCCGCACTCGAAACGGAGCACATCGGGTCTCTGAGTGTCGGTGGGTTGTTTGAGGCGTGAGGCGTCAACGCCCGAGAGTCTGTCGCGTGCAATGACCTCATCGTCCCCCACAACCTCTGCCGTTCTGCGATTCTCGCCTGGGAACGTGATCGTCTGGCCGGTCAGCGGCTCCAGCCGCAACATGTCGCTCGGTGTCACCGCGCCGCGGGCGGGCTGGCGACGCCCGACCCAGGCGGCCGCCGGTGCCGATGTCAGATTGACCATTAGCACACTCGGATACGCGACGCCGGTTTTGAGATTCACCGCCGCGGCGTCGTCGCGAACGATCGCGCCCTCGATCCCGGGGGTGGTGAGATACCCAGAGGCAATCTCCCGAGCGTCCTGCGTCGTAAGCCCTTCAGCGAGCAACTCTCGCCGAAGTGTTTCCAGCCGCTCACGGCTCTCGGTCCAGATGTGGACGGGATCACCGTCGATGAGCACCAGACCCGCGAGCGCCGCTCGCAGTCGGCGGCCCATCGCAGGATCAGCCTGATCGACTCGGCGAATCGCAGCGTCCCATTGCAGTTCCAGTTGACGGGCCAGCCCGTCGATCGTCGGGTCGTCGATCCGGTCCTCTTGTGCGGGAGTATCGACGATCGGCGTGCCCAGGGCCAATCGAACGCGCCAGCGATCCAGCGGGCTCCTGCCAACTTCCTTGAACTGTTCATCAAGCCGCGAGCGCGGCTCATCGCGGCCGGGCACCTCCGGGGCGTCGCTCGCAGGAGACCATCGGACCACCAACGTGCGACCGTCGGCACGAACTTGCGCCGGCTCGCGCTCGCCCAGCAAGCACTCAGCCACCCACAGGCCCGCAGCATCGCGCGGACGATCGCCGGGTCGGTACACGCGATAGATCGGCTGTGGCTCGAACCAGAGTGCCGACGATGCGGAACGCGGGTTGGCTGGCGGCAACTGGGCGATGAATCGCAGCGGGGCGACGATCGACTCGGCGTCCGAGAGTTCGATCGTGACACTGCCCCGAGCAATCGCGGCCTCACTCGGACGCAGCGGGATGATGATCGGCCCGGTATCGCCTCTGCGCGCCAGGATGACCGCCGGAGCGGCGTCGGAACGGACGCGCGAGCGACCCAGCGCGTGCAGCCCGCCGCGCTGTTCCACGGGCCGCGAAGCCGAATCCCCGCACGCGGAAACCCCGAGCAAGAGTGCTCCGGTCAGCAGCACCAACGCGCCTCGCCTGCACATCGAAAAAAACCAACAGCGGCCCAAGTGAGCGAAACAATCCGCCGATAACCACTCAGGGCTCGGCATCGCCAAGCCGGGTTTCGGGGCGGTCGCGGCGTCTGGTTTCCATGATTCGAGGTTCACCATGGTCATCTGTGAGAGCGGCAATCGGCACACCTTCCGCGTCTATCTCCCCGAAGCGCGGAGCGTGCAGCTCGTCGGCGGGTTCACCGACTGGCGCACGAATCCGGCCCGGATGACCCGAGAGCATACGGGCTGGTGGACGATCACCATGGACCTCCCGCCGGGGGATCATGATTTCAGCTATCTGGTTGACGAGACGCAGTGGGTCGCCGACTTTGCCGCCAGCGGCGTGCGAAGGAATCCGTTCGGGGGATGGGTCAGCCAGGTACACGTTGAAGGACTGCCTGTGCAGGTACACCCGGCACGCCGATTCCGCACGCTCGCCGAAGCGCAGCCCAGCAAGCGAGCCGCGGCCTAATCGCCGCAGAGACCTTCCGTCGGGATACCCGAAACCCGCTGGGGACCAGCGGGCCACCCGAGCCGCGACTACGCCCCCACAGGCAGCGTCGCGATGATGTTCTCAATCACCTGATCCGCCGACACTCCCTCGGCCTCAGACTCAAAGTTCAGGATGAGCCGATGGCGCATCGCAGGAACCGCCGCGATCTTCAGGTCGTCGATGCTGACACTCGGCCGACCATCGCGCAGCGCTCGACACTTCGCCGCCAGCACCACCGCCTGGGCCGCACGGGGTGATGCACCGACACGGACAAATCTTGAGACCATCGGCGTCGCGAAGTCACCGCTGGAGCGCATGCCCTTTGGGTGTGTGCTGAGCACCAACCTCACGGCATAGTCCTGAATATGCGGCGCGATCGCCGCTCGTTGGATCAGCCGCTGATACGCCATGATGTCCTCGGCGCTCAACACTGGCTCGACAGAGGTCTCAACGCCGGAGGTCGTGCGATTCAGGATCTCAGACAGCTCGTCGCGGGACGAATAGCCAACCACGAGCTTGAAGAAGAAGCGATCAAGCTGGGCCTCGGGCAACGGATACGTGCCCTCCTGTTCCAGAGGATTCTGGGTCGCCATGACCAGGAATGGTCGTGGGAGCTGGTGCGTGCCGCCGCCCGCACCGCCGATGGTCACGCTGCGCTCGGCCATCGCCTCCAGCAGTGCCGATTGGGTCTTCGGCGTGGCACGATTGATCTCGTCAGCGAGAACGATCTGGGCGAAGACTGGGCCGGGTTGAAAGCTGAACTCCCTCCCCACCGCACCACCGACCCGATCGACTTCACGCACGATCGTCGTGCCCACGATGTCCGCGGGCATCAGGTCCGGCGTGAACTGCACACGAGAAAAACTCAGCGACAGCGCTCGCGCAAGCGTGCGGATGAGCAGCGTCTTGCCCAGGCCCGGCACGCCTTCCAGCAGCACGTGCCCGTTGCAGAAGAGGCACGAGAGCACCCCATCCACCACCTCCTCGTGTCCAACGATCACCTTGGAGATCTGCTGGCGAACGCGGGCATAATCGGCCCGAAAACGCTCGATCGCTTCGCGGGCCTGCTCAGGAGATTGCGGATCGAGGGCGGCGGTGCTCATCGAAGGCGATCATAGAACCCGTCTGCACGCCCGTTCGGATATTGCCGCGCACGGGCTTACTATCCCCACATCGAGCATGGCCGACTCTGCAAGTACATCCCAACCGTGCGTGGTGCTCCTCTCCGGCGGGCTGGATAGCGCGACCACGCTCGCCATCGCCACGCGGGAACAGTTTGCCTGCCACACGCTGGCCTTCGACTATGGCCAGAGGCATCGCCATGAACTCGACGCCGCGGCACTGGTCGCGCGGTCACTCAACGTTGCATCGCACCGCGTGGTGAAGATCGGAGGTCTTACGGTAACCGGCCCGACGGGCGATCAAGCCTCAGCGAGCGTCTTCGGCGGGTCGGCCCTGACCAGCGACATCGCCGTGCCCAAAGACCGCTCGCAGCATCACATGACAAGCGACATCCCGGTCACCTACGTCCCGGCCCGCAACCTGGTCTTCCTCGCACTCGCAACGGCACTCGCCGAGTCGCTCGGCGCCAGCGACCTGTTCATCGGTGTCAATGCCGTCGACTATTCGGGATATCCGGATTGCAGGCCCGAGTTCATCCGCAGCTTCGAGCGCACCGCCGTGCTGGCGACGAAAGCGGGCGTCGAGGGTGGCACGCTGCGGGTGCATGCGCCGCTGGTGAATCTGAGCAAGGCCGAGATCATCGCACTGGGCATGCGACTGGGTGTCGACTACGCGCTGACGCACTCGTGCTATGACCCGGTGGTGCGGGGCGACGCGGTGCTGGCCTGCGGGCGGTGCGATTCATGCGCGTTGCGTCGAGAGGGGTTCATCGCGGCAGGCGTGGTGGACCCGACGCGATACGGTTGATGTTGGCCGATTTCACGCTTGCCTTCACAAGAGCGAATCGCACTCCGATATGCATACCGCTCATCGCCGATCGTCGCGATGCACTCTTGTGCTGATGCGTTCCCGGCAAGGTCTTTCGCACGCAAGTGCGAAAACGACCAGATCACCCACGATCGGCGGTTCACAGATCAACCACGATGAAAAGGCCGCGGGCGGATTCGAACCGCCGACAAACGGGTTTGCAATCCGTTCCCTTAGACCACTCGGGCACGCGGCCGACTGAAAACGCAGAGCGGCATGGCCGCTTCAGCAGCTACAGATTCGACAACACGCGTGAACTTCAAGTGATCGCATGGCAAGTTGCCAACTCTACACCGCAAAACGCCGAACGCCACCGGAGAAGACAAACTTCTCGGGTGGCGTTCCACGGCTCGCGGCACACGGGCCGGAGCATCAAAGGCCGCGGTCGGATTCGAACCGACGAAGGTTTCCCAACGGATTTGCAATCCGCTCCATTAGACCACTTTGGTACGCGGCCAGTTCCGTTTGACCTTACCAGCCCGAGTCGGTGCGGTCAAGCACTTGCCCCTCAGGATCGGTCCGGTTCAATCGATCGATAGTCTGTCACGTAGATCCCTTTGCGTCCACCCGGAACCTGCTGATCGGGCTTCGACGCTTTGGTTTGTACCGGTGGCAGGCGCCGGAAGAGGCCCTTGGCCAACTTCTCGGGCCGACCGGCAACGCACACGGACCGGGCACCCCCTATTCGCAGGGGCAATCGCCTTTCCCCCCCAGCCAATCTCCCGCCCACGACCTGCGGGTATCCGATATCCTGTTCATCATGCCGCACGGATGCACAGCGATTCTGACTCTGGTTCTCGGTCCCGCGTTGTTGGGGTTGACGAACAACCCTTCCCCAACTCAGACCGATGACCCCGCCACGCCGCCAGCTCGGATCATCGTTGCTCCCGCAGCGACCCCAACGCTCGATCCTGTGCGCCCCAACCTTCCCCCCACCGCCGCGGCGGACCTTGAACTGGGTACCAATCCGCCGCTCATGCGGGAGGGCGCGTTCATCTCAAGCGCTCGCGCCCAGCTCGTCCGCGGCAAGTCCGGCCGCCTCTATGCCATTTTCGACGCTGACGCACAAGGGCGTCGCCTACCGCCGATGATCATGGGCGAGAGCCCGCACCTGGCCGCCATCGAGCGTTTGCTGGAACGAGAACCCTCCGGAGCCCGCGTCCGCCTTTTCGGTCGAGTCACGGTCTACCGCGACCGGAACTTTCTCATCCCGACCGCACCCGCGATGCAGGAACGATTCAACGTTGATGGATCCGAATCCCCCGCAACGCCGTCCACCCCCCCCACCCCCCCCACCCCACCCGCCCAACCTGCGGCAACCGATTCGCAGAATACCAAAGCGATGAGCACGCCATCGGACGATCCGAGCATCGAGCAGATTGTGGCCGAGTTGGACAAGGCCGTGGGATCGCGACGAATCGTTCCCGCCGCCCCCGGCCAGCCGGCGTCTGCCCCGGCCGGAGTCGGGCCGCTCCCAGTCACCGAGGGTGCCGACGCGGGCGTGACCTCAGGATTCCTCACCACCCGGCGTGCTCGCGTGACCCGCCTTCCCGACGGCCAGCTCGCGGCGACTCTTGACAACGGAACCGACGGACGCCTCGATGGCCCGCTGCTCCTGCTCCCCAACCAGAACTTGACCGCGCTCGAGTCCATCGCTGAGCAGCTCGGAGACGGCGTGACCTACACCCTGACGGGCGATGTCTATGTCTACAAGAGTCGGCGATACCTGCTGACATCCATGTACGCCGTAAACAGAGCTTCCGACAGCGTCTTCCCCATGCAGTAGTCCGGACCGCACGTTGCCGTGTCACTCCGCGATCTGGACGCGCCGGGACCGAAGTTCTGCGTGTGCTTTCGGAGATGCTTCGGCTCTACGGGTTCCGCTCGTAGGAGCGTCGCACGTCTTCGGGCATCATGAAGAGTTCCAGCCGACGTCCCGCAATTGGGGGCACGCGTCCCTTCTGCATGAGCGCGGTCTGACGAAGAAACAGATCGATCGGCTCACCAAACGTGCCATGCAGGCGCACCACCGTGAACACCTCGACCTGCCCGGGCCGGACAACCTCAAAGAAAACGCATCGATCAAGCGGAAGCAAACGAGCGTGAGTCCGCTTTGATCTCGGAATGTCCTGCCAGTGCCCCCCGGGCCTCGGCGGAGCCATCGTCGATCGGATCAGCACCCATCGCAGCGGGTCTTCATCACTCAGCCAGAGCATCTCACCCGCTGGCCCGCCCGCGGCCACGCCGTACACCGTCTGATACGTGTGCACATCGGCCCTTCGAAGTGCCAGCCGCACACTCCACCCGGCGGAGAACTGCCAGAACCAGCTATGGCGGAAGTAGCCGTCGAACCGTGGTGAACCGGTCGCCGCCGTGACGCTGTCTACACGCACGGGCACGAGCATCGTGCCGCCCTCGATCCCGCCGCCAATCGCCGCCGCGAGCGACCGACGCTCACCCTCGTCGGCGCGATAGCGGCGCTGCAGATGCTCGCAAACCCCAACCCACATGATCACGCTCATCGCCACCACAGCACAAGTTGCAAGCCGAGCCACAGCGAACACCACCCCGCGCAGGGAAGCGGCCATCCGCCCAACCCCAGACGCAACCAGCATCGCCGCACCGCACACGACAAGCATCAACCCCATCGTCGGCACATAGTGCAAACGCGGCGAAGTCACCGCATGCGCTGCCGCGACCGGGAGCCACGCCAGCAAAGTCCAGCACAGACCCAGCGCCATAAGCCATGCCGCGTTACTCCTCGAAGCTCCCGGACCATCGGAGGAGTCGCGATTGAACGCTCTCAGCATCCACACCAGGCCCACGATCCCGAGAAATCCAAAGCCCGTGGCGACGAGAGCTGGTCGCGCTATTGCCGCCGCTGCACCCTCGACAAGCGCACCGCGGGCGAAGCCGACAAGCGCGAGCTCCGACGGGACCTTTTCGACGAGCTGCAGCAGATTCTGCGTGGCCGACTCAGGAACCTCCGTCGGCGTCAGACTCGTCTTGTGCCGGAAGAACCCCAGGAGATAGAACGCGAGCGCACAGCCCACCGCCAGAACCGGCACGAGCGTTCGCCACACCCGGACCGACCAGGACTTGCCCTGCGCCCACCCAAGCATCATCACCAACAGCGGCATCGCCGCCAGCACGCCCGGCGGCTGCTCGTTCATCGCCGCACTCGTCCACGCGGCGACCGCCATCGCCGCCAGCAACCCCGCGCGGGTCCACGCCCCGGCCAGATGTCCCCGCGCAAGCCACCATGCGTACCCGTGCCAGATCAGCAGCACCAGCACGACCGACATCAGCGTGCAGATAATCGCGATCCACAGCACGGCCTCAAAGTGCACCGGATACACCATGAACACCAACGCCCCCGCCGCAGAGATCCCCGCGCTCACATCCACCCGGCGCATCAGGCCATACCCGAGGCCCACCACCGCCGCATGCAGGAGCGCACTGATCAGATGCAGTGCCCAAGGCGTATCCCACAGCGTCGACACAAGTGCCGGCAGCACCACACGCGTCACCGGCCGCCACAAATGCCATGGGCGATTCATGACGAGCGATTCGATCTGCCCGGTCGCCGGGTCGCGCTGGTTCAGAAAGTAGTCGTCGTTATACACCCCCGTGTCGCCGACATAGAACGTGGCCATCGCCAGCACAACCGCGAACGACAACACGACCACGACGGACCACCATCGCCCGCTGGCTCGTGACGTGCCTTGCTGCACCGCGTTTATCTTGGCATGCTCATGCTCCGCCATTCGGGCACAAGAGTACCACCCGGAGCACCGATTTCCGACTGCGGATCTGCATTGGCGACACTGGCCACTTCAGGCCACGCTACACCGTGCTCGACGGGCTCGGATTCCGTCGACGGCGCGAGAATACCCGGAGTATCGGTCGCGTGATCCACATCACCAGTTCCGCGATCGTGTGCAGTCGCAACTTCAATCGAAGATGCCTGAGCGCGGCGTCGTCCGGCTCGACCAGCAGCGCCTGGCTCGCCCAGTATCGCGCCTTGGCCCACTGCCCTTCCTGCACATTGGCGATCGCCAGATTGTGCATCGCCGCCACGTGCTTGGGGTTCAGCTTCAGCACACGCCTGCACACCTCGATCCCGCCGGCACGGTCGCCGGACTCAAACAACGCGGCCGCGTACAGATGCACCGCACTCGGATCTTCCGGTGTGGTCTCGCTCAGCCGCTGCAGCACACGCTTGGCGTGCACCGGTTCGTCCGCGTCCAGCAACAGCCTTCCCAACTCGGCCATGTCCCCGGGCGTGAACCGCTCGGGCGCGTGCGCATAGTCCTCGAGCTCTTGATCAATCAGCTCCTTGGCCGCGGCGTCATCACCAGCCGCCCCTCGACGCAAGCGGAGGATCGCCGCCCGCCGACGGGCCGCACCAAAGTCGGCATCCAAACGCAGCACCACGTCATACTGCTCGATCGCCGCGTCTGAGTATCCCTGGCGATCCGCGAGATCGGCAAGGTAGAAATGTGCATCGGGATTGTCGCTTTCCAGTTCCAGCACCCGCCGAAACTTCTCGCCGGCTTCCGGCACCCGATGCATCTGCATCAGCAGGCACCCGAGGTCCAGCAGCGTTTCAACGTCGCCGGGGTTGTTCCGCAGCTCGCGCAGATACAACTGCCGAGCCCGCTCATGACGACCCGTCGCGGCATAGGCCTCGCCCAGCCGCGCGTGCACACCCGGCATGCCCGGGTCCAGATTCGCCGCCTCGCGCAGGCACCACACCGCCTTCTCGTGCATCCCGCGAGAAAGCAACGAGTCCGCCAGCAACGCATACGCATCCGGATTCTTCGGGTCGCATTGCTGCGCCAAATAGAACATCACCTCGGCCTGTTCGTGGTCTCCAAGCCGCGTGTACGCCTCGATCCGGTGCACAAAGCTCGACGCCTCATTCGGCGCAAGTTTCTCCGCCCGTTCCAGCCATCCGATCGCATCCTGGGGCTTCCCCGCACGCAGAAGATTCACCCCGATGATCGGCGGCACCTGCGGATCATCCTCCTGAAGCTGGTGACAATCCGTGAACGCACGCACAGCGTCCTCATATCTTCCAGCCGCCTCCAGCGTCAACCCCAGATTGAAGTGCCACTCCGCGCGATATGGATTGATCGCGATCGCCTCGCGGAGAGCGCCCTCGGCCTCGGCCCAGCGCCCGTCCTCGAACAACTTGTGGGCACGCTCGACGTGCCCCTCGGCATCCATCCACTCATTCATGCTTCGGCTCACGGCGGACACCCATTCTATCGGCCCAGACCGCCCAGTACACGCCACATCCGACAGATCGCCCCGCTGCTCCGGCCCGACCGATCCAGCCGATGTAGCACTTCCTTCTCTCTTCCGACCGAATCCCAATCCGCCTCTGCCGGTACAAGCTCTCGATCAAACCCCGGATTCGAACCTCTTGACGCACCTTCCCACCCATCGCCAACGCCTCCTCCGCGGCCTGGTCGCATCGGGCATCACCGCGCTCTCGCCGCTCGCCGCCCTCGCCCAGGTCCCCGAGCCCGATGCACAGACCGTTTCCCCCGCGCTTCCTCTCGACGATCAGTCCATCGCCCAGCTCCGCGCCGAACGCGACGCCCTGCTGAGCCGCCTCACCGAGTTCCTCCGCCGCCAACTGCTGCTCATTGAGTCTCCCGCCGATCGTTCCCAGTTTCTTGCGGAGCTCATTGGCGACCCGTTCGTCGCGGTGCGCACGCTCGGATTCTCCCTCGCCCTTCAGGAACTCGCCAACGCCCGACCACTCGGGCCCGAACCCGGCAAGGCCGCGATCCCCGCGCTCAAGAGCCCGATCGCTGATGATCGCCGACTCGCTGGCGAACTCCTGCTCGCCCTCGCGCCCGACGGCGTGCCCGACCTGCTCATCGATGCCCTCATCGCCGAGCACGATCCCGCGGCCGCTCGCGTGCTCCTGCGCTCGGCCTCGCGCTGGCCGACATCCAGGGCCCTGGACGCGATCGAGCTCTGGGCCACCCAGCCAGGCCCGGCCCGCGATGCGGCGACCGACGCGCTCGCCGAGGCCGCCAAGCGCAACATCCCGCTCAACCCAGACGTCCGCGCCCGCATCGTGCGGGCGATTGAGTCAAAATCACCCCCGACGACCGCACACCGAATCATCCAGTGGCTCTGGGGAGACGAACCCACGCGCAATCTCGTTCGTGCCGCGCTCGCCGATCCCACCCAGCGATCCGCCGCCGTTCAAGCTTTGTCCTGCAATCCTGAGGGCACCGCGGTCCTTCTCGCCGCCGCACGCGACAGTGCGGACCTCTTCCAGCCCGCCGCGGCCGCCGCCGCCACCCACGTGCCGACCGCCGCAACCTTTTTCCTGGTCGAGTCTCTCCCCACTCCGTCCACCGACATCCGACGTGACGCGCTGCTCACCCTCGCTGCGAACCTTTCCACCGACGACCTGCTCGCGGTCGCCCGCTCAACTCCAGATCGCATCATGCGCGAGTCGCTCCTCGCTCGCCTCACCACCGCACCAGTCCGCACCGTGACCATCCCCCGCCGCGGCGTGGTCTATCTCGGGCGCGACCAGGCCACCATCGCCGGCTTGATGATGCTCGCTCAAACACGGCTGGAACTCAACCAGCCCGGCTCGGCACTCCAGGCCCTCGACGCCGTCGGCTCGGGCGCTCCGCAAGACGCCAAAGAGCTCTATCTCTCGCTTCGTACCGTCTGTCTCGCCGCCCTTGATCGCGTCGAAGATGCCGCGGCGATCGACGCCCCGGCGATCGCATGGGTCCGGGCTCTAGAACTCGTCGCCAGCCAACCCCAGGCCCCGCGCGTGCTCGCACTCATCGACTCGCGCTTCGCCAGCGAACTGCCCGACGACCTCGCCGTGCGCGTAGTCGCCATCCGCCGAAAGCTTGGCTTGTTCGTCGGCCCAGACCCCGATCGCTGATCGCCGCTCACTCCCGCGTGCGCAGCCGAGCGAGCATCCCTCGCACCCGCTCCCGCCCGGAAGACTCCTGCTGAAATGATGGCAACGCCGCCAGTGCCTGCGCCGCCGTGTCAAACCCGCCCGACGGGTCCAACCCGCGGTGCAGCCAGTTCGTCCACGACGCGCTCAACTTCGGCACCAGCCGCTCCGCCGGGATCAGCGGCTCCTCGGCCCGCAGCCCCGTGATGAGCTGATACGCGATCTCCGCGATCGAACGCACCTCATCACGCAGCACCTCCAGCGACGCCCGCCCGCTCATGCCAAGTGCCGCGGCAAGCCCGTACAGCTCCACGCTCAGCGACCCGCGACGATCAACGATCACCTCATCCAGACCGATCGCACCGTGGTGCGAAACCGTCCGCGGGCCGTTCTCTTCGCCGGTTCCATTGGTCCAGAACTGGTGCGCGTGCATGCTCGCTTCCAGCAACTGCTGGATCGCGTGCTCAACCTCTTCCGCACGCATCTGCCCCTGCTTCTCACGCAGCAAGCGCGACAGTGTCCGCACCCCGTCCGCATCGCCATTGAACGGCGTGATCACCCACCCATGACCCACCACGTCAAACGTGAACTGCTGAATCTTCAGCACGTGCGCATGATCCAGATTCGCCGCCTGCTCCACCGCCTCGGCAAACCGCTGCCGCTCAGCTCGCCCCTTCAGTTCGGCAAATCGATACGCCACGTGGCTCGTCTGCAACTCGCTGTGCAGGGCCAGAAACCGATCCGGCTGCGTGCCCCCGACACCGGCCTTGCCTGCCGCCTCACCGCCTGCGCCACCCACCGCCCCCGACCGCCCGAATCCCACCGTCGCGCCAAGGTCGCGCGTCAGCACATACGGGCCGATCTTCGGATGCTGATCCAAATCCACAATCACAAGGCGTTTCCTCGGCCCGACCCGTTCCAACCCGCCACGATCCATCCCCAAACCACGAGCATCGGGCAAACCCACGCCCCCCCAGCATTTTCAAGCCCCAACTTTAGCAGCCCCCGCTCCCGAAGCACACCCCCCACCCCCCTCCCCCGCCCCCCTTCTCCCCCGCACCCGTCCCCGCCCCCGACTCTCCTTGGGTCTTTCACCCCACCCCGATCAGAACGCCTCGCCCGCGATAGAATCTCCCGAATCTCGCCTCTTTCGCCCGCC
>JAIEOW010000003.1 GCA_019750095.1 Phycisphaerales bacterium
GCTGGTGCCGGGCGTTGTGGTGGTGACGCGCGGGGTGTATCTGCTGACGCAGATTCGGCCCAAGGCAGAGGCGGGGCATGATCACGATCATGAGCATGACCATGGGCATGAGCATTGAGGGGGGAGGCAGGGGGCAAGAGGGAGGAGGCAAGAGGGAGGAGGCATGAGGCATGAGGCATGAGGCAAGAGGCAAGAGGCAAGAGGCATCAAGGCATCGAGGCAGTGATGCGGTGAAACAGAATGGTGAAGAGGCGCACGCTCGGGACGGGCGTGCCACCTGAAACCCGATTCCCGATTCCCGATTCCCGATTCCGGAGACACGCGTGCTGAAGTTGATGGTTCATTTTTCTCTTCGCCAGCGGGTGATCGTGCTGATCGCTGCGCTGGCGCTGTGCGTGTATGGGTATGTCGCGGCTCGGGGTTTGCCGATTGACGTGCTGCCGGACATCAACAAGCCGACGGTGTCGATCCTGACGGAGGTACCTGGGCTTGCGCCGGAGGAAGTGGAAGCGCAGGTAACGGCTCCGATCGAGATGGGGATCAACGGGGCGGCGGGTGTGGAGCGGGTGCGATCGGTGTCGGGGATCGGGCTGAGTGTTGTGCACGTGGAGTTTGCGTGGGGGAGCGATATCTATCGGTGCAGGCAGACGGTACAGGAGCGGCTGGCCGAAGCGCGGGAGCGATTGCCCGAGAACGTCACGCCGCACATGGGGCCGATTTCTTCGTTGATGGGCGAGATCATGCTCATGGGCGTGACGAGCTCGACGCTGACGCCCATGGAGCAGCGCGAGGCGGCGGACTGGCTGGTGCGGCCCGCGCTGCTCGCGATTCCGGGCGTGTCGAACGTCACGGTGATCGGTGGAGAGTTGAAGCAGTTTCAGGTGAAGGCCGATCCGGACAAGCTGCGGCTGTTTGGCGTGACGCTTGAGGATCTTGAACGTGCGGTGGCCGCGTCGAACAAGAACACGGGCGGCGGTTTTCTGATCGGATCGTCCAACGAGTTGGTGGTGCGGAACATCGGTCGGCTGCGGACGTCGGAGGAGATCGCGTCCGCGCTGGTTGCGACCCGATTGAGTGAGCCGGGGAATCATGCGGTGGCGGTGCGCGTGCGCGATGTGGCGCGGGTGGTTGAGGGGCCGGCGGCGGCGCGACGCGGCGACGCGAGCGTGCTGGCTCAGCCGGGGGTGATTCTGGCGATCAGCAAGCAGCCCGGAGCCGACACGCGCGCGGTGACGGACGCGATCGACAAGCGGTTGAAGGAACTCGGCCCGAGCTTGCCCAAGGGGCTTGTGGTCGATCCCGATCTGTTCCGCCAGGCGCACTTCATCGAGGCGTCGGTGGGGAATGTGATCGAGGCGCTGCGCGACGGGACAATCCTGGTCGTGATCGTGCTGATCCTGTTTCTGCTGAACTGGCGCGTGACGGTGATCACGCTGACGGCGATTCCGCTGTCGATCCTGACGACCTTCATCGTGTTCAAGCTGCTGGGTGAGTCGGTGAACACGATGACGCTCGGAGGAATCGCGATCGCGGTGGGCGAACTGGTGGATGATGCGGTGGTGGGGGTGGAGAACATTCACCGGCGGCTGCGCGAGAATCGTGCGAGCGCAAAGCCGGGGCCGGCGCTGCGGGTGATCTTTGACGCGACGTGCGAGGTGCGCGGGCCGATCCTGGTGTCGACGGCGATCGTGCTGCTGGTGTTTCTGCCGCTGTTCTTTCTGCCGGGGCTTGCGGGGCGGCTGTTCACGCCGCTGGCGCACGCGTACATCGTGTCGGTGTTTGCGTCGATGATCGTTTCGCTTACGGTGACGCCGGTGCTGTCGTGGTATCTGCTTGGCAAGGGGCGAAAAGGGCTCGGCCCTGCGAGCGGAGAAGAGAGAGATGGATTGGTGCTGCGCACGTGCAAGGCGGCAGCGAAGTGGGCGTATGACCGCACGCTGGATCGGCCTATGGCGGTGCTCGGGGTGTGCTTGGTGCTGGTGATCGCGTGTTCGGTTGCGGTGGCGCGGATGGGGTCTGAGTTTCTGCCGGCGTTCAACGAGGGAACGGCGGTTGTGGGCGTCAATGTTGCGCCCGGAGTGTCACTCGCTGAGTCTGCACGGCTGGGGACGACGGCGGAGCGGATACTGCTGGAGATTCCTGAGGTGAAGCATGTCGCACGCCGAACTGGGCGTGCGGAAAACGATGAGCATGCGCTGGGGCCAAACTCGTCGGAGATCGAGGTGGACTTCTTCAATGATGAAGATGTGAGCGCCCAGAAGAAGGGGAAGTATGTCGCCTTGTCTGGCGATCGGGTGCCCCCCAGTTCGCTTCGGCCGCGGCGTGAGGTGTTCAGGGACATTCGTGGGCGGCTCGGGGAGCTGCCGGGTGCAAACGTGACGGTGGGACAGCCGATCGGGCATCGGATTGAACACCTGGAGACCGGCGTGCAGGCGCAGATCGTGGTGAAGATTCAGGGGCAGGAGCTTTCGCAGTTGCGGGCGGTGGCGGAGAAGGCCAGGGGCTTGATGAGCGGGCTGGCGGGGGTTGTGGATCTGGAGATTGAGCAGCAGGTGATGACGCCGCAGGTGCGGGTGAAGATTGATGCGGAGCGAGCGGCGGTGTATGGATTCACTCCGGCGCAGCTTGTGGACACGCTGGAGACGGCGGTCGGCGGGCGCGTGGTGTCGCAAGTGCTCGATGGGCTGAAGAGTTATGACCTTGTAGTGATGTTTGATGATCCCTGGCGGGCGGACCTGGTGGGCGGATCGACGGTGCTGGCGCTGAAGCGGCTTACGGAGGTTCGGCTGGTGTCGCCGAGCGGTGCGGTTGCGCTGATCGGAGATGTCGCGGATGTGCAGGAGTACTTTGCGCCGAACCAGGTGTCGCGTGAGAACGCGCAGCGGCGGATCGTGGTAAGTTGCAACGTGCAGGGGCAGGATCTTGGTCGAACGGCGGAGTCGATCGAACGAACGCTGGCGGAGCGACTGACGCCGCCGGTGGGATATGCGTGGGTGGTGGAGGGGCAGTTTGAGAGCCAACGCAAGGCGGTGCGCGTGATCGCGATCCTCGGCGCGCTCTCGCTGCTGGTGATGCTGACGCTGCTGTGGACGCACTTTGGCAGCGGGATCATGGCGGCGCAGGTGATGCTGAACATTCCGTTCGCGTTCATCGGCGCGGTGGCGGCGTTGCTGATCGCGCGGGAGCCGTTCAGTGTGGCGAGTCTGATCGGGTTCATCAGCCTGTGCGGCATCTCGGCGCGGAACGGGGTGCTGATGATCAGCCACTATCTGCACCTGATGCTGGAGGAGAAGATGCCCTTTGGGCGCGAGATGGTGATCAAGGGATCACAGGAGCGGGTAGCGCCGGTGCTGATGACCGCGCTCACGACTGGACTTGCGACGCTGCCGTTGATCCTGTCGCCGGATGCGCCGGGGAAGGAGATCCTGTATCCACTGGCGCTTGTGGTGTTCGGCGGGCTGATCACGTCGACCCTGCTGGACTTTTTCGTGACGCCAACGGTGTTTCTGCGGTTCTCCGGGCGCGCGTCGCAGCGGCTGCTGGACCGCAAGACGCGACACGATCATGATGATGTGCTGGAGGACGTGCTGGGCGGGGCGGCTGGGGCGAAGAGCGGAGTGCAGGGTGGCGGTGGGTGACGATGTAGCATACGCTACATCTCCTGCAAGCTTTGGAGTGTGCCTGGGTCGTTTACAGGAAACAAGGAAGAGACCATGAAGACTCGCAAGCGATGGAGCATCGCTGTTGTTGTCGCCCTTGCCGGATCGGGTTTGGGCGCGAGTGCGATGGGGCAGGTCAAGGATCACCATGGGCACAGCCACGCGGAGGTGGTGCCTGCGAAGACGTTTGCCGAAGTGCTTATGCGTTTGAGGGCACTGGCGAACGACGCGGATGCGGCGTTTACCAAGGGTGATCTGCACGCCGCGGACGAGGCGGGGTATCAGATCGGGGTGCTCTCACGTCAAGTCGGTCGACTGGCGCTTGCGCAGGGGAGTGGCGTGGAGAAAGCAAAGGTTCGTGAGGCGAACCTGGCAGGCAAGGACCTTGCGAAGGCTGCCGACGAGATGCACGACTATGCCGCAGAGGGCAAGAAGGCCGAGACCGGCAAGCAGCTTGAAGAGGTGAAGAAACAGCTTGCCAAGTTGGAGGCGCTGCGGCCGGAGAAGTTCATCTGCGACATGCACTGCGAGACGACCAAGACGTATGACTCGGCGGGGATGTGCCCGGTGTGCAAGATGGCTCTGGTGAAGCTGAGCGAAGCGCCGTTCTCATCGACGATCGGCGCGGCGGGAACGGTGACCGCGGGCAAGCCGTCGGACATCACGATCACGCTCCGTCAGCCCGACGGGAATCCGGTGGACAAGATCGACACGGTGCATGAGCATCCGCTGCATCTGATCTTTGTGTCGGAGGATCTGTCGTACTACGCGCATGAGCATCCGGTGCGCCGGCCCGATGGCGTGTTTGACTTGAAGGGGTTCACGTTTCCGTTTCCGGGTAAGTTCCTGGCCTTCAGTGATTTCACGCCAACGGGGTTTGGGAATCGCGTGGCGCGATCGGACTTTCGTGTGGCGGGCGATGGCGGAACGCCACCGGCGCTGACGCTGAAGGAAGACTACGACGTGGTCGCCAAGGTGAACGGCTACGAGATTCGCCAGCGGTGCAACGGCGAGAAGTTTTTCGTCGGCAAGCACTCGTTCTTTCGCTACGGTATCGAGAAGGACGGCAAGCCGGTGACGGATCTTCAGAAGCTGATGGGCGAGCTTGGTCACCTCGTGATCATCTCGGCGGACCTGAAGGACTATGTGCACGCGCATCCGATCGAACTCGACGATGAGAGCGAGAAGAAGAGTGATGCCAAGAAGGACGATCACGGGCACGATCATGAGCATCATGCGATGAGCCCGGAGGTCGAGGCCGAGGCACGCAAGGTGATGCTGGCGAACGGCAAGCCGTCGGATGTCGTCTTTCACGCGGTGCTTCCGAGACCGGGGATGTACCGGCTGCTTGCGCAGTTTCAGCACCAGGGGAAGGTGATCACGGTGCCGATGAATGTTGATGCCCAGATGCCCGAGGGTGGCATGCCCGCGGCGAAGCCGAGCGGCGGACATGATCACTCTGGTCATGGAGCCAAGCCGTGAGGACGATGGATCGTGGAGGTGCGCGGCTTGCGTTCATGGGCTCGGTTGCAGCGTTGTGCGGCGGATGCGCAACGCTGAACGCGGATCGTGAGCTGGGTCGCGCGGAGACGCAGGTCGAGGCGCGGCTGGGCTTGCGTCCCGCCTGGGTGTCGTCGTCGCAGGCGAGCGATCGCCACGATGGGTCCTGGGTGCTGAGCGACCGCGATGCGGTGGTGGCCGCGCTCTCGCACGATGCCGAGCTTCTGGCGATGGTCGAGCGCGTGCGCGAGACGCGGGCGGATCTGGTGCAGGAAGGGCTGTTGCCGAACCCGGTCTTGAGCGTTGAGCTTGCGTGGCCGGTGAGCGATGGCGGCGGAACGAAAGTCGCCGTGGGATTGACGCAGCAGCTTGTCATGTTGCTGACGCGCCGCGATCGAATGCGGGCGGCGGATGATGAACTCGCGGCGGCGGTGCTGACGCTGTCGGATCGCGCGCTGGATCTGGCCGCGCGGACGAGATCGACGCATGCACATCTCAGGCATGCTCGTGCGCGAATTGTGCCAGCGCGCCGGGCGGTGGAGCTTGCACAGAGTGCGCTGGAAGCGGCTCGTGTCCAGCGATTGGCGGGCCAATCGACATCGCTTCAGGTCATTCAGCAGGAGATGGCGCTTCTCGGGGCACAAGCCGCGCTGGAGGAACATGAGGCGCACGCACGCACGCACGAGCGGGAGTTGCTTGCACTGGTCGGATCACCGGAGTATCTCGGAAGCGTGGATGCCGTCGCGGCGGTGCTGGATTCAGCGGATGTTCCAAATGACGAATCGGTGATGCTGACGATGGCGATCGAGCAGCGACTGGATGTGGCGGCCGAGGATGCGCGGGCTCGGGCGGCGCTCGCGCGGGCCGGGGTCGCGGCGTCGGAGGCGTTCGGCGATCTGGCGGCGGGGCCGGCGTTTGAGCGAACGGATGATGGTCGGAAGGAGCTTGGGCCGGCGATCAGTGTGCCCATTCCGGTCTTTGATACGGGTGATGCCCGCAAGGCGAAGGGTGTGGCGATTGCGCGTCAGGCCGAGCTGCACGCGATCTCGACGCGGCGCAAAGCCGCGGCGGAGGTTCGATCGGCGTGGGCGACGTTCCAGCTTGCGGCGTCTCGGCTTGCGCGTGCGGAGGGTGCGGCAAGTGCGCTCGCTTCCGAGGGCGTTCGGCTGGCCGAGGCGGCGGTGCAATCGGGCGAGGCGGACCGACTCACGCGGATCAACGCGAGGCTCTCGGCGGAGATGGTGAATACTCAGGTCGTTGATGCGCGGGAGCAGGCTGAACTGGCTCGGATCGCGCTCTGGAGAGCGGCGGGCGGGATGCTGGCGACGCGTCCCGCGCCATAGCGTGCGGCTCGAGCGGTCACGGTCTGCCCGGACCCCAGTTGCCAGGGCCGATCCAGCCGCGTTTGTAGAACCACGCGAGCATGCCGCCGCCGGAGATGAGAATGACGGCCCAGACGAAGAGATAGCCGTACTTCCAGTGGAGTTCGGGCATGTTGAGCGGGTGGTTGGTGTCGAAGTTCATGCCGTAGATGCCCACGATGAAGCTGAGGGGCATGAAGATTGTGGCGATGACGGTGAGGACCTTCATGACCTCGTTGAGCCGATGGCTTTGCGAGGAGAGGTAGATGTCCATGAGGTCTGAACCGAGTTCGCGGTAGTTTTCGAGCATGTCGATGAGCTGGACGAGGTGGTCGTAGGCGTCGCGCATGTAGACGCGGGTTTCGGGGTGGATGAGCGACGAGTCGCCGCGGGCGAGCAGGCCGACGCTTTCGCGGGCGGGCCAGATGGCGCGTCGAATCAGGAGCAGTTCGCGCTTTGTCGCGTGGATTTCGTGGACAATGGAGGCGTTTGGCCGATCGACAGCGCGGTCCTCGAGCTCTTCGAGTTTCTCGCCGAAGGCTTCGAGCACGGGGAAGTACGCGTCGACGACGGCGTCGATGATCGAGTAGACAAGATAATCGGGGCCAGCGGAGCAGGTTTTGCCGCGAGAGCCGCGGATGCGTTCACGGACGGGATCGAGGCAATCGCCCTGGCGTTCCTGGAAGGTGACGACGAAGCTCTCGCCGAGGAAGATGCTGACCTGGTCGGTGTCGAAGTGCCCGTCGGTGGGCATGGGCTCGCGGATGACGATGAAGAGGTGATCGGCGAAGAGATCGACTTTGGGGCGCTGGCGCGTGGAGAGGACGTCTTCCAGAGCGAGCTTGTGCAGGCCGAAGAACTCACCGACGTGGCGGATGGCATCGGCGTCACCGAGGCCGTCGACATTGACCCAGATGCGCGGGTGGCGAGCGCGGAAAGCGCGCAGCTCGTCGATGGATGCGATCTCGCGTTCTTCGTGGGAGCTCTCGCCGCCATAGCCGATGACGGTGATTCTCGGCTTCGGCGCGGCGGGGTCGGCGATGAGTGTCTCGGGGGCGGTGCCCGGGGGCTTGAGCTGGAGTTGCCGCTTGAGCTTTTTGGATCGTGGACGACGAATGCGCATCTGAACCTCGCTCGCGGAGCGTATCGCGACTGGACTGCGGACGTGACGTGTTGAGTTCTGAAGTTCGGGGGCTTTGGGGCGACTTGTTGCCAGAATGCAGCAACAATCCCGGTCTGATGACGAGTGCGGACCAGAAGATTTAAGAGTCACCCACATCGTCGGCACGCGAGCCGCAACTGGTCCCACGGGGGCTCCGAGCACGGATGTGGACGGCAATCGCGGCGCATCTGGTGATCGATCTGATCTCGTTTGTCGTGGTCCCGCTGATGACGGTCATCAAGGGTCAGGCCCAACTGACCGATGCGCAGGGGGCGATTCTGCTTGGAGTTGGCGCGGCGTCGAGCGGGCTGGTGCAGCCGATCGTCGCGGTGCTCTCGGATCGCCACGACACGCGGGTGATCGCGACCATCGGCACGGTCGTGGCGGGGATCTGTGTCGGGCTGGTCGGGTTTGCGGATCGCTTTGAGTTGCTGTTGCCGCTGCAGATTCTGGCGGCGGCGGGGATCGGCGCGTTTCACCCCGTGGCGGCTGCGGCGGTGGGCCAGGCGGCGTCGATCGTGAGCACGCGGACGCGGGGCGTAGCGATGTTCTTTGCCGCGGGGATGGTGGGGGGAGTGCTCGGGAATGTGCTCTCGCCGCAGTATGTGCAGGTGATGGGGAGGGGCGATAGCCGAGCCGGGCTCGTATCGCTTGTGTACATCATTCCACCAGCGCTGGTGATGGCGGGGTTTCTGGCATGGGCGATTCATGGCGTGCCGCACCGGACCAAGTCGGCGGCGGAAGCTCATGCCGCGTTGCCAGCGAGCGAGCGTGCGGCGCGATGGGGATCGGTTGGATTGCTTTATGTCGGGAATGTGCTGCGATTCATGGTGGACATGATGCTGATCCATCTGATCATTCCGTGGACGGAGTTCAAGGCGCGGCTGGGAGCGGGAGTTGGTCCTGCGGCATCGCTCACGGAGTTGATGCGTGCCGAGGCATCGCAGATTTCGGGGCCGATGCAGGCGGCGAAGCAAGTGGGCATGGGGGTCGGAGGGCTGGCGCTCGGGATGTATCTGTCGCGTCGACATGAGCGGGCGATGCTGATCGCGGTGCCGATTGTCGGAGCGGTGTTTCTGCTGCTTATGCCGCACACGGGGCCGTGGACAAAGCTGGGGGACGCCGGAGGACTTGCGGCACTCGGGTTGTGTGTGCTGGCGGGCACGGGGTGTGCCGGGGTGGTGCCGATGACGATCTCGCTGGCCCAGCGACTGCTGCCGCACCGGACGTCGCTGGCGTCGGGCTTGATGATGGGGGGTGCGTGGGCGATCGCGGCGATTGGGCCGAGCTTTGCCCAGATGCTGCTTCGGAACTTCGGGTTTGGGTGGACTTTCGCGGTAGCGGCGTTGTTGCTGGTGATCAGCGGGCTTCTGGGGATCCCGCTTCGGATGCCGGGGGAAGACCTCGCGGCGGGCCGGGGCGGAAGCATCGGCGGCCCGGCGCGATAGTCGCGGCGTACTCGCTACGATTTGTTCATGGCAGGGACGTCTTACAGCATCGGATCATCCACGCGGCGGTGTGCCGCCACCGGACGCGAGCTCTCCACAGGCGAGCACTATGTCGGGGTGCTGGCGCAGGCGGCGGACTCAGAAGAGTTTGTTCGGATCGACTACGCGGCCGACGCGTGGGACGAGGGAGCACGCCCGCCTCGGGGCACGTTGGTGATGGGCTTCTGGCGCGGGCATGTGCCAGACCCCACCGCGAAGCGGCGGCTGCTGGTGGACGACCAGTCTCTGCTGGAGCTCTTTGAGCAGAGTGCCGAGGCGGTGGACCCGGCAGAGTTTGGCGATGCGCCGCAACCCGACGGCGGGGCGACAGAGCGCGAGAAGGAATCGCAGCGGCTGGCATTCCGATTTGTCCTGGCGCTGATCCTGCTCCGCAAGCGATTGCTGGTCCAAGACGGCTCGCGCGGGTCCACAATGCTCGTGCGGGCGCGGACCAACAAGAGTGTTCCTCCCGCACCGCAGGTGGAGGTGGTCGACCCCGGGCTGAGCGAGAAGACGCTGCTGGCAGTGACGGAAAAACTTGGCGCGGTGATCGCGGGCGATGCACCATCAAACTCCGGAGCTTCCGAATGAGCCAGATGCGTGTGCAGCGATTTGGGCAGAGGGTGGGGCGATCACGCGTCATGATCGCGGCCGCGATGATCGGGATGGCCTGCGGGCTCGCCGGGTGCGAGCTGTTTGGCGGCAAGAGTGATGACGGCGAGAAGCCGGAAGTTGCGAGCAAGCCTCGGGTTGAGGTGAAGCCGCTGCGGCCCGGGCCGAACTATGGCGAGCTCGCGCGGCGATACAACCTCGAACGCGTCAAGCACCTGGATCGTCTGTCTGCGCGTGTGAACATTCTGCTCACGTACTTTGACCAAGATGGTGAGCGCCGCACCGAGGATCCAGAGGGGCGGCTGCAGATCATTCGCCCGAACAAGCTCGCGATGAACCTTGGCAAGGCCGGGCAGATCGTCTTCTGGTTCGGGTGCGATCCCGAGCAGTACTGGTGGTTCGATCTGTCGGAAAAGGAAAAACGGATCGCGGCGACTGGTCGTCACGAGAACTTCACGGACGAGACGGCCCAGCGCATCGGTCTGCCGATCCGCCCGCTGGATCTCATCCGCGTGATGGGGGTGGTGCCGCTGGATCCACTGGCCAAGGGTGCGACGCAGCTTTCAGATGATGGCAAGCTCGTGGGCGTGACGAGTCCGATCGGAGATCGCGGGTTTCAGCGGATGTGGCTGGATCCCACGACGCTTCGCCCGACGATGATCGAGGTCTTCGATCGTCAGCGGGTGAAGGTGCTGGTCGCTGAGCATGAAGGCGAAGAAGTTGTGGAGATCACGCGGGATATTCCCGGGGCGAGTCTGTTGCGGGTGAAAGTGCCCTCGCGTGTGCTGATTACGCATATCGCGACCGAGACGACGGCTCGGATCACGCTGACTGGATGCAAGGATGGGCCGATCAGTGATCGCGCGTTTGATCTGCCGACGCTTGTCGAGAAATATCCGGTGGATCGGGTGATTGATCTGGATGCGCCGCGTGCTCCGCGTGGGCCGAGCCGCTCTTCGAGTGCGCGGTGAACTGTTGATGAAAACTATGTCTGAACGAATGACCCATGTGCTTCGGCTTGCGGTGCTGGGCGTGTTGTTGATCTGTGTCGGCGCGATCTCGCCTCGATCGCTCGCGCAGGACATGCGGCAGGAACAGCAGACGACGGCTGGCGGGCTGACGGTGGTGCGTCGTGGGGAACTGCCGCCGATTGTGGGCGGGCATGCGTGGATGGCTCGCCAGGAGCGGGTGACGAGTCGGGATCTGCCCCCGGTGGATCGGACGATCGTGCTGCATCTGCCGCCACGGACGGGCGGGCCTCAGGAACAGCGCGGCGTCATCCGGTTTGCGGGTGGATTTGAGAGCGTGACGGAGCGGATCGGGTGGTGGGGGAACCGGGTGTACTTTGCGCTCAAGCCCGAGGTGACGACGGTTGATCGAAGTGGATCAACACCGGCCCAGCCCCAGGCTCGTCCAGCGTCGACGCGAAGAGCAATCTTGGCGCTCACGGCGCTGCGCGGGGTGGGAAGCAGCTACAGCTATGCCCCGGGAAGGCCGGAGGTGTTGCCGTCGCTGGAGGGCGCGGGTGAACTGATCGGGTTCGTGGGGACGCGTGTTGGGCCGGCCGCGCTGATTCGTGGGAGTGAGCTTCGGCTGTGGGTGCTGTCTGGTGGGAGTAGCGGCGGCGGGACGTGGATGCGATCGCCCTTTGCGTGGGAGATGGGTGTCGGGGAAGCGCCGGGTGAGGGTGAGCAAGTTGTGCTGTTGCCGTGGCGCGATGGCGTGGCGATCGCCGTTGCACGGGCAGGAACGGGTGGGGTTGCGGGGGGCGGGGCGACGGAGTTGCGGCTGTTCATCGGGCGTGTGGTGCGTGCGGAAACGGTCAGCGTCAAAGGGAACTCCGGTGCGGTCACAGTTTGGCCGCTGTTGGAATGGCGGGTTGAGACGCGACCCGTGGCCAGGGCACTTGAACCTGATGATCTGCGCGGACTGCGGTTTGTCGAGGGAGCGTCGCCTTCGGAAGACACTCTGTTATCTGTTCGGCACTTTGGAAAGAACCAGTGGGATGTGGATGAGTTGCGGGCATCCGGGCCGGTGCGACTGAGCACCCTTACGGATGTGCCGTCTGATGCGGAACTGCTGGCGATGGCTTCGCCGGGCGAGGGGGGCGCACCGGGCAATCTGGCGCTTGTGTGGACGGTGGCGCAACCGGATGAGGGCAAGCGTGCGGAAACGGGTGCGGCGGCAGGGAGTGTGGCCGGTGGTGGGGACAAGTACATGATCTGCGAGTTCAGCGCGCTCACGGGGCGTGAGAAGTTCGCCGGGCCTGCAGTGAATCCCGGGCTGATGGCGCGCGGGCAGTATCAGATGCTGGTGATTGTGCTGCTTGCGGTCATGGTGGCGGTGCTGGTGTTCGTGCTCCGTGGCGAGCCGCAGGTGGTACCGATTGCGCCGAAGGGGACGGCGTTTGCCGAGCCGGTGCGGCGCGCGCTGGCCGCACTCTTGGACTATGCGCCCTCGGCGGTGCTGGTGGCACTGGCCTTTGGACGCGGGCCGATGGTGTTGCTTGTGCCAGAGCGGGCGCTTGAGGGGGCGACGATGGACCTCTCGGCGGTGGGGCTGGCGCTTGCGGTGACGATCATCCACTGCACGATCGGGGAGTGGCTGTTCGGACGGTCGGTGGGGAAGTTCTTTCTGGGGTGCCGGGTGTGCAGCAGCGCGAACGGTCAATCTACAAATGGGCAGATGACCCAAGAGATGCCGGGGCGCATCAAACTCTGGCAGGCGCTGGTGCGGAATGTGGTGCGCTGGACGGTGCCGATTCTGGGGGCGTTCATCATCTTCGACCCCGCGCGTCGGCATCCGGGCGACCTCGCAGCTCGCACGATCGTGGTGTGTGATGAGCCGGAGCCGGGGGAGTGAGCAGGCGACAGGCAAAAGGCAACAAGAAAACGGCGAGGCACACGCTCGGGACGAGCGTGCCACCCGAATGCCGATTTCCGATTCCAGACCTCACTCACTACACGCGCAACTGCTTGATCTCGTCGGCGGCCTGTTGGACCTTGTTGCGGAGCTGCACGAGCATGCGGAAGGCCGTGTCGGCTTTTTGCGTTGCGAGCAGCACACCCTCGACGTCATTGCGCTTGCCGGTCTGCAGGTCTTCGATGGCGCGGGTCGCGTCCTGCTGCAGCTTGTTCACCTGATTGATGTTCTCAAGCAGAACGTCCTTGAACGTGGGCGAGCCGGGCTCAAGCGGGCGAGACGCCCCGGAGATCCCGCCATTCGGCGGCGTCTGAGCGCCATGAGATCGAGAGATGAAACCGAGTGGGTCGGACATGGAGAAAAAGCCAAATCGCAAATCAGCAAATGTTCAAACTCGATGCCTTGATGCCTCGCCGCCTTCCTCACGCAATCAGACGCAAAGCTTGTGCCATCATCGTCTTTGTGGCCTCGGCAGCGGCAATGTTTGCCTCGTAAGACCGCTGGGCCTGAAACGCGTTGAGCTGCTCGAAGACGGTGTTGATCGCGGGGACCTTGATATAGCCGCTGGAGTCAGCGTAGGGATTACCCGGTTCATAGCGGAGATCGAAGGAGTCTTCCTGTTCGATGGTGGCGACTTTCACACCCTGGGCGGCGACTTTGCCGCCCGACAGACCGGCCGAGCCGCTTCCGCTTGGCGCAAAGAAGACGACTCGACGCTGGTAAGGGTTGTTCCGCCCGGCCTCGTCCAGAAAGGTGTTCGCGTTCGCGATGTTGGACGTGATCGCTTCCAGGCGCGTCCGCTGGGCGATCAGGCCGCTGGTGGAGATGTCAAGTGCGCCGTACATGGGAAAATGGTCAAATCACAAATGATCAAATGGCCAAAATCAACGTCTCTTGCCTCTTGCCTCTTGCCTCTTGCCTCTTGCCTCTTGCCTCTTGCCTCGATGCCTCGATGCCTCGATGCCTCGATGCCTCGATGCCTACGCAGCTCCCAGCGTCTCCCCTTAAACTCGTTCACTGATCGCCACTCTGAGCACGTCGAATCGCGAGCGGATGAGGTCGATGGCGGTGCGGTAGACGCCGGCGTTCTCGGCCTGGGCGGCCATGAGTTGCTCGACATCGCGGTTGTTGCGGTCGTGGAAAAGGATGTTGTTGCTTGTGGACCTGGGCGTCAGCTGGAGTGAGCCATCGGGTCGTGAAGTGAGCTGTTCTGAGTCGAGCGTGATCGGGCCAAGATTGCCGACGCGCCGATGTTGCTCGACGGCCTTGGCCAGGGTGCGCTGAAAGTGCGCGGGGCTGACGTCCTGTTGGATGTAGTCGGGGGTATCGATGTTGGCGATGTTCCCGGCGATCAGACGCTGCCGCTCGCCCGCAAAACGCAGGGTTGCCTCGAGCGAGGGCAGGGCTCCGGAGTTGGTGATGTCGCCGATGAGCATGGGAGTGGGTGGGGAGAGGCGGGGTTATTTCGCAAATGCCGGGCCAGAATGGCGGCACGCGGCGAGTGTGAGAGGGGCGGAGCAACGGGGAGTCTGAGATGAGCTTCAAGTCGGTGGCCTAGTGCCTCTCATTACAACCCCGCATCGACCAGTTGCAACTGCTTCCACTTCTTGAGCTTGAGCCCCAGCGTGCGGACGCCGATGCCCAAGGCGACGGCGGTGCGCTGGCGGTGGCCGTTGTACTTGTTGAGCGTGCGCACGATGCAGTCGCGCTCGATATCCTCAAGCTGGCGGCCGCTGATGCTGATGGCGTCGGAGCCGAAGTCGTTGGAGGCGGACTGGGCTGCGACGGCAAACTTGGATTCCACGACGCTGTTTGTGGCGTGTGCGTGGTTGGCGGTGTGGCCATTGCCGCTGCCATTGGAGGGGTGATGGTGGGCAGGGTGGCCGTTGGAAGGGCTGGCGACCATCATCCGCGAGGCGATGCCGTGGGCGTGAGCCTGTGGCTGTGCGTGCGAGGGCGAAGCTGCGGCGCTGCCCGCGTGGACATAATCCTCTGAGGATGGGGTGTTGAGCACCCAGGGCTCAAGAAGCGAACGTTCGACGGTCTCGCCGCGGCTGAGGACGACGGCCCGTTCGACAATGTTCTGCAGCTCGCGCACGTTGCCGGGCCAGGTATAGCTCTGCAGGAGCTCGAGCGCTTCGTGCGTGAAACGCTTGGGGCTCTTGCCTTCACGCGTGCTGGTCAGCTTGACGAAGTGCTCGACGAGCACCGGGATGTCGTCCAGCCGATCTCGCAGCGGCGGCAAATGGATCGGCAGCACGTTGAGGCGGAAGAACAGGTCCTGGCGGAAATCGCCTCGGGCCACGGCCCGCGGCAGGTCGCGGTTGCTGGTGGCAACGACGCGCACGTCGACGCCGATGGTGACGCTAGACCCGACGCGTTCGAACGCTCGCTCCTGCAAGACGCGGAGGAGCTTGGCCTGCACGCGTGGGGAGATCTCGGAGATTTCATCGAGGACGAGCGAGCCGCGGTCGGCGAGTTCGAAGCGACCCTTGCGGAGCTTCTCCGCCCCGGTGAACGAGCCACGCTCATGGCCGAAGAGTTCGCTCTCCAGAAGACTCTCGCTAAGAGCGGCACAGTTGACGGCGAGGAAGGGCTCGCACTGGCGGGGTGAAAGATCGTGGATGGCGCGGGCGATGACCTCCTTACCGACGCCGGACTCGCCGCAGATGAGCACAGTGCCCGCGCTCTCGGCAACGGCCATGACCTGCTGTTTCACGCGGCGGATGGCGGGCGAGTCGCCGACGATGCGATCGAGCCCGCGCTGGCCACCCGATCCTGCTACGCCGCTCCAGCCGCTGCCGCCCTGACTCTCGGTCGTGAAACTTGAGACATGGGCTCGCTCGGGATCGACGGCGGTCTTCAGCACCGCGTTCTCTCGAAGCAATCGCGTGTGCTCGATGGCGCGCTTGACGGCGACGATCAGCTCATCGCCCTCGAAGGGCTTGGTGATGTAGTCGAACGCGCCGAGTTTGACAGCTTGAACAGCGGTATCGACCGCGCCGTAGGCGGTCATCACCACGACAGGGAGCGCATCATCGATCTGACGCACCTGCTCGAGAAGGTCCATTCCCGACATCCCGGGCATTCTCAGATCGGTCACCACGCAATCGGGGCGGCGACGGGCGATGATCTCAAGCGCGGCCTGGCCACCATCGGCGGTGACGATGCCGAAGCCCGCGCGCTGGAGCGTCGCACCGACGGAGTCTCTGAGCATTTCTTTATCGTCGACAACCAGAACAGTGTTCATGTTGAGCGTCCTCCGTGATCGCTTTGCGGCTGGCCACCAACCCCCACGAGCGGGAGGTCGGCGGAGCGGGTGAGTGTGGGGTGCGGGTGCGCTCGTCGGCCATCCTGGCCGAACGAGTTGTTGAGCCCCTGCATGGGGGTACGAGGTTCGATGGTGCTGTGCGGCAGAAGTTGTGTCGGCAGGAGAAGTTCGACGACCGCACCTGTTGCGTGCGGGTGGGGGGGCTGCTGAGTGTCGTCGGTTCCGGCGACGTTGGAGACGAGGATGCGACCGCCATGGGCGTCGAGGATGCGATGCACGATCGCCAGCCCGAGCCCGGTGCCCGCGGCGCGGGTGGTGAAGAAGGGGTTGAACATCCGCTCCATCACACTCTCGGGAATGCCGGGGCCGGTATCGCGGATGACGATGGCGAGGTATTCAACATCGGGCGCCAACGGACGAGCGGCATCGGGCAGACGCACGCGCCGCGTGTTCAGTCCAAGCACGCAGGGCCGATCAGGAGAGCTCCCCGCGGCATCGCGCATCGCCTGTACAGCGTTTCGGATGATGTTCACAAGTGCCCTATGCACCAGGGCCGGGTCGCAGGTGATGGTGTCGGCCGACTGGGCCGTGGATTCACGGACCACGCGGATGCGGGCTGACACGAGGTGGGCGGTCTCGGCGGAGTCGGCGGCGAGCGCTTCGTCGACGGCTTTGTCGATCAGTGACCACGGCGAGATGACCTCTGGGCGCAGGCGCATCTCGCGTGCGAAGGCGAGCACGTCGGAGACGACGGCGTCCAGCCCTCGCGTGGCGGACGCGATTTTCTCGGCGATGCCGCGTTCGCTCGGGCGATCGGTGAGATCGTCCATCAGCATTCGGGCGTATAGGCGGATGCATCCGAGCGGATTTCGGACCTCGTGGGCGATGCCCGCGGCCATCTCGCCAAGGGCGGCGAGCCGACGCGAGCGATTGAGCTGCTCGGTAGCGCTCGTCAGTTCGCCCTGCAATCGTGCGACTTCGGCGCGGAGCGATTCATGCGTCGCATGGAGCTTCTGCGTCGCGTCGTTGAACGCCGAGAGCACTTCTGCGAGATCACGCTCGCCCAGCGAGAGCGGTGCGGCGGCGGAGGAGTTGTGATCGACGGCGGTGGACATGGAGCGAGAGCGTGTGGCGTGAGAGTTCTGGCGAGTCGTGAGCGATCAGCCCTGGCGGTCTTGGAATCTTGGATTCTGGCCATAGCCACCCGAACCCGCGCCCGCGGCGGCATAAGCGGCGGCTGCGCCGCGGCCTTTGGCGAGTCCGGCGAGTTCGTCGGCGACCACGCCGCGCATCCGCTCGACGGCGATGCGATCCTGCTCATCGCGGGCGCGAACGCTCTCGACGAGGGCGGCGATCTTGCCCACGCGCTGTACCACCCCATCGCGCTGCGCGGGCAGGAGCTTGGCGAGGAGCGTCTCCTTGCCGCGACGGAAGGGTTCGAGCCGCTTGTTGATCTCGGCGACGCGATCGACGAGGGTCTGGCGCTGGCCGATGATGCGAAGGAGCAGATCGGTGTCGGCTCCGCCGATGGCACGTGTCTGCTGGGCACTGAGGGCTTCCAGAGCGGTGCAGGCGATGCACTGCTCATCAAGCAGACGCGTCAGCACTGGGAGCCAGCGGGAAGAGTCGATGCCGAGGAGATCGGCCGGCAGTGGCTCGGGGATCGGATTGGGTGTGGGTTGGGCCGGGATCATGGGTGCGCCCTCCGTGGCGCGGAAACGTGTTCGAGTTCTGTCGTGCGTGCGTGTGTGTGCGAAGCGCTAGTTCTCGCCGGGAGAGGTGGGTCGTGTGCTGGTGCGTTGTTCGAGGATGGTGCGGGCTTCGAGCCAGCGTTCCCAATGGCGTTTCTCCATGGGAAGGTCTGGCGCCGTCCATGCGCTGTCGGGGAAGCGGGCAAGCTGCTGGCGGGCTCGCTCGTTGGCGGTGCGCGCCTCGGCCCACTTTTCCTGGGCGGCATAGGCGCTCACGATCTGGGCCATGGCGACCAGGCTCGCCGGATCGTCAGAGTACTTCAGGCGAGCGGCGTCATAAGCGGTGATGGCGGTCTCAAACTCACGCATCTCCATCGCGCAGTCGCCGATGTAGAAGTAGGCGTTGCGCAGATGGATCCGTTCCAGCCCGCTGAGTGTTCGTGGGTCTTTGGCTTCCAGCGCGACGCGCACGGTGTCATACAGCACGCGAGCGGCCTGCAGGTGCTCGACGCGCTTCCTCTCAAGATCGTCGGATTGCGTCTGCGGGAGCTTCTGGCTGGCCAGAGTGCGGGCGATGGAGATCGCCTCCAGACGATGCGCGTCGGCGAGTCGGAACCGGATCGCGTCGATGCGCTTGTCGTTCGGGGCACGCTTGGCCGCCATCTCCAGCCAGCCGACGGCGTCGGCGTGGCGGCCGGTGCGGCTGGACATGGTGCCGAGTTCGACCAGCGCGTCGCGATACGCCGCGGCTTCGGGGCTCATGGTGCTGCCGTCGACGACGCTGACGAGCAATCGCTCGGCTTCACTGTCGTTGGATGGGTCGCCATCATCGAGCAGGCACTTGGCCAGCGGGACCATCGATGCATCGGCCCAGGAGCCCGCCCCGGTCGCATTTCCAGATCCGGAGGATCGGCTTCCCTGCGCATCGCTCGCCGCGATCAGCGCGCGATAGAGCGCGGCGGCGGAGGGATAGTCGCGGCGGGCTTGATACACCTGGGCGAGTCGGAACTTGGCGGCTGGCTTCTGCGGATCGATGTCGCTCGCGGACTCGGCGTAGTCGGCGAAGGCCTTGCGGGCTTCGTCGAGGTCGCCGGCGCGATCAAAGGAGTCGGCGGCGGTCCACAGGCTGACCGCCGCCGCCGTGGGATCGGTCGAGGTCGTTGCCCGCGCGTGACGGCGCAGATAGTCGCCGGCGGCGAGGAAGTGCAGCTTGACCTCGGCGCGGGTCGCCGGGTCCAGATCTTCGACGCTGAAGTCCGGGCTCACGCCCGGCGCACCGGAGGCGACTTTCTCCGCGTGCCCGTCGCGGGCCTGGAGCATCGTCGCGTCGGCGAGGGCGCGGTGGGTCTTGCCGATGGAAACCAGCACCTCGGGCGGCACTTCGGCTTCGGGAAAGATTGTCTCGGCGAGCTGGGCGTAGCGCAGGGCCGATTCCATCTGGGCCGCGTCGAAGCGCTCGTTGAATCGCTGCATCATGCTCGTCTGAAGCATCGTGCGATCGAAGCCGCCCGCGCGGGAGAGTTCGATCAGCTCGGCGTAGACCTTGAGCGCCGCGTCGTCCTGGCGCAGGGCGGCCTCGACCTCGGCGAGCCCCAGCATGGCGCGCGGGCGGGCCTTGTTGCCCGTGAACTCGCTGATGACCTGCTCGAAGCGTTCCTTGGCGAGTTCCAGCAGCTTGGTCGCGTCGTCGTCTTCGGTGTGGTCGGCGGCGAAGCCGGATTGCATCAGCCGACCGAGCATCACGCCGAGCTCGGCGCGGAGCGGGCTGCCCTCCGGAAGCAGGCCGTCGGCGGCCTTGAGCTGTTTCACGGCTTGCTGCGGCTGCTCGTCCTGAAAGTACGCCTTGCCCAGCAGCAGATACAACTCGCCCTGCTGCTCGGTCGGCACGTCCTTCACAATGCCGATGCGGCGGATGAGCTTGTTGATCGCCTCGATCGGTTGATCGGTCGCCAGCAGCGTCTCGGCCTGGCGTGCCAGCACCCAAGCGCGCTGGGCGGGGGTGAGCGCGGGATCGCCCGCGAGGCGGCCGAGGAGTTCCAGCGTCTGCGCGGGGCTCTCGCCAGAGGCGAGGTTCCGCTCGATCACCGCTCGGGTCAGCCGGGTCTTGCGCGGCTGCTCGCTCTGCGGGAGCTTTTCGACGCGATCCAGCGCCTCGGCGACATTGCCAGCGGCCAGGAGCGATTCCACGAGTTGCCCGATGTCGGAGGGGTCGAGCTCCAGCCCATACTTCTCCGCCTGGGCATAGTCATCGATGATGGTCTTGTGGTTCTCTTCGCGGCTGAGGTTCAAGGTCGCCTGCGCACCGGCGAAGGCGCGGGCTCTTGCGAGGTAGAAGGCCTGCCAGTGTTCTTTGCTCGGCTGGCCGTAGTCCAGAAAGTTCCGGACCGGGGCACCGTTGAGCGCGTCGATGGCTTCCTGATACCGGCGTTCTTCGACGAGCGCCTTCGCCTGCTCCAGCGGAATCTCGGCCGGGGGTTTGGGCCGACCCGAGAGTGCCAGATACGCCCCGGCGCCGAGCATGCCGACGGCGATCACCATCGCGGGGATCGGCCAGACGTCCTTCAGCTTGACGCCGGGCCAGGATGGTGCCGGCTTGGCGGGCGTGGAAGATTTGTCGGGGGTGGGTGCGGACACGATTGGGGGTTGGCCAGTGGCGGACAGGAGGGCGGAGGGGAAGGTGGGGGGGGAGGGGGTGAGGCAGAAGTTGCCGATGTGCGTGAGGTTATCGGGTCGGAGCCTGCGCGAACTTCATTCGTTGCGCGGGTTCTGCGCGATGGGCTGAGATCGGACCGGTCGGCCGCGCACCGCTCGTGGTTGGATGTAAAGATGATGCGGCAGGTCGGGCCATGGGCGCGCCGGCGGGTTGTTGCTGGGCGCAATCAAGATGTGGGGTTGGTGAAATGAAGTGCGTCGAGGGATGGTGGGTGTGCTCATGGTCCCGACGGCCACCAGCGCTCTGGTCTTGGCCCTGAGAAGAACTCTCGCGGCTCCGGAGATGGTTTTGAGGGCTGCGGAGCAGATCTCCGCAGCCACGAAAACTCCTTCCGCAGCCTGGAAAATGATCTCCGGAGCCACGGAGGCTCCGTCCGGAGGCACGAACGGAATCTCCGGAGCTCCGGAGATCATCTCCGGAGCCACGGAGATCATCTCCGGAGCCCGTATGGGACGTGCGATGCAGGCAAGGCCTCGTTCCATGGCGGTGTTCTTGAACGTCACTCGATGAGCCGGTGCACGGGCGGCGATGCGTGTGGCACCGGCAGATTCTGCGCCTTTGCCGAGGGCGTCGTGCGATGTTGCGCGAGTTTGGCCTTTCTTCATGCGCACGGTGTGCGCCAGCCGACATTGAGCCCGCGAGCAGGATGCTCGTCTGGTTTGAGCATGGCATGGAGGCCGGAATCGGATGGATCAGGTGCGGCAGATCTTCTCGGGCATCGGGGCGCAGCTCTCGAAGCTGTCGGTGACGCAGCGCCTTTTGATCGCGTCGCTCTGCGTGGTGCTGGTCATGACGCTGTTCCTGGTGAGCCAGTACGCCGGCTCGCCCAAGACCGTGGACCTGCTGCCCAGCGGCACCGGCGAGGATCAGCAGAAGGCCGCGGCGTTTCTCGATCAGCGCGGGATCACCTACATCGTGAAGGCCGATGGCAAGGTGGCCGTCAGCCCAGAAGCGCGATACACCGCGCTGGCGGCGATGGCCAAGGACCAGCAGTTGCCGGGAGACAAGCGGCTGCTGTTTACCAATCTTGCCGGGGGCGGCGGCGCGAACTGGATGGAGCCGCTGGCCGACAAGCAGCAGAAGGCCAACATCGCGCTGCAGAACGAACTGGCGATGGTGATCGCGAACTTTCCGGGTGTTGAGAAGGCGAGCGTATTCATCTCCGCGCCCGAGGCCCGCGGGCTCGGCGCGGCGGCGCGGCGGCCGGTGGCGCAGGTCGCGGTCTTTCCTGTGCGTGGGCAGCCTTTGGATCAGGGCACGGTGAACGCGCTCGCCGACCTCGTGGCCGGAAGCGTGGCGGGACTGGATTCCAAGGATGTCGCGATCATCGACGGCACCAATCGCCGATCGCACCGGGCGGTCTCGGCAGAGGATCTGGCCGCGGGCGGCGCGGGCGGTGGAAGTTACGTTGAGCAGGTGGCCCGTGTCGAGCAGCGCGTGCAGCAGAAGCTGGAAGAGCACCTGCGATTCATCCCCGATGTGATCGTGAGCGTGAACGCGATGGTCGACGCGGCACGGCGCGAGAGCGTGACGACGCGCGTGCTGAACAAGGGCGAGGGCACGGTCTCGCTGCCGAGCGAAGAGACGAGTTCAACCCAGACCAGCCAGAGCGCAAGCAAAGGGCCGGGCGAGCCGGGCGCTGGCGCAAACATCCAGATGGACGTGAACCGTGCGGGTGCGGGGGGCGGGGGTGGGGGGACGAGCACGAATGACGAGCAGAGCACGATCAAGAACTCGGTGCGATTCGGCGAATCGACGACCAAGCAGCGCGACGCGGCGGGGCGTCCGACGAAGATCAATGTGACCGTGGGTGTGCCGCGTGAGTACGTGGCGGAAGTGGTGAAGTTGAAGAAGGGCGCTGCGGGGGGGGCTGGGGCTGGTGGGGCTGCGGGGCCCGGTGGTGCGGCGGGTGCGGGGGGGGCGGCAGAACCGAGTGAAGCGGAGATTGCGGCGGAGTTTGAGAACGCGGTGAAGGCCACGATCGAGATGACGCTGGCACCGCTGATCGAGACGGATTCTGGCATGTTGGCCGCCGCGAGCGGGGCGGGAGCGGCCGGTGGCGTCGGGCAGATCACCTCGGGCACGGTCAAGGCGTTTCTGATTCCGGTGGCGATGAGCGCGATGTCGGGTGGCGGCGTGGGTGGGGGTGGTGGGGGGGCCGGTCGGGCAGGGTTGGGCGGTGGCGGCACGGGTGGCGGAGGGATGCTGGGCTCACTCTCGTCAGCGATGGAGAACTCGCTGATCAAGACCGGTGCGCTGGGGTTGCTGGCATTGGTCGCGATCGGGCTGATGTTCACGATGGTCCGCAAGGCGGGCAAGGCCGCTCCGCTGCCGACGGCCGAGGAACTCGTGGGCATTCCGCCCGCGCTGGAGCCGGGCTCGGACGTGGTCGGCGAGGCCGACGAGGGCGCGACGCCGATGCAGGGCATCGAGATCGACGATGAACAGTTGAAGACCGCGAAGATGCTTGAAGAAATCGGAACGCTGGTGAAGTCCAACCCGCAGAACGCGGCGGGGGTCTTGAACCGGTGGCTGACCCCCGAGGAGTAAGGGCCCCTGATGGCGATGAAGATCGGCACAAGACTGCCCGACGACCCGAGCCAGCTCAAGCCGCTGACGAAGGCGGCGATTCTGCTCATGACGCTGGACACGCCGACGGCGTCGCAGTTGCTCAAGCAGCTTCCTGCGCAGGCCGTGGAAGAGGTGACGCGAGAGATCGCCTCGCTCGGGCGCGTGCAGGACAGCTTGCGCCGGCTGGTGGTCGAGGAGTATTACGGCCTTGCGGTGGGCTCGCAGTACATGACCGAGGGCGGTCTTGAGTATGCCAAGATTCTGCTGAAGGAATCGCTGGATTCGGAGACGGCGGGAAGGGTTCTGCAGCAGATCCAGACGCAGGTGCAGAAGACGCCGTTCAGTTTCCTGCAGAAGGCCGAGACGGAGAACCTGCTGACGTTCATCCAGGACGAGCATCCGCAGACGATCGCGCTGATCGTGTGCCACCTGCCGCACCACAAGGCGGCGGAGATTCTCTCGGGCCTGCCGATGCAGAAGCAGGTTGAAGTGATCAAGCGGATCGCGAACATGGAGCAGACGAATCCGGAAGTGATCCGCGAGGTGGAGCGCGGGCTGGAGAGCCGCCTGAGCAACATGCTGACGCAGAGCATGGAGAAGGCGGGCGGAATCAACACGGTGGCGGAGATCCTGAACCTCGCCGATCGCGCGACCGAGAAGGCGATCATGGAAGGGCTCGAGGCCGACGACCCGGAGCTTGTGGAGGAGATCCGCCGGTTGATGTTCGTGTTCGAGGACATCCTGAAGGTGGACGACAAGGGCATCCAGGGGATTCTCAAAGAGATCGACAACGACGAGCTCGGGCTTGCGCTCAAGACCGCGAGCACGGACCTGCAGCAGAAGATCTTCAAGAACATGTCCGAGCGGGCGGCGACGCTCATCAAGGAAGACATGCAGTACATGGGCCCGGTGCGCGTGAGCGATGTCGAGTCGGCCCAGCAGCGGATCGTGGACATCGTGCGGCGACTGGAAGACGCGGGCGAGATCATCATCGCGGGCCGCGGCGGCGAGAGTGATCTGATCGTGTGATTCGGCTGGAGCAGCTCGTGCGTGATCAACCGGAACAGCTTCGACTCAATGGCCTCGCACACTGTGTCTGCGTGACAGGAAGACCATGCCACTGATCAAAGGAATCACTGCGACGGAACTGGCCAAGGGGGCGGTCGTGCTCGATCTCGGCGACCTTCAGCGGCAGGCCGAACTGCTGCATCGACAGGCGCGGGAACGCGCCGAGGCGGTGGTCGACCAGGCACGGCACGAACGGGCCCGGATTCTGGCCGGGGCCGCTGAGCAGGGGCGGGCCGAGGGATATGCACGCGGGCTTGAGGAAGGGCGACGGACCGGTGTTGAGCAGGCACTCACGACCGCCGTCGCAGAGCATCAGCTGAAGCTCGAAGCGATCGAGGCGAACTGGTCGGGCGCGCTGGCGGAGTTCTCGGCGCAGCGGGATGCGCTCATCCAATCGGCCACGCGCGACGTGATCACGCTGGGTGTGATGATCGCCGAGCGGGTGATCAAGCGGGTGATCGAGCACGATCCGGCAGTGGTGCAGGACCAGCTCACCGCCGCGCTTGGCGTGATTGTTCGGCCCACGGAAGTGGCGATCGTGATCCACCCGGATGATCGACCGATGACCCAGAGATGTCTGCCCGGACTTCTGGCGGCGATGTCGGCGATCCGCCATGCCGAGATCGTCGAAGACAAGTCGGTGACTCGGGGCGGGTGCATCGTGCGGACACGCGGCGACGGCTCGGCGGGCGACCCTGGGGGCGGAGAAGTCGACGCACGGATCGCGACCCAGGTTGATCGCATCGTCGCGGCACTGCTGCCGGGCCCTGCGTCGGGCGACGCGCCTGAGGATGCTCGGCTGGTGTAGCCGCGTGTCTCAAGCGAGCAGGAAAGATCGTGCATGCAAGGACTCGTGCCACAACTCCAGACGATTCGTCGCGTGCAACCGATGCGTGTGACCGGTCGCGTGCAGGCGCTCCGCGGACTGACGGTGCACGTGCGCGATCTGCCGGTGCCGGTGGGCTCGCTCGTGTCGATCGGGCTTGGGGATCGACGGATTGTGAGCCGCCATGAGGCTGCGAGCGGTGGCGAGGCCGAAACGCTCGGAGAAGTGATCGGGTTCGATGGGCCGAATGCCGTCGTGATGATGCTGTCGTCCACCGCGGGGATTCGCTCCGGCGACGCGGTGGTCGCCCTGCACGCTCAGCAGTCGGTGAGCGTGGGTTTCAGTGCGCTGGGCCGAGTGTTGGATGGTCTCGGACGCCCGATCGACGGCAAAGGGCCCCTGCACGCGACGGTGCCGCGTGCGCTCGATCCGGAGCCGATCACACCCTTGCGCCGGGCGCGGGTGACGCAGAAGCTCTCCACGGGTGTTCGCGCGATCGATCTGATGACGACGCTTGGGCGCGGCCAGCGACTCGGAATCTTTGCCGGTCCTGGTGTGGGAAAGAGCACGCTGCTCGGCTCGATCGCCAAGGGGACCGAGGCGGATGTGTCGGTCGTGGCCTTGATCGGCGAACGCGGGCGCGAGGTGAAGGACTTCATCGAGCACACGCTGGGGCCAGAGGCACTGAAGCGGTGCGTGCTGGTGGTCGCCACGAGCGATGAGTCCGCGCTGCTGCGAGCGCGTGCCGCACTCGTCGCATGTGCGGTCAGTGAGTTCTTTCGAGATCACGGCAAGAGCGTGCTGCTGATCATGGACTCGATCACACGCTTCGCTCACGCGCATCGCCAGATCGGGCTTTCTGTCGGTGAGCCGCCGGCGATGCGCGGCTACACGCCGGGTGTCTTTGCGGCGATGGCCCGGATGCTCGAACGCGCGGGTGCGGTGAATCCCGACCCGGCCATGGGCTTGGAGGCGGGCCTCGGCGGTGCTGGTGGGTCGATCACCGGGCTTTACTCGATTCTGGTCGAGGGCGATGACATGACCGAGCCAGTGGCTGACGCGGCTCGCGGAATTCTCGACGGGCACGTGATCCTGTCTCGCAAGCTTGCGCAGCGAGGCCACTATCCGGCGATCGATGTTCTGGATTCGATCAGCCGCGTCGCCGACGACGTGTGCGACGAGGCTCATGTGCACGCGCGGCGCCAGGTGGTGAAGCTGCTCTCGGCGTATCAGCAGGCCGAGGACCTGATCCAGATCGGCGCGTATGCCAAAGGATCGAATCCCGTGACCGATGTGGCGATCAAGTATCGCGATGCTTTGCTGGAGCTTCTGCAGCAATCGACCAAGCAGCGAGATTCGTTCGAGGATGCCCGCAAGCGCATGGTCAACATCGCCATCGAGGCGGGGAACGAGCACATGAAGCTGACGCAGAAACGATGATGGTGATGGTGACGTGAGCACAGGAACACGAGCGGGAAAAGAGCAGCATGCCCAAGGGATTTCGATTCAACCTTCAGCCGGAACTCGACCGGCGAACTCGCGTCGAGCGCGATCGACAGATCGCGCTTGCCGCGATCGAACGCGATCGCTTGGTGCTCGAGGAGCGTCTGCGAGCGGCGCAGCGGGATATCGGCCTGGCAAAGCATGAGGTGCGCTCGCGGCTGGTGGGTGGCGGCGTCAATGTTCCGGAACTGCGGATGCAGGCCGCGGCGTCGCTGCATCAGGTCGGGCTTGCTCAGCGGCTGGCGATCGAGCTGGCGGGTGTGTACGCGAGGATCGAACAGGCGCGAGCCGCGTTGCTGAAAGCCTCCTCGGATCGAAAGGGCGTCGAGTTGATCCGCGAGAAGCGATTTGAAGAGTGGAGACAGGAACATCTGCGTCGCGAGAACGCGCAGCTCGAAGAAGTGGCATCGCAGCAGTACTTTCGCGCTGCGAGAGACCGAGGCGCACAGATGGGAGAGCGGCCTTGAAAGCGATCTGGAACATCCTGGCGATCTTTGCCGTGCTGAACGTGCTTGCCGTTGGCGGGCTGCTCGGTTGGCTGGGCACTTCCAATCGACTGAACTCAGAACGCATCAATGCGATCCGAACGGCACTCGCCCGCACGATCGAGCAGGAGAAGGCCGAAGCGGCCATGAAGGAGATGGAGGCCAAGCAGCAGGCCGACGAAAAAGCCAAGCAGGCGAGGCTCGCCGAGCCGCCGGTGACGGCTGGTGAGAAGATCGCCGAGCAGCAGTTTCGCGATGAGCAGCGCCAGCAGATGCTCCTGCGCCAGCAACAGGAGCTTGAGAATCTCCGGTCGAGCCTCCTCGCGCAGCTCGCCAAGCTCGAGGAGCGCGAGAAGAAGCTCGAGACGGATCGCAAGGCCTTTGAAGCCGAGCGAACGCGTCTTGCGGCGATGGATCAGGACAAGCAGTTCAAGCTCGCACTCAGCACCCTTGAGAACCAGAAACCCAAAGACGCCAAGCTGATGATGTCTGCGCTGCTCGAGAGGCAGGAGCACGAGCAGGTCGTCGCCTATCTGGCCGTGATGGAAGAGGGAAAACGTGGCAAAGTGCTCGCCGAGTTTGTGAAGGACGATTCCCAGGTGGCAGCGGATTTGCTTGAACGGTTGCGTCGGCGCGGCTTGGCCGCGCCTGTCGCTCCACCCGTTCCCGCCGCTGAAGCTTCTCCCACAAATGCCCAACGCCCTGCGAACGCCGCTGCTCCCGCTCAATCTCCTCCCGCGGGATCAACCTCCCGCTAGGGTCGCTTTGCAGACCGACTCGGCCAGCATTGCACGGGGCAAGGTGGGGTCGGCGAAAGTTGCCGCACTCAACGCCGACTTTGCGCGGTCGCTCAGTGGTGCGGCGTCGCGAGCCCGCGTCAGCACGTTCGTCGCTGAACAGAGTGGCTCGGGGCTTGCCAGCGATCTTCTCCCAAGCCGTGAGGACCCGACGGAGCAGTTGCGCGACACGGCCGATCGTCCGAAGCGCGTGGGTGACCCTGACACTACCTCGGCCCGAGAGCAGGCCGACGAAGACGTGCGAAACGAGCGCACGTCCGAAGACGCGGAGGCTGCGGAGGAGGCCACCGTCACTCAATCCGGTCTGAGCATCGCAGGTGCGACCACAGTGGCCGCTGATCCCGGCACGCTCTTGACCCGACAACCGCTGACGATCGAGACCTTGAACTCGGTCATTCTTCTTGGCGGCCAGTCGCCACGATTCTCGCTCGTTGCTCCTGATCAGCGTCCCGGCGCGGAGTTGACCAAGCCAGCGAGCGAGGGTGTACCCGAGCAGGCGCATCGCGACGCGGCTGGGGTCTCTCGACCGAGAGAGCCCTCAGGTTCAGGGGCCGACGCGCATACTCATCGGGAATCTCCGTCGTCGCTACCGAAGGACGACGCGTCCAGCGAGCACGCGCACGTGCCTGCGCAGAGTAGTTCGAGTCGGGAAAACAAGGCTGAAGTGCGTAGTTCTTCAGGCAACTCGGCTGCGGTCAATCGCCCATCGACCGCTCCGCGAGAGACCAACGCCAACATCTCGGTCCACGCCGCTCCGATCGTGGTCGCTGGTGCTGCGACGACGCGCCCCACGCCTTCGACAGACAGCCGTGGTGCCGCGCCTTCGGGCTCGATCAGCGGCAGCAGTACGAGCAAGTTTCTTGAGCGGCTGGATCCGTCTTCAAGCACCCGTGCCACTGCTCCAGCACAGAAAACAGATCAGGACTTCGAGCGACAACTCGCGCTGCAGCTCCAGCGTGGCGTGACCGAGGCACTTCGATCACCCGGGGGCACTCTGACGCTCCGGCTTCAGCCGGCGCACCTTGGTCAGCTCAGGGTCCAGGTCAAGATTGACGCCGATCAGAATCTGCGTGCTCGGTTTGAGGTTGCTTCCGCCAAGACCCGCGCGGCCCTGAGTGGGTCGATGGCCGAACTCGTGTCGGCGCTTTCCGACAAGGGTGTGCACGTGGAGGATATCGCGGTCACGTTGCGACCAAGATTGCCCGATCGCGACCTCGGATTGCCGCCGCTGCGCACAGAGCGCGAGGATGGCATGCCAACGTCAGCACCGCCTGACGACGCGCAAGTCTTGCCTAGCGACGCTGGCCCATCGTTTGCGAGGGACCCGGAGCAAGCTGTCGGAGCCGAATCGGGCGGAGCCCACTCGGACCAATCGTCTCAACGTCGGTCGTCGCAGGATGCGGGACTCGTTGGGGCAGCAGCAGTGAACGACATCTCCACGCCGCCGGCGGAGCCGGCTCTTGACCTCTTCCCCATCGATGCATCCATCGGCCAGACCGTTGGAATCATCGGTTCGGTTTTGCATGTCGCCCAGGACGGGCGCGTGCGTGTTGATGCGACGGCCTGATCGCATCACCTCAGGAGCTCCGCCATGGACATCGCTTCACTCTCTTCCGGAACGGGCACCACAGCGACCGCTGCCAAGAGCCGCTTCAGCGAGCTCACCAGCGAGGAGTTCGTGAAGATCCTCTTCACCGAGCTTTCCAATCAAGACCCGCTCAAGCCCAACGACTCCAACGCGCTGCTCGAACAGGTCTCGAGCATCCGCTCGATCGAATCCGATCTCGCTCTGCAGAACAAGCTGCAGGCGGTCGTCACCCAGAATCAACTCTCGACCGCCGGTGCGCTGCTTGGCAAGTATGTCAGCGGATACACCGACACCTTCGAAGCCGTCCAGGGCACCGTGCGGTCCGTCAGCCAGACGCGCGACGGCCCGGTCTTGATCCTCGCCAGCGGGGCGCGGGTGCCGTTTGATAATGTCGATCAGATCCGCGAGGCACCCGTCGCCCAGACCACGCCGACGACTCCGCCCCCGACGCCCACGCCGGCACCGGCGCCTGTGGTCACTCCGCCGACACGCATCGACTCGGATGCCCCACGTGAATCACCCACCGCTCCGAACACGCAGCGGTAAACGCGACCGAACTCTGGTGACGGGGATCCACGATTGAACGTTTCTTCGGCACAACTCCTCAAGATGCTCGGCTCCGGCGTGCTCCCGCCGGGCGTGAGCACTCCGCCCAAGACGGGCGTCGAACAGGCGTCGTTCGCCGATCTCCTGAATCGCGCCCGCGAGGGCACGCTCGGTTCGGCCCAGCCCGTCACCATCGGCGACAACGCGGGCGTCACACTGAACGATGAACAGCTCGCACGCCTTTCACTCGCGGCGGATCAGCTGGAATCGTCTGGTGTCCGCACGGCGCTCATCAACATCGATGGACAGAAACTCATTATGGATGTCTCGCAGCGGGAGATCTCCGGTGTCGCTCCGGCATCCGGGCCCGTGCCGGGGATCGACGGCATGATCGATCTCGGTGACGCTCGCACGCCTGCGAGCATCGCCCTGCCTGGCGCGCCGACTCCGCCGATCGGCACCGTGCAGCCCTCTGGCCCGAATCTGCAGCCGCCCAGCACGATCCCCCAGAACTCAACGCTCCTGCAACTGCTCGCTGATCTTTAGAAGTCCAGCTGATTCGACGATTTCTGCCGACCGCCGACGGCTCGACCCATCTGTTCAAGAGGACACCTCATGGCTTCGACCACCGCCTTCTTCACCGGGCTCACCGGGCTCAGCGCCAATGCTCGAAATCTCGACGTCATCGGCAACAACATCTCCAACGTGAACACCACGGCGTTCAAGTCCAGCCGCATGCTGTTCGCCAGCCAGTTCAACCGCACGCTCTCCGCTGGCACCGCGCCGGGCGACGCGACCGGCGGCACCAACCCGACGCAGATCGGCCTGGGCACCACCATCGCTGGCACCCAGCGCAACTTCTCCACCGGCTCGGTCAGTCCCACCGGTGATCCGCGAGACCTGGCCATCGACGGCTCCGGGTTCTTCATCGTCAACCGCGACGGGAACAACGTCTTCACGCGTGCCGGCTCGTTCCGCCAGAACACCGCCAACGACCTTGTGACCATCTCCGGCGAACGCGTCCAGGGTTTCGGCGTCGATCAAGACTTCAACGTCGTCCAAGGCGTGCTGACCAACATCAACATCCCCGTCGGCCAGCTCACGCTCGCCGAAGCTACCGAGAACGTGCGGCTCTCAGGCAACCTCAACGCGGGCGGCAACGTGCCCACGCGCGGCTCGCTGACCACCTTTGCCGCGCTCGGTGCGCTGCCCGCCGCGGCTCCGCCGCCTGGCCCGGGGAACGCGCTCGCGTTGAACACGCGACTTATTGATGTCCAAGACCCCGCCGCCGCGGGCTCGCCCCTGTTCGCCGCGGGCCAAACCATTCGCGTATCTGGCGTTCGCAAGGGCACGCAGAACGTGCCCAACGCCGAGCTGACTGTGGCCGCCACCACCACCGTTCAGGACTACCTCACGTTTCTCAATCAAGCCCTGAACCTCAACGTCTCGCAAGGTCCGAATCCCGACGGTCGATCTCCGGGCGCAGCCCTCGATACGGCCACCGGTGTGATCACCATCGTCGGAAACGTCGGCACCGCAAACTCGCTCGACATCGAGACCGCCGATATCAATCTCGTCCAGCCCTCTGGCGCGATTCGCAACCCCTTCGCCGCAACGACAACATCAACCGCCGACGGCGAGAGCGTGCTCACGAGCTTCATCGCCTACGACTCACTCGGCACAGCCGTGACCGTGAATCTCCGCATGGTGCTCGAGAGCAAGCAGGGCGGCTTCGGCACCACGTGGCGATACTTCGCCGAGTCGCCCGACAACCAGGACGTGACCGACGTGCTCGCCACCGGCACGTTGAACTTCGACGCTTCGGGTCGCCTCACCAGCGCACCCAACATCGGCATCAGCATCGATCGCACTGGCACAGGCGCGCAGTCGCCGTTCAACTTCAACCTGAACTTCGGCGGCAGCGCGTCGGCGGTCACCGCGCTCGCCAACAACAACTCCTCGCTCGCCGCCCTCAGCCAGGACGGCGCACCCATCGGCACGCTCAACGCCTACGCCGTCGGGCAGGATGGCATCATCACCGGCGGTTTCTCCAACGGGCTCACACGCACCTTGGGCCAGGTCGCCGTCGCCACCTTTGCCAACCCAGAGGGTCTGGTCGATGCCGGCGGCAACGGCTTCATCACCGGGCCGAACTCCGGTTCCGCGCTCGTTACCACGCCGCTGGAACTCGGTGCCGGCAAGATCGTCGGCGGTGCACTGGAACTCTCCAACGTCGACCTCAGCCAGGAGTTCATCAACCTCATCCTGGCCAGCACGGGCTACTCGGCATCCTCGCGGGTGATCACGACCACCGACCAGCTCATGCAGCAGCTCCTGGCCATCGGGCGATAACCCCATTCGGACGTCGTTCCAGAGACTCGGATTCTGGGCAAACTCGACCCCGAATCCGATAATCAAACTTATGGGTAACACCTCCATCGCTGGACTCCTGCTCGGCGGCGTGCTGGTCATCACCGGCTTTGCGCTCGCAGAGCAGACAGATTGGCTCGGTGCATTTTCCACGCCTCTCATCGTGCTCGGGCTGTGCAGCATCATCGCGGTCGCCGTCATCTGGCTGGCCGCCATCTTCGGATTTGGTCGTCGGTTGCACGCCGCTAAGCACGCTCCGGCCCGGATCGAACACTTGATCGACGTGCTGACGACGATCGGCGCCGACGCGCACAGCCGTGGCGTGCTCGTGCTCGCCGACGCAGGCGTTCACGAGCGGCGGACACTGTTTGCCGCGGGTGTGCAGATGGTTGTGGGGGGCGCACCTGCATCCGAGATTCGCCGCGAACTCAGCGAACGGGCCGAGGCCGAGAGCCGTGCGGCGTATCGCACACGCGCTCGTCTACTCTCGCTCTGCCGCATAGCGCCCGTGGTCGTTCTGTCCGGCGGTCTTGCCGGTGTCCTGCTGCTGCTCTCCATCATCGGCCGTGTCGAGCACATGAACACCCTGGCGACCTTCGGCATTCTGGGCGGGGTATATGCCGCCTTCGTGATGGCCGCCGTAGCTCAGGAACTGGGCGATCGGACCATGGCCCGGGTTGCCGAGGATGAACTCGCCGGCATCCTGATCGTTGAAGCGTTATTGGCGATTCGTTCCGGCGAGTCTGGCGAGCGGGTGCGTGGAGTGCTGCTCGGCCTTCTGCCGCCCGGTGAACACGTTACGCGTACTGACATGCTGAAGGCCGCATAACCAGCGAGCGGACGTTCGTCCGGCCAGCCGGTGCCGGATCGTGAACTCTGAGCGTGAAAAGCTCGATATCCCGTGTGTCCTGTGCGCTGGAACTGCGCGCCGGGCGCACGGAGGCGATCGACCATGGCTGAGAAGGAAAAGAAAGATGCCAAGGCCCCCGAGGCCGCACCCGCCGAGGGTGAGGCGAAGAAGAAGGGCCTCCCGATCAAGACGATCGCGATCGTCGCGGTGCTGATGATTCTTGAAGGTGCGCTGGTGTTCTTCGTGCTGGGCGCCATGGGTGGCCCCAAGAAGACCGAGGCCGCCACCGAAGCCAAGCATCTGGAGCACGATGAATCCGAGCAGACCGTCGAGATCCGACTTTTCGAGAAAGAAGACGAGCGATTCCAGAATCTGACCGCAGGGCGCGTGTGGATCTGGAACGTGTCGTTCTTCGTTCAGGTCAAGAACAAGAACTCCGAGCGTGTCGAGAACGTGCTTGAACAGCGCAAGGCCGAGATCAAGGAAGGCGTGAGCCAGATCGTCAGCCGATCGCCCATCGCGCAGCTCAAGGAGCCGGAACGCCAGAGTCTCAACCGCCAGGTCACGGCCCTGCTGGACAAGGTGCTTGGGCAGGACTCCGACGGCAAGTCGCTCGTGGAACGGGTCTTGATCCCAACCTGCAACGGGTTCCCGTCAGACTTCTGACGCCAATGACGTCGGTCGCGCGGCATTTGCGCGTCAAAGCTGCGGACATCGCGCGAAAACTGCGACCATTCCGGTCATCGCGCCGATAGACATCGCGCGCCGGAATCGTCCGGAGCAACCGATGCATGGATGCGTCGGATGGTCAGAGCGTGGAGACGCTGATGAGTGATGATTCAGCCAACACCCCGTCGGGCGATGCTCAGGACTTGGCCGCCGAAGCCCTTCTTGCGGCACAGGCGGCCGTTTCGAGCTTGAACACCCAGTCCACGGAAACCAACGCGGCCTCAGGTGGCGATGATGCCGCGGTGGCCGCGCTGCTCGCGGCTCAGCAGGCGATCGAGGCCGCTCGCTCGATGAATCCCTCGCTCGGGTCGCCACCCTCAACTCCCGCATCGCACGGTTCTTCGATGCCGCCGCCGGCCGCATCTCGCGTGACCGCCCAGCCGCTCAATTTGCCGAGCTTTGCCCCGCCCGCGGCCACCCAAAAGCCCGAGGGAATCGACCTTCTTTCCGATGTCAATCTCAACGTCAAGATCGAGCTTGGCCGAACCAGAATGCTCGTTGAAGATGTGCTTCGGCTCGGCGAGGGCAGCGTCGTGGAACTCGACAAACTCGCTGGAGATCCCGTTGATGTCTATGTGAACGACCGGCACGTCGCCCGCGGCGAGGTTCTGGTGTTGAACGACAACTTCTGTGTCCGCATCAATGAGATCATCGCGCTGGTCGCTGACGAAGCGCCCAAGCGTTAGTACCGATCAGACGCCCCGGCGGAGCCGCGGGCGAGGGGTGTCTTCGCCAGGATGGCCAACTTCCGCGTTCAACTTCTTGCGATCTGTGCGACGGCCTCGGCGTTTCTGGCGTGCCCGCAGTTGGCTCTTGCGATTGCATCACCGAACCCGCATCGATCGATCTCGGTCACGTCGTAGCTTCCCGAACTGGCGCTGACCACACCAAAGCAGACGCAGTCTGTCTCGCCCGTTGATCTGAAGCCCAGGCCCCTTGGCCAACCCCGAACCAATGCCGTCGCCGACCCAGCCGCGGAAGGGAGCGGCGCGGCGGCGACGGCACACTGGAACAACACCTT
>JAIEOW010000150.1 GCA_019750095.1 Phycisphaerales bacterium
CACCCGCTCGCAAATCCTTGCGGCCAAGGCCTTCCGAGCATCCAATCGGGCCTCATAGTTCACGGCGTTGGGTGGCATCTCGTGGCGAATCTGCAGAAACTCAGTGAGAACTTCCGTTCGGCTCAAGCACGCCGACGACGCAGCGAGCAGAGCCCGCCCAACCCCAGCAGCGCGGCCGCGCTCGGGGCGGGAATCACCTCGAACGTGATCCGGTAGATCTCATCGCTCGCGCCAAACTGCCGATTGAACGTGTAGCCCGCCGCGGTCGTGAGCCCATTGAACGCATCCAGCCGATCAAAGTTGAAGTTCACGACGCCGCCCTCGTCAATGCGCTGCGCGTTGACGCCGCCCATCAGAAACGCTGCGTTCGCCGCGCTGGTCACTTCCGAGCCCGCATCCCACACCTCGTTGCCAAACTGCGAGATCGAGTTCAGCACCAGGTTGCCCGACGCATCAAACAGCATGTACTCGGTCGGGCTGTCATTGCCGATGAAGTGATCGTTGCTCGGCACCACCATCGAGCCGAACGTGAAGAATCGGTTGACCATCGGATCAACGATAAACGTGCCCATCGCCGACGCGCCCGGGAGGAGCGGACCCGCCGGCGACGGCACGACGCTCCCGATCGTCGCATTCGGCTCCGCAGCCGCGAAAGCCGGAAGCCACGTCGACCCGCTCCCGCCCTCGGCCACGGTCACGATCGGTGCGGTCGAGACGTCCGGCTGACCCAGCAGAAACGCCGATTGCAGGTTGTTGAACGCATCAAACGTGCCGTTGCCGAAGCCCACACGCAGCGGCGCAAACGACACGCTGTTGGTCGGCGCGAGATTCCGTACCGTGACGCGCACCTCGACAGGGGCGGCGTGAGCGAGCCCAGAAGCAAGCCCGACAACAGCAACAGCGGTCAGAGTCTTCAGATTCATAGAACCTCCCGAAAAGAGTGCGATGAAAAAATCAAAGCGTGCGATCACCACTCACGACAAACGCCGTGACAGTGGAACCCGGCGGATCACGCAGCACCAGCCACCCACACTCATGCCAGCGCGATCGATCCGCGAGTCCGTCAGGTAAGTCGCGGCCAACAACCGCGCCTGACACCAACGCCCGATTTTTTCAGGAGTCTTCTCGGATCCGTCGCAGCACCCGCTCCCGGGCGGCATCCGGCATCGGCTCGCCCGAATCCAGTTGCGTGCCCAGCGACCGCGCAAGCTCATGCAATCGCCGGAGCTGCCGACGATATCGACTGCACCCGCGGCAATACACAATGTGAATGCGAAGACCCAGCGCCGTGGCCCGCGAGAGCGGCTCATCAAGCTGCTTGGAAAAAAGCAGCGTGTGCTCGCGACAAGGCAGGCGCAATACGCGCACGACTTCGGAAATGAAGCCGATCATGCCGAGTCCTTTCCGCCTCGCAAAGACTTCTCCACACACGCACGCAGCGCGTTCCGTGCACGGTGCATTCTTGTCCACAGGTTGGTCGCCGTCAGCCCAAGGGCCTTGCACACCTCTTCAGCCGGCATGCCCTGGAACTCACGCAACCAGATCACCTCCGACATCGATGGCGGCAACTCTTCAATACACGCCCGCAGAGCCCCCAAAACCTCCGCCCGCTCTGCCGATTCCTCGCCCCCAAGCCCCCAATCACCCGGAATCCGCGCCCACATCCCCGCTTCGTCAAACATCCCCCGATCCACCCCCGACTCCTCACCATCGGCCTGAGGCGCTCCCGAAAAGCGCGCCTCCCGACGCGTCGCCCGAAAGTGATCCGAAATTTTGTGTGCCGCGATGCCCAGGAGCCACGTCCGGGCCGAGCTCAAGCCCGAGAACTGCCCATGCGCCCGGATCGCCGCAACCAGCGTCTCCTGCACCACCTCCTCCGCCACCTCGCGCGACCGCGTCCGAGCCATCGCAAACCGCCAGAGCACATCCCCATGCTCCTCAAACAACCGCTCAATCACCACCCGCGCAGCCGGCAAAGTCCGTGGCGCCACCGAGCCGGCATCACCAGCCGACTGCTCAGCACTCGACTCCACGTTCTCATCCACCATGCACACAACCGCTTCAGAATCGTCTAGAGCAGCCGATTCAAGCTCCCACCCCCGGACGACTCATTTACGTTCAGTCGTCGGCACAGGTTTCTCGACAGCGGATTCAAAACACCTTGACGCACAAGCACTGCGTGAGGCATCAGCATCAAGCCCCCCTCCACGCCCCAAGATCGACGGCCAGGACACCGGCAGCACCGGGCATACGCCGCTTATGGCTGCTGCGGTCAAGCCCTGACCAGGTTCACGGGCACGCCCGTGCACCGGGCCCGGCCGTCGATCCAGGGGCGTGTCGGCCATCTGCCGCACACTCCCGAGCACCCATGCTACGCACATGCCCCGTAGCCACCAAACCCCATAACCACCCCCTCCTGCTCTCCACTCCACTTCTCTCTGGCAACACCCGCCGCCCCGCACGCGAATCGTTTCTCAGGGCCCTTTGGCCCAACCCCCTACATTCCCTCATGACCGCCGCCCAGCCCAACTCCTCGCGCACGCCCCAATCGGGCCAACCCCATCCCTCCGCGGCCAACCCGCTGGAACAGCTCCACCGCCAGCGCAGCGTCATGCTCCGCTTCGTGCGCATGGCGTTCTTCGTGCTTATCACCGTCGTCGCGATGCTGCTCACCCTGCAATCGCAGAGCGCCGACACGACGCCCGGCGCCGTCATGCTTGATTGGTGGGTCCCCATCTCCATCGCGATCGTGCTCGTCTGCACCGCGCTGATCGTTGATCTCGCCACACCCAACAAAAAACTCGCCACCATCAGCGCGATCTTCTTCGGCCTCGTCGGCGGCCTCCTCGCCACCGGCGCGCTCTCGGCGATCATGGACCTCCTCATCGCCGCGTGGGTCCAGAATCCAAACGCCATCGCCGGCCCAGTCGCCATGGTCAAGGTCATGCTCGGCATCGCCCTCTGCTACCTCGGCGTCTCCAGCGTCCTCCAGACCCAGGACGACTTCCGACTCGTCATCCCTTATGTCGAGTTCGCCAAGCAGCTCCGCGGCGTCCGCCCAAACGTCCTCGATACCTCCGCCCTCATCGACGCCCGTATCGTCGAGCTCTGCGCCTCCGGCCTCCTGCAATCCCCCATGATCGTCCCCAGCTTCGTCGTCGCCGAGCTGCAGCTTCTCGCCGACAACTCTGACAAAACCAAGCGCGCCCGCGGCCGCCGCGGCCTCGATGTCATCACCCGCCTCCAGCGCCTCGGCACCGTCGAGGTCATCCTCGACGAAACCGTCCTCACCGCCCTCGCCGTCGATCGCATGCTCGTCGAACTCGCCGAACAGCTCAGCGCCCGCATCCTCACCACCGACCACGGCCTGGCCCGCATCGCCCAGATCGAAGGCGTCCAGGCCATCAATCTGCACGACGTCGCCGCCGTCCTGAAGCCCACGCTCATCCCCGGCGACAAGCTCACCCTGCGACTGCTCAAACCCGGCGAACAAGCCGAGCAAGCCGTCGGCTACCTCGATGACGGCACCATGGTCGTCGTCGAGAACGCCGCCCACCAGGTGGGCCAGGACGTCGCCATTACCGTCGGCTCGGCGATGCAGACCTCCGCCGGCCGCCTGATCTTCGCGCGTCTGGATCAACCCGACGCCGCCCCCGACTCTGTCCAAGACACCCCCACCAGCGCGCCCGACGATCAGCAGTCGCCAGACGCGCCCAACGCGTCGCCCGACACCGCCGACGATCAAGACGACGACCATACCCCCGCGCCCGCCGCAGCCACCTCGCCAAAGCCCGGCCCCCTCGGCCCCAAAGCCATCGCCGGCCGCCGAAACCCCTCGGCACGCAACCCGCGCCGATAAGACAAGCCCTATCACCTGGCCTTGGTGGCACAGGCGTCCCGCCTGTGTGCCTTCTCTGCCTTATCCCGGCACAGGCCGCGGAATCTCCGTGAAGTCATTCGGCCCAAGCTCCGGTTCCGGCGGCGGTGGCGGCGGCACATTCGCCGGATCCGACTCATCCACCACCGGCTCAGGATTCACCTGCCCCGCTTCTTCCAGCGTCTCTTTCGTCGGCCAGTAGTAGCGTATGACCGCCCCCAGCAGCACCACAAACAGCACCGTCATGACCACCACCCGCTTCTTCCGCGCCGCCGCATCCGCAGGGTCGCCACCGCCAGCCTTCGGCTTTGACGAGCTCTTCGGAGCAGGATCACCACCAAGCGTTTGTCGGGTCGCCATGTCTTCGCCTCTACGAGCACCACACTTTGGCAGCGCGGCAGACAGCGCTGTCCGGGCGTGAATACGCCCAGTTCAAGGATAGCACAAAGCCCCTTGTGTTCGCGAGTGCCCCACCCAGCATCACATCACCAGACTCAGACCGTAACCGAAAATCTTGAGGTAAGCCATAGCGACCCGCGTGCAATCACGGCGAACCAATCCCCGTCGGCTTCTGCCGCGGCTTGACTTCCATTTCCTCTGGCGTGAAGGTCGTCTCCGCCGCCTGTTCCTGTGCGCTCTTGGCGGCCGTGTCCACCACGGCTTCATCGACCGCCGGCGCGCTCCCGCCCGACGTCCACACAAAGATCAGCACCGCAAGCAGCACGACGCCGATTAGCCCGCCGATCACGATCCGCTTCTTCTGGTCCATCCTTGACACTCTCCACTCGGTTCGAGGCCGGGATTATCGCCTGTTCACGTCCTGCCCGGCGACGCCGTTGCGGGTCGCGTAGAAATACTGCCGCCACGCCGTCGTGCCGGCGAACGGTGCGATGCCCGTCTCAAACGGATCGGTGTCGCCGTCGGCCGGGTCCACAAGCCAGCGCGTCGCATACGCCGTCGGCACGTTGTAGATCCCGCTCGGACGGAAGACCTTCGTCACATCCGGATTGGTGCTCTCGCCCAGCGCGTGCACGTCGGACATCTTGATCGTGCTCACGCTCGCATCCACGAACGCCACCTGCGGTCGGGCGCCCGGATTGTTCCATTGCGGCATGCGATCCGCAGCCGCACCCGCGACGCCCGTCGGACGCCTCGTCGCCGACGAATCAAACCGCTCAAACAACATCGCCTTCAGCGAGGAGAACTGCACGCTGTCAAACCGATTCCGCGCCAGCCACACAGAACCGCCGGGGTTGGTGATCTGGCCGGCGGTAATCGTCACAGGCGACGTAGGAACGGGCGTCAGGAACTCATCCTTGTACCGATCACCACGCAGCCAGAACACCGGCGGGAACCAGTACGACGTGTCATAGCCCTTGGTCTCCGCTCCGCCCGGAGCCGCGGCCGTCCGCTTCGCACGCTCGTTGATCGATGGGTCCGCCGGATCGCGCATCCACGCGCCGCCCGAATCCGCGTCCTTGATGTAGTTGCCCATGTACACCGTCCACACGCTCGCAAACGGCTCGGTCGTTCGCGTTCCCGCGTCAAACCCATAGCCATAGATCGTCTGCAGCGACGATTGCAAGTACTGCGGCAGGATCACTGTGTACCACTGCGGAGCCGGGGCATAGTTGCTGAACGCCAGCCCCGTGCGCTGATCAAACGGGTTGACGAACGAGTCCTTGTTCTCCGAGGCGTACGTCGCCTGCAAGCGAGCACACCCGGCAAGGTTCGCCGCGCTCAGCGTCCGCCGAGCTGCCAGCCGCGCCTTGCCCAGAGCCGGAAGCAGGATGCCGATGAGCAAGGCGATGATCGCAATCACCACCAGCAGTTCGATCAGCGTAAAGGCACTCTTCTTTTTCATCGTCAGCACTCCGGCATTCATTGATGGTGATGTTCAGTTGCGAAGCTTGCCCGGAACCGGAGCTTCCGGCTCCACCGGCGGTGGAGCGGTAATCGAAGGGTCGGCCTGCGCCGCGTCGTTCACGATCGCGGCGGCGTTGTCAAGTGTCTGCGAGTCCACGCGACTCGATTCGCCGCCGACCCACATATACATGGCGATCGCGGCGAGAATGGCCAGTAGAGCGATCGCGGCAATAGTCTTGGTCTTCTTTTCCAACCGTGTCTCCGTTCCAATCAGCGACCACGAAAGTCCAGCCCTGAGATACCGTTTCTGGTTGCCCAGAAGAACTGCGGCCAAGCGGTCGTCGGCTGACCACCGAAGGTCGTGCCGTTCTCCCAAAGTTCCGGAGTCATGCCGAACACGTTCACCAGCGTGTTGGTCTGAACGTTCCACAGACTGCACGGCCGATACGTGCCGCGGATCGACGGATCGCTGCTGTTCGCGTCGGCGTATAGCCGATTCATGCGCGCCTTGGTCACCGAGCCATCCATCAGAGCGACACGCGGCGAGCCACCTGGGTTGTTGAACTGCGGATTTGCCTGAACAGTCGCGCCACCAGTCGGCGCGCTCGGGCGAGACTTGGTGTCAAAGTCAAACCTCTCGTAGAGCAGCACCTTCTGAGCCGATTGAGTCACCTGGTCGAACCGTGCCCGGCGCCAGAAGTTCCGCCCCGCAACATCGGTCGTGCCCAGTGGGGGAAGCAGCGTCTCATTCCGATATCGCTCGCCAGCGATCCACGTGGTCGTCGAGACCCAGTAGGAAGTGTCCACCCAGTCGAGTTCGATCGACTGCCCGCGTGCGAGCTTTGCGGCAAGGTTCTTGTGGCGAAGCACCAGGTTGTTGTCATGCGGGGCACGCATGACCGCGGGGAAATAGTCAAACTCCTTGATGTACGCGGTCACCTGCGTAGCCCAGAGCCAACTGAAGGGCTCGCTGGCACGGATCGGGTCGCCAAGGGTCGTCACGACGATCGTGCCCCCGCGCTGCTCATAGAACGGGTCCGTGAAGGATGCCCAGGTCCCCGTTGCCGCATACGCCCCGCCGCTGAATCCGAATGGATTCACGAACGAGTCCTTGAAATCCGCTGAGTACTGAACCTGCGTCTTGGCCATCGACGACAGATTCGATGCACTGATCGTGGACTGGGCGGCCAATCTCGCCTTGCCCAGCGCTGGCAGAAGAATGCCGATCAACAACGCGATGATGGCAATCACCACAAGGAGTTCAATCAGCGTGAATGCGCGGCGTCGATTGACCATGTTTGACATCCTCAGGACAGAAGCTGTCGAGCGAAAACTCCCGAACGGGCGCTCGATCGCCGAATAGCCAGCATGGAGCGGTATTTCGCTCCCATCATCCAATCCGATGCCCGGCACCCAACGGTTCCTTTGCAATCGGCCAGAAAGCATACCTCAGATACGAATCCGTGTCGGCAATCTTGCTCGGAGAATCTCAGACAAATGCCGACCATGAGCTCCCGAATGCACGCTTGCTGTCGATTCCATCTCTAAAGACGCCGGGGCGGGCTCGCGAGAGCCCGCCCCGGGGAAATCACAGTGTTCCGTTCACTCAGCCCGTGTTATGGGCACCCAGCGAACCAGGCGTTCAGGAAGTCGAAGATGTCCTGAGTGCTCAGCCCACCGCCGTTGAAGTCGGCGGCGGGGTCATTGGCGAACCAGCCGTTGAGGAAGGCGAAGACGTCGTTGATCTCCACGCCGCCAGCGCCATCGAAGTTGGCGGGGCAGCAAGTGGTCGGGTTCCCGACCGGGCCGCAGGCCCCGCCGGTGGTCCAGGTTCCGGTGCAGGCCGCCTGAGTCACGACCGAGCAGGATGTGCCGACACAGCAGGAGCCGTTGACGGGGGCCGGGGTGAAGGTCAGCGTAAGCTGGCCAGCGCCCGCCGCCGTGGCATTCCAGCCACCGACGCGGATGGTGTAGAACGCGCCAGCGGTGACGGGGATCGTGACCTTGGACTGCAGGGTCGCGCCGCCCGGGCAGGTGTTGTCATCGTCATTGCAGGCGATGAGGCGTGTGGCGTAGTCGAGGCAGCCGAAGCCGGAGTAGACGGCGATCTTGGTGTCAAACGCCGAGCCGCAGGTGTCGATCACCAGCGTGCCGTTGGCCTGGGAGGGGTGGTTGTACCAGATGTCGCGGAAGATCTGGTCGCTGCCAGAGAAGAGGCAGGTGGGGTTGTGGGCGACGCCGTCGGTGGTGGCCGTGGTGTTGTTGAATGGGGTGGTGCCCAGGCCCAGACCGGCGCGGTTGGCACAGTCGTCGTTCAGCGGGGGGCAGGGGTTGGGATTGCAGGAGCCGCCGCTGGTCCAGACGCCGTTACAGGCGGTCTGAGCCACGATGGCGCAGTTGCCTGCGGAGCAGCAGGCACCGGTGACGACGGCGCAGGGGTCCGGCGAGCAGACGCCGCCAGCAGTCCAGGTGCCGGTGCAGGCGGCCTGTGCGACGACCGAGCAGGCCGCGCCCGAGACGCAGCAGGAGCCGGTGGGCGGGTTGCAGCCGGTGCCGGTGCCGCCGACCACTCGAACGGTGTAGTCACCGGTGGCGCCCTGGAAGCCGGCGACGCGGATGCGATAGGTGGTGCCGCGAGTCAGCGTGACCGTGACACGGGACTGCAGCGTGCCCGCTCCGCAGGCGGCGGTGCTGTCGTCGTTGCACCCGTTGGCGAGCTGCACGAGCGAGCCGCAGGCGCCGCTGTAGGCGGAGATCACGGTGTCATAGGTGGAGCCGCAGGTATCGATGGAGACCGAGACGGTACCGCTGGTGCCGCTGGGGGCGTAGGTGAACCAGACGTCGGGAGACGTGCCGGCCTGGCCGCAGACGGCCGGGATTGCGTCGGAGAAGGTCGCCGAAGCGGTGGAGCCGGTGACGGCGATGCCGTCACAGAGCGGCCGGGCGGCGGCACAGAGGTTATTATCAATGCAGGCCGTCGGCGAGCACGCAGAGCCATCGCCGGAATACGACCCGCCGGTGCAGTTGGCCTGGGTCACGACCGAGCAGGCGGTGCCGATGCAGCACGCGCCGGTCGGAGCGGGGCAGTTGTTCGGGGTGCAGGAGCCGCCCTGAGTCCAGGTGCCCACGCAGGAACCCTGCGTGACAAAGGAGCACGCGCCCGAGGTGGCGCAGCACACACCGAAGTTGCAGGGATCAGGATTGCAGCTTGCGCCCACGGTGCCGAAGGTGCCGGTGCACGCGGCCGGGGTGGTCACGGTGCAGACGCTGCCGGTGCAGCAGTTGCCGGTGGCGACGCCGATGGTGGCCCCGCCGGGCGTGGGAACGTTGAGCGTGAAGGCGCTCGGGGTGCCCGGGCGGAACATGCCGATCTGCACGCCACCGGTCGCGGGAGCGACGGTGGTGGTGAAGCGGAAGTTGTACAGGGTGCCCCAGCGCAGCGCGTTGGCGGAGTGGTCGTTACCCGTGCCCGGGGTGAAGGTGGTGACGCGGTTGGCGTCGGTGCCGCTCACGACATACACGGGCGGGGTGCCGGCGTATGCCGGGCCAGCCCAGGAGATCTGGGTGGAGCTGACGGTGCTGGTCCAGGGCGCCTGGCCCTGGTTGGGCTCGCCGGAGTGGTAGGAGGGATCATGGAAGCCCACGCCCGTGACCGATGTGCCGCTGGGGAAGGGCACCGCGAACGAGGCCGCGGAGCGGTGCGAGCTCAGATTCTGCAGGGCGTACTCGTAGGTGAAGTTGGAGCCGCTCTGCGTGACCTTGGCGCCGAGGAGGAATCGCCCGTCGCCGGTGACATCGAGGGTCACGAGCGTGACTGCGGGATCAACGTCCTTCCAGGCCTGGATCGCCGGCTTCTCGCGCTGCGTCGTGCTGTTCAGGACGTAATCGAGCGTGAACTCAGACCCCGCGAGCGTGATCGTGACTTCGCGATAGGAGGCGTTGTTGTTGTCGTTGCCCGCGCCGGCATCATCGCCCGCGATGTAGTGGCCTTCGACAAAGTACCGCGCGCCGGAGAAGGTCGTGGGATCGAGGTCCGCGGCGCTCACCTGCATGCGGCGCTCGTGGGTCGTGAACGCGGTCTGCCCGCTTCCAGCAAACGGATAGGGGAACAGACCGGTGGAGGCGTTGACCTGCCACTTCGGACCAAGGCCCGACTGGCCGTTGTTCAGGCCGGAGGAATACGGATCAGAACACCCGATGCCCAGCGTGGTGCCGGCGGTCGCCGAGCACGGGAAGCCGAACTGAGTGACGCAGATGTTGCCCTGGAGCGCGGTGAAGCCGTGCTTGAGCCACGCCTGGCCAATGTGCTCGAAGCGCCCGTTGTGCAGGCGGAAGATGTTCTGTCCGATCACCGGGTGGCGGTTGTCGGTGCCACCGGTGAACCAGTTGAGCGGCACGTTGCCCTTGTTGCAGCTCGTTGTGCCGATGGCAAACGAGTCCAGCCCGCCGCTGGCGGGGTTGTTGGAGCGATCAGGAAGTTCGCCGACGATCACGTCGGCGCCGACGGATTGCTGCGCAAGCGCCGTGCCCGCACTACAGACCACCGCGGCGACGCACACGCCCCGCAGACCCAAGCTGGACCACTTCATACTGGGAAGTCCTCTCTGGGACCGGGAAATCCCGGTCAGCCACAAACACACGTTGCGCTGGACAGCGCACCACACACAACACGCCGAGAACTCGGCCAAGCCGCCTGGAGTCAGGCGGACAACGGACCGATTCGTCGGGAACATACCTCTCGGTTCCATCACGGCAAGCAGGAATCTGAAGATCGGATTCACGCGACTTGGGAATTTGGACAAGACTCTCAAAATCGCCACACTGGGGCGTTTCGAGACCGCCGAGTCGTTCAATCTTGTACCGGGAACTTCCCCAGTGCGGCCCCTACTGATAACCCTTAGCAGCCGATAAACCACGCGTTCAAGAAGTTGAAAAGGTCCGCGACGACCGGCGGGCGAGGCGCGGGGGGCGTGGAGTCGTTGGCGAATGCAGCAATCGGATCACTCTGGAACCACGCGTTCAGATACTCGAAGATGTCGAGCGCACTGAGCCCGCCGGAACGATTGAAATCCGCTCGGCAGCAGGGAAGAACATCGCTCGCCGGGTTGCAGACCGTGTTGAATCCGCGAAAGCTGGTGAAGCTTCCAACGCACGCGGCGTCGGTCGTGAGTGTGCAGATCGCGCCCTGGCAGCAGGCACCAGTTCCGGTGCCTTGCCCGCCTCGCACGCGGAGGGTGAAACGTCCTGTTCCACCCAAGTATCCGGCGACACGAATGAAGTAAGGCCTGCCGGCAACGGCATTGAACTCAAGCGCTGAGAGCGGGCCGCAGAAGGAGATCGAGGCATCATCGTTGCACGCGATCTGCGCGCCGGTGCAGGAGCCGTCGCGAATGGAGATGACCGTGTCCATGTCGCTGCCGCCCGGGGGGACGAGGCAGGTGTCGACGGTGACAAGGTCATTGTTTGCTGGCACGTAGACATACCAGACATCGCGCTGACCGAAGGTGGAGGCCGGGCAGGTGTCGATCACCGAGTTGTCGGCGGAGACGTTGGTGCCGACCAAGGCCGGCGCGCCGGACTGGTTGTCGCCGATGGAAATGGCGTTCGCGCACGCGTCATTGGGCGGCGGGGGCGGCTGGGGGCAGGGATTGGGCGAGCACGTCGTGCCCGAGCCGAGGAAGGTGTTGCCATCGAAGCAGCTTGCGGCACCCTGCACGATCGAGCACGCTCCAAGTGGCGTGCAGCACGCGCCGTTGGGCGCGATGCAGAACGGAGCCGCGACGTTGACGACGAGTGTCCCGGATTGACCTGAAGGCGAACCGACGCGGAGGAGATACGTCTGTCCCGCGACAGCGGGCACGCTCACGCGCGATGCACCGGGGGAAGACGAGCACGCCGCGCCGTTGTCATCACAGGCGAGTGCGGCGTCACCGGTTGCGGGGCATGTGGAATAGACGGCGATGGCGGTGTCGATCGCCGAGCCGCAGGTGTCGAAGACGATCTGACCTGGGCAGGTTGGCGCGTACGGGATGTACGTGTAGCTGAACCAGGCGTCGGCAGAGATCGCGGGGCAACTGGGTGTGACCTGAGCGCTGCTGGTTGCGCCAAGGGTGCTGAAGCGATTCTCACCGAAATGCAGAGGCGCGGCACCGGCACACTCATCGTTGCTCGGCGCGTGCGCGACGGCCTGCGCACCGCCTGGCGTCGGGATCGCCACGGTGAACTCGTTCATCGCGGCGGCGGGGCCCTGGCCGGGAGCAAACAGGCCGACGGACGCGCATCCATCGGCGGGCGCGACGCTCGCATCAAAGCGGAAGTTGTAGAGCGTGCCCCATCGCAATGCGCTGGAGTCTGGATTCTCCGCAAAGGCCTGCGGCGTGCTGAAACCAACACCCGATGCCGTGGTCGTCACGGTCCACGGGGCGTTGGTGTACGGCTCGCCGGAGTGGTGCGGGATGATCCGTGCCGCGGCATTGGTCACCGTCGCGCCCGCGGGAAGCGGAACGATGAAGCTGCCGCCGGCGCGAGCAGAGTTCAGGTTGTAGACGGCGTACTCATATCGCCATGTGCCATCGCCGTTGGATGTCGCGTCGGCGGCGATCCAGAATCGGCCGTCGCTGGGCACGTCATAACCGACGACTGCGACGCTGGGCTGCTGGGCCTTCCACGCGAAGATCGCGGGCTGCGTGCGCCGGGTGAGGAATCCCGGGAAGATGCTGATGCTGCGGCTGAGATTATTTGCAAACTGGACGCGCGTGTAGGAAGCGTTGTTCCAGCCGTTGCGGGTCGCGCTCTCGTCGGGGCTGATATAGAGCCCCTCGCCGAAGAAGAGTGCGCCGGGATTCAAAGCCGGATCGATGTCGCTCTCAGCGATCTGGATTCGGCGCGAGAGGTCGCTGGTGATGGCGGGCCAACTGAAGGGGTCATAGACGAACGCGCCGCTGACGGGGTTGATCTGCGAGCGCGGCCCGAGACCGGTCTGCTCGCCGTTGATCCCGAACTCATAAGGATCGCTGCACCCGACGCCCAGGACGCTGCCGCCTTGGCCGTTGCATGTGCCGCAGAGGTTCTGGTTGAGCGCGAGGAACCCGTGCTTGACCCAGGACATGCCGATCTGTTCAAAGCGGCCGGCGGAGTAGCGGAAGACGTTCTGGGCGATGACGGGGTGATCGGGTGTGCCGGCCTGCCAGCGGACGTTGACGTTGCCGACGTTGCAGCTTGTGGTGCCGAGGTCATAGGCGAAGGTGGAGCCGACCTTGCCATAGCTGGTGGCGTCGGGGAGGTCGCCGACGATGATGTCGGGGCCGGGGGATTGGGCTCTCGCGAGGCCGGTGACTGCGAGTGCCGCGAGCACCATGAACGCCACGTGGCGGCGTGTGGCCAAAGGTCGGCAAGGTGCTTGAGGGCGGGTACGCATCGGGTTGGGTTTGAGCCGGGCGGTTCGGATTGGGAGAGGTCTGAACGAGTAGAGAGGTTATACGACGCGTATGCGGGAACGCCATGAGGAAGTGTTGAAGAAGGGCTGAAATTCGTGGTGAGGTCCGATAACGCGGAACCCGGACGGAGACTGAAATGACCTCGGGCTCACGACCTCAGCATCCGGCAAAGTACGCATTCAGAAAGTCGAACAGGTCAGCGTTGTCAATCGCGCCATCTCGGTTGTAGTCGGCGCGTTGGTCTTGAGTGAAGTAGAAGTTCAGGAAATCGAATATGTCCTGGGAATCCAAGCCGCCGTTGAAGTTGGCATCGGCCCGACAGCAGCGTGTTACAGGCGAGCAGGTTCCGAGGTCCTCTACCCAAACATCAGCAAAGCCGCTTTGGCTTGGGCTCCAGTGCAACCCGAAGACGATCAGGTAGCTCTTTCCAACCTCGGAGCACCACTCCAAGAAGACTCCCTCTTCGGCCTCCGGTTCACCATAAACCTGAGCGACGGTGAGTAAATCGATCGCGTTCCCCGAGTCGCAGAACGCGACTGCCGTCGAGGAGAGTGTTCTCTCCGGCGTCGAACAGATAACGCGCAGCGTCGCGCCCGTTCCCGCGACCCGAAACCAGACGCCGCGGCGAAGTGTCGGCCCAAGTCCAAACCAGGAAAGTTGCGAGTCGTCGGCGGAGCAATCAATGGATACTCGTTGCGGGGCACCCTGAGGGTTGAGAACAGTTGGCGAAAGCCAAGAATCGTTGGGCGGACCAGACGGGCACTGAACCGAGCACGACGCGTCATCCTGTGCCCAGCGACCGCCAGCGAATGCGCATGCCGACCCCTCGAGCAATACGCACGTACCCGTAGGAAGATGGCAAGGGGCGATCTGCCACGCGGGACATCCGTTGTTGATGGTCACGATGGCTTTCATGCCCGAATCAAAGAACCTTCCGATCATGACGACATACGGCTCGCCGACGGTCAGATTGTTCAGGCACAACGATGTCTCCGTCTCATCATCACGCGCGCCATGCGATGAACACCCCACGAGTGTGATGCCCGTTTCGGACTGAGAGAACACCGCGATGACGACATCGTCTTCGTCGCGAGAGCCGCGCGCGGACACAAAGACTGTTGGTGATTGGCTGAGAAAAGAAAACCACGTCGTACGACGCGGCGCATACCCATCCACACACTCAAGCTGGGGATCGCCCGGATTGGAAGTGGCGGTCCAGAGGTCGGCAAGAAACGCCTGGCCGGTAGTCACGATCACGGCCCCGCCGCGCTCATCCCCGCTGGCGCCTTGCTGCGACTGAGCCAGGGCTCGCATCGACATGCCTGTCAAGGCGATGAAAGTCAGCAACATGAAGGTACTTGCTTGACGCATTGCGTTTGCTCCTATTCCAAGGGAGTGATCGGGGTCAGCAACAAGGAGTTCAGGCCGCCCTGTGCCTGGAACGCCGAACGACTTCCGGGGCAGTCACGGATGATGGCTTCAAACTGCCCGATGGCTCGTTGCCGCCAGTACGGTGCTTCTTTGCGATCCAGATCCATGCGGGTGAATGCGAGGCCGGCGGCCCAGAGCTTTGCCACGCAATCCCATTTGCTGGAGAGATCCGCGAACGACAGTTTGCAAAGCAACTGAACCGTCTGCGAATCGCGAGGTTCGTTGGGTGCAGGTCGAGAAAGCAGCCGATCGATCCGTCCGCATGCCTCAATACACCTTTGACCAAAGGTGTTGTTCGTGTTCGAACTCGCAAACCCAGATAGATTGAGCCCCGCGAGATACGCTCGCCAACTCGTCCCCGCAAAGAGCGACTCGGTGTCGGCCAACATCGCGTCTCTCATGTCCTGAGAACCACTGAGGGCCAAGATGCCCATCGCAAGTGTGGCCACTTCGCGATCGACTCCTGAAGCTTGATCTCGCAACCGTCGCAACTGCTCAAAGCCCCGAGTCACGGCGTCGGTGTTGGTGTAGCCCATGGCGTCTCCGATGAAGTCCTCATCACCTTGAGGAGTTTTCAATTCCGCCGTGATTGTTCGAATGAGCTTCAAAAGGTCGGGGCTCGCTTCATCTGCCTGTCGGGCTGCGTCAGGTGGGTGAACAACGCCGACAGGTGCGGCCTTGGGCTTGCAGCACGAGAGCGACACCGCCGCCACGGACACCGCGAGCACCATGCTGATTGCAAGAGTTCTCGACATTTGGTTGCCCTTAGGGAAGAGCATTCGGGGCCGGGATCACGCCGCCAGGAAAACTGAAGGGAAGAATAGGTACTGATATTCGAAATGGCATTGCGGGATTGGTTGTCTGATCCCAAAAGTGATAATTCGCACTGCCGCCCCCTTGCGCAACTTCGATTGCTGAGGCGTTCCAGCCGCGGCATTACCTGTTTCGTTGACCGAGAATACCGTTGCCCGGTGGCTGTGGTGTAGCCGTCGCCCAGAACTTATTTGCTTCGAGCCACGCTACAGGTGCTGATATCTGACTCGGACCGAAACGAAGCCGGAAGTATCTCTGGGCAATCATCTGGGTCAGCCCTCGAGCCTGTGGTCCAGCACCGTTGTTTGCGGAGACTGGAGCGGCAAGCTCATCAATCGGGGCGACGGCGTTGTAGCCAAGAACAAGGCTTGGACCGAGAGTGGCCCATTTCAGCCCAGGATTCGCTGGTGTGTTTGCTGGCACCACGCCATTGACGTTGGCATACTCGACAAGTGAACATCCGGCGATGATGACTTCATCGAGGTCGCTTCGCCATGCGGTACCGATGTCGGCTGGCGTGACATTCACATGAGCCATCCTTCGTCCACAGTTGGTGAACTCCATTCTGTTTGTGAGGCGATAGCCATGTGAAGAAAAATAAGCGATGTCGGCTTGGTCCTCAACTTGGATCGGCCCGCTTGTTTTGCAGTCACATCGAATGGCAACCAGTCGTGTGCCCGCTGCCTTTATTCTTTGCAGAGAGGCAGGGCCTCTCAGGGGGTCTGAGCGACCCAGAAAACTGCTGCACGGAGAGAATAGCTGATTGTAATAATCCCCATCAAAGAGGCCTCGCGATGAGCCACGGCCAACATAGCCATTTGCGATTGCATGTCTGTCAAAGGAGTCGGAGTCGCGACGCGAACTCTCCGCTCGTCCCGGCGGCGGCGGCCCAGCGTTTGTTCGGTCAGTAGAGAATGCTTCCAGGGTACTATCCGTACCCGGAACATCGCGAATCGCACCACCCGAAAGTTGGGCAATTGTGGCCCGATCAATCTCGACCTGCAGCCGATCTGTTTGGTTCACACGTTCCCAGCGTGCATTTTGGCCACCTACAATGGGCAGTTGTACCCACGTGTTCGGATTTGGCAAGAACCCGTTGGGAACATTTGTGTTGATATAAATTGGTGGGACATTCGCGTACGTTCCGAGGTTGCGACGAAAGAAAATCACAAAACGAAGTTTTTCGTTGCGTAAGACCACGTCATCGAGTAGAAGTGAATCGCCAAAGTTGCAAAATCCGTCAGAAACCCGAAAGCCATTTGGACCCCATGCCGTAGATTGTCCGGTCATCGGGGCGATATAGATCACATCCGACTGAGACCCCTGCAGGCCAGAGGCAATCGAGACTTTGGCACCACCCCCATACAGATTATCATTGCGATTTGTCGTCGATATCAGCACGCTGAATGAAGACGAACCGTTCAGTGTTTCGGCACTGGTGTTGAATGCCGCGTCATAGACGACGACTGTTCCACCCGGCAATCCGTCTGTTGGAACAAATGTCGCGGCTTGGCTCCAAATGCTCATCTCCTGGCTGAATCGTATGATCCCTGCGCTGTTGCGAATCTGCACACCGATCGAGTCGCGGAAGTCCGGCCCTAGGAGCGTGTGACCCGGCCAGTTCGGCCACTCACGAGTGAAGAACACGATCCGGAGTGGCACTTGTGCCGTCTGGGCAGGCACAGTGAACGTGGCATTGGCCAACAAGGGGACATTCTCAGGGCCACCTTCACCATCGGACGTGAAGCTGAACACCCCGTCGCATGTGTTGATCACTTCTGTTTGCTGAGCACGAGCCGAAGAGTGGCAACACAGAGCCAGCACGAAAGCGAGGATCGCTACGCGACTCAGAGACGCGAGTGTCTTGGGAGTCGGGAGTCGGGAGTCGGGAGTCGGGAGAATGCTGGCTCATGCGTTGCTCCTATGACACCAATCTATCCTAGCAGCCCAGGAACCACCTGTTCAGGAAGTCGAAGACATCGTTAATGTCGGTGCCGCCGATGCCGTTGAAATCAGCGCTGCCGGCGAACCAGCTGTTGAGGAAGTCGAAGATGTCGTTGATGTCGGTCGCGCCGGAGCGGTTCCAGTCGGGGCTAGAGCCGGCGGTGGTGGTGACGACGACGGTGGTGGTGGCGGCCGCGCCGGTGGCGAGGGCGAAGGTGTTGATGGTGAGATTACCGGTGATGGACGGGGTGTAGGGGGTGGGCGTGCCGTTGACCGTCACGCCGCACGCCGAGCGACCGGCGGGGAGCTTGAGCGTGAGGTTGGCGTTCACATCAAAGCCGGTGGTGTTGGTGAAGAGCACCGTCTGGTTGCCGGAGACGGGGGTCTCGGTGATGGTCATGTTGACCTTGTGCGTGCGGCCGGCGTTGCCAAGAGTGATGTTGTTGGCCGTAAGCGTGGTCCACGCGCTGGGCAGGCGCGGGGCGAGCTTGATGGTGTTGCCGGGGCCGTTGGGCGTGTAGTTGATGAAGAGCATCATGCTGTCGACGTAGAAGGACATGCTCTCCCAGGCGTTGGGCCATGCGGTCTGGAGCGTGAAGTCGGATTGGCCGGGATATTGCAGCGAGTTGCTGGGGGCCATCTGCTCGGCGCCGAAGCCGATCGGGCCGTTGTGGTCGGCGGCGCGGTTGATGCGGAAGAGGTGGTTGTCGATGTCGCCCTTGCCCTGGGTGAACTCAGCGCGGTGCGCGTAGTACGCGCCGTACCAGAGCGTCGTGAGGAACCAGGGCCCGCCGGGCGTGGGGCCGTTGGCGGGGTTGCCCCAATAGCCGTCGCCCCAGTAGCGATCAACGAGGCCGACCCAGTCACTGGAGTCGTTGATGTACTGACCGGGGAAGCGGACGAGGGGCTCGAACGCGCCGTTGCCATCGGGAGCGACGCCGTTGATACGGTCGATGATGCGCGCGGCGCGGGGGTCATTGGCGGCGTGCGTGGCGAAGGGGTAGACGATGCCGAGCATCGAGATGTCGGTGTTCTCGCGGTTCCAATCGAGCTTGTCATTGAGACCGGAGAGGATGCCGTTGGCCCGATTGAGGAAGTCGGTGGCGTCGGCGGGCAAGCCGAGGGTGCCCGCGATGCTGGCCGCGTCGCGCAGGCCGCGGACGATGTTGGCGTTGGACATGATGAAGGTGTCGTAGCTGTCCTCCCAGACGTTGTTGGAGTACATGAGCATGGTGGAAGCGCCCGGGTAGCTTGGGCGGTGGTTGAGCCGAGCACCGTCGATCTTGGAGGTCTGGCTCATCGCGATAGCAGCGTCTTTGACGATCGCGTAGTTGGTATTGGCGGGGTTGCCGGTCTCCGCTTCGAGCAGATAGTTCACGTCGCCGGTCGCGTCGTAGGTGTACTTGATCATCCAGGGGATCACGGCGGTCTCGTCGACCTGCGGCGCGCCCCAGATGATGTAGCCGTCGGTCGAGTACTTCTGCTTCCAGAAGCCCTTGCGGGTGCCGAAGAAGGGCGAGCCGCCGGCGGCCTCGAATCCGGGCGTGTTGCCGGGGGTCCAGGTCTCAAAGTCGCGGAACGTGATGTCGCGGAGATAGCGCGTCATCTGGCGCACGGTGTCGGTATGACCGGTGCGTGCGAGCGTGACGGCGGCCCAGGCCATGTCACGCGGCCAGACGTAGGGATATGCGCCGTTGCGGAACCCGGCGATGAGCCCGCCACGGGCCTCGTCGAAGTGCAGCATGGTGCCGAGAATGCCGCGCTTGAAGAGCGTGTTCAACCGGGCGTCTGGGGTGACGACGACGGTGCCGCTATTGACGAAGTTGGACCAGTAGTTGTCGGTCGCGGCTTGGAGAGCCGCGGCGGAGGTGGTCTGGAACCACTGGAAGACGGGCTTCATCTGGACGTTGTACGTGCCGCTGGCACCGGCGAAGCCGTCAAAGCCGCCGACGATGATGGCGTTGATTTCCACCGGCGTGTTCTGCGGCAGAGAGACCTGCACGCCGATCCAGCCGTTGCCCTGATCGGACGAACCGAGATCTCGCCACGAGGTGCTGGTGGTGGATCCGGTCGCTCCGCCGACGGCAGTGAGGACCTTGAGCTGAGCGCCGAGATAGACGCTGACGTTCTTGGTATAGCCGCTGAAGGTGGTCGGGTTGTACTCATCGAGTCCGGAGAAGCAGCACCCGGTGCCGGTGACGGTGCGGAAGGTGTTGTCAAAGGCGACCATCGCGCCGACGGAGGAATCCCAGAACATGGCGTCGGACCCGTCGCCGCCGTTGATGGCGGGGTCCATGTACAGATAGATGGTGGCGGTTTCGGTGGGATTGCGGTTGGTGAGGATCAGCCGCTTGATCAGGATGCCTTTGTTCCCGTTCGCGGGAAAGGTGATGTCCTTGGGCGAGAAGTCGATCTGCTGGACTTCGATGTTGTTGCCGCCGGCGAAGAGGCGGCTGCTCGTGCTGATGGTCTGGGTGTCGCCGACATAGGTCTGCGTGACCTGGTTGTACGAGACGCCGTTTGGATTGCTGAGCCAGTGCGTGAGCCCGTCGACGCGGATGCCCATCATCATCTGATTGAGGTGCATCTGCCCGCGACGATCGGCGGGGAGCAGGGGCGGAAAAGTGTCCAGACCGCTGGTGTACCCCTCGGCCTTGGTGCCGACGCCTTGGACGCCGCCGGCGCCCGGGTAATAGATGTCAAACCACGCGCCATTTTGGTCGAGCATGGAGTTGATGAAGTTGTTGCCAACGACGCCCTCTTCTTTCCAGAAGGAGACTGGCGGATACCCGGCGGCGGGGTTGGGCTGGCCTGCGCCAGCACCCGGCCAGACGACTTGAGCGGACGCGAACGACCCGGAGAGAGCGGCCGCTGCGGCCATAACCCGCCAGCCCGCGCTGGACGACAACACAGTTCGAATCAACATGCAACCAATCCTCCCGCCCCGAGCGGAATCCGACCGAAAACAGTGTGCCGAAGACCCTCGGGCGCGAGTGGAAACATCGCGCGCAAGGTGCTCGGCGTCAAGGAAACCCCACCCAGATAGCCTGGGATTCTCGAACAATACCGAAGCGAACCGTGCAGATTGATCGAAAAGCCGCGGATCCTCGAATGAGACCGCTTGCACGTTGATGGATGAAAGGTCGCGCGTGATCAAGTACATCGGGTCCAAACGGGTGCTGCTACGGGTGATCGTGGACGCCGTGCGACGCTCGCTGGGAGGGGCAGCTCGGCATGGGACGGTGCTGGATGCGTTCAGCGGGACATCGCGCGTGGGGCATGCGCTGAAGCGCGAGGGGTTTCGGGTGATCGCGAACGATCACAACGCGTATGCGGCGGCGCTCGCTCGCTGTTATGTGCAAGCCGATGCCGCGGATGTTCTGGAAGATGCCGGGATGCTCGTGCGTGAGTTCAACGCCCTGAGCGGCGAACCGGGGTACTTCACGAACGTCTTCTGCGAGCGAGCGCGGTATGTGCAGCCGTTCAACGGCGCGCGGATCGATGCGATCCGCGAGGAAATCGCCAAGAAGGGGCTGGAGCCGGAGCTTGAGGCGGTGATGCTGGTCTCACTCATGGAAGCGGCGGACCGGGTCGACTCGACGACGGGTTTGCAGATGGCGTATCTGAAAGGATGGTCGCCCAGGTCGTTCAACGATCTGGAGCTGCGCGTGCCGGATGTGCTGGAGCGGGCGCGATCGGGGAAAGGAGTCGCGCTGCAGTTCGACGTGCTGGATGCCGCACGTCGGCACGAGGTGGATGTTGCATACATCGATCCGCCGTACAACCAGCATTCGTACCTTGGCAACTACCACGTGTGGGAGTCGCTGGTGACGTGGGACAAGCCCGAGGTGTACGGCGTGGCGTGCAAGCGCGTGGACGTGAAGGAGCGCCGAACCGTGTACAACTCGCGGCCGAGGTGTGCCGCAGCGCTGCGCGAGCTCTTGGGTGCGCTTCGCGCGAGCGCGGTGGTGCTGTCGTTCAATGATGAAGGGTTTCTTTCGCACGATGAGATCGAGGGGATGCTGAGCGAACTCTGGCGCGGCGCCGCGCATGTGGCGACGATCCAGAACGGGTTCCGCAGGTATGTGGGCGCGCGGATCGGCATCTACAACCCGCAGGGGGAGAGAGTTGGCCAGGTCGGAAAGCTCACCAACACCGAGTTCGTGTATGTCGCCACTCCACGGCCGATCGCTCTGGAGGGCGTGCCCGAGTTGATGCCGGCACGGAGCGCGTGAGGCCATCGGCAACGAACGCAGATCACACAGGCGGGACGCCTGTGCCACCAAAGACCTTTGCTCAGAAGTTCCAGAGGGCTCTCAGAACCGCAAGTGCGCAGGCTTGTCTTCCGGGGACTTGAACCCCAGGATCGCACGGGCGAGTTTCAGATCTTGGGCGCGCGTGACCTTGATGTTGGTGGATTCACCGTCGACCACGGCAACCGGCTCGCCGAGCCGCTCGATGAGTTGGGCGTCATCGGTGCTCGAAAGGTCGGACTGGGCGTAGGCGCGGATCAACAGCGCACGCTCAAAGAGCTGCGGCGTCTGCACGGCGACCAGACGCGTGCGATCGATGGTCTGCTCCACCAGCCGCGCTTTGGGTCCGTCTGCGGGATCACCACCCAGGATCGCGGCGACGGGATCGGGCTTGCTCGCGAGGATGGTTTTCTCTCCCACGCGCTTGAGCGTGTCGGGCACGTCGATCGCCGGGATCACCGCCGAGTGGCCGGCACGGGCTGCGTCGATCACGCGCTCGATCAACTCTGGCGTGGCGCACGGACGGGCGGCGTCGTGCACGGCGACATGCGTGCAACTCTCAGGAACGAGCTTCAGAGCGTTGGAAACCGTCTGATACCGATGATCCCGCCCGCCCCTGCAGAGCTTCACGCCAAGCACCGCGAGTTTGTCGGCGTGGCGAAACGCAAACTGGCCATAGGCCTCGTCGTCTGCCGGGCCCGCGACGATGATGGTCGCGATCTCCGGAAGCTTGTTGAACAACTCAACAGTGCGATGCAGCAGCGGTCGGCCACCCAGGTCTTCATCAATCTTCTGACGCGCAACCTCGACACCATGAGCCCGCGCGGACTCGATGTACCTGCGACTGGCCCCGGCGGCGGGGATGATCAGGGCGATCTGCATGGTCAAAGGATAGATCCAAGGACCGCGAATGGGGATGGAATACCAACCACAACACTTACAGGACGTATCAGTACCGAAGCAGATCGTTTTCTTGACAAACGTATCTTTCGATGGTAGATTGAGATCATGGGCGTTCCAGCGCGACAGGTTGATGTGCTTGATCACCCGGCGCAAGCCGCGGCGATGCTGGAGCCATCGCGGCTGCGCCTCATGAACGCGCTTGGCACACCCGCGTCGGCGAGCGAGCTTTCGCGTCGGCTGGGTGAGTCTCGGCAGAGCATCAACCACCATCTGCGGGCGCTGGAGCGAGCCGGGCTCGTTGAGTTGGTCGAGGAGCGTCGCAAGGGCAACTGCACAGAGCGCGTCATGCGGGCCACGGCCCGGGCATATCTGGTCTCGCCCCAGGTGCTTGGGGCGATCGCGGCGGATCCGAAGCGCATCGAGGATCGGCTCAGCTCGGCGTATCTGGTTGCGGTGTGCGGCGAGAGCATCCGCGAAGTCGGCGAACTCCGCGGGCGGGCTGAGCGTGCGGGGATGAAGCTGCCGACCATCACCATTCAGACCGAGGTGCGTTTCGAATCACAGGAAGCAATGAACGGCTTCGCGTCGGAGCTGACCGAGGCGATCACCCAACTGGCCGCGAAGTACCACGTGGGCGGTGGGGATGAGGCGGGGCGGCTGTTCAAGTTCTCGGCGTGCGGATATCCGGCCATCACGCGGCCAGAAAACGAAGTCCCTCCCGACACACACAAATCGGACGCACAAGGAGCAAAGACATGAGCGACCAAACGCGGCCAGCCAGCGGCGGAGCATTGCCCGAGCGGTTCTCCTTTGAGATTGTTGTGGACGCACCCGCGAGCGATGTGTGGCGTGCACTCTCGGATGGAATGGAGTTGCAGCGGTGGTTCCCGATCTCGGCGCGCGTGAAGCCGGGTCTTGGCGGAACGGTGTTCCTGTCGTGGGGACCGATGTGCGAGGGCGAGGCGCCGATCACGCTGTGGGAACCAGGACGCGCCATGGCGTGGACAGAGAAGCATGAGGGCGGCGCGGTCGAGATCACCGGGATGTTCGAGGTGGTTTCACAGAACGATGGCGCCGCGAGCACCGTCGTGCGCGTCACACAATCGGGCTTCGGCAAGAACGCCAAGTGGGCGGACTACTACGACTCGATCTCCAGCGGGTGGAAGTTCGAGCTCCGATCGCTTCGCCACTATCTGACGCGGCATCGCGGGAAGGACCGGCGGTGCGCCTGGGTTCCGGTGCCTCCGCCAACGCCCATGGGACAGTCGGCGATCTGGTCACGACTCTGGAGCACGGGCGGCAGCGGGCTTTGCGCCTCGGGCTCGATCGAAGGGCTGAACGAAGGCGATGCCTACGCGCTCGTCGGGCCGGATGGAGCACGATTCTCCGGCACCGTCCTGCGGCATGTTCCTGATCGGATGTTCGCTGGCGTCGTGCATGAACTGGACGACGCCCTGATGCGCATCGAACTGGAGCCGGGGGGTGTGATTCCGCACAGTGATGAGCGGGCGTTCACCCCGATGTTCTGGCTTTCCATCTGGGGAGACACGGGCGCGAACGCCGAGCGGATCGGCACGCTGTGGTCGGAGCGCATGGCGGCGGTGCTGCGCGGTTGATCTTTGACTCTCGAATCGAAAGGGACCCATGATGACGATGCGTGTTGGATCAGGAGTGTCGGTGCTGGTGATCGCGGCGGCGGTGAGCGCGATGGCCTGGGCGGAACCGCCGGGCGGCACGAGTACACCCGCGACCAAGGCCGCGCAGCCGTCGGCGACGCCCGACAATGCCGCGAGAAAGGAGAATCCGATGGATGTGCTGAAGTCTTGGGCAGGCGAGTGGGACGCCGAGATCACGTTCTGGTTTCGCCCCGACGCGGCTCCGGTGACGACCAAGGCGCGGCTCTCGGCCGAGTTGGTGCTGGATGGCAAGTTCCTGCAGCAGAAGATGGAAGGCGGCGATCTTGGGCCGGGCACCGCCAAGTGGTCGTCGATGAGCTTGATCGGATACAACCCGTTCAGCAAAGAGTTTGAATGCACGCGGTACTCCAGCACCATCCCCGCGATGATGCCGATGCGCGGCGCGGCAAATGGCGACGAGGCCAAGCGGCTTGAGCTTTCCGGCGCGTATCCCTTCATGGGTGGCAAGGCGACCGCTCGCGACGTGATCATCACCGAAGGTCCGGATGTGCAGCGCATCGAGTCGTACATGTCCTTCGGCGGATCGCCGGAGTTCAAGGGTGCGGAGATTGTGCTCAAACGCCGGAAGTAAACTCTCGTTCCGACGGGAGGCGGGGGATCAGGGACTTGCGCCATGCTCTGGACCGTTCTCACTGTTGTGGCCGCGCTCGTCGGCGTGATCGCGCTGCTAACGCTCGCGGCATGGGCATATGGCCGTGGCGTACCTGTCGAGCACCAGGCTTCGGGTGAGATCGACGTGAACGCGTCGATGCAGGAGGCGTTTGATCTGATCGCTGACGTGCAATCGCATCCACAGTGGGCCAAGGGCGTGACGAAGGTCGAGATGCTGCCAGAAAAGCACGGCCTGCAGACGTGTCGGATGCACATGGGTCGCAACGCGTTCGTGCTGGTGAGGACGCGCTGTGAGCCGCCCCGGGTGCTTGAGCGGTGCATCGAAGAGGACGCACACTTCTCGGGCACGTGGCTGTATGCGATTCGCGAGCGGGCCGGGGGTGCGGGAAGCGGGTGCACGGTGAAGCTCACGGAGACGGGCCGCGTGAAACACGCGATCCCGCGAGCGATGATGAAACTGTTCTTCGGGTATCACATGTACCTGAACATGAACCTGGAGAGCATCGGGAAGAAGTTGGGCAGTGTGGGCACGGTGCGGAAGGTGTGACACGGCTTGGCTCTTGTCCGTCACCAGCGATCGCACACCTTCCGCGTACGATCCACCTGTGACCCACTTTGATCCGCACATTACTCCTCCGCGATATCTCACCGCAGATATTCCCGGCGTGGGCGGCGTTCTGAAAGAACGGCCCGAGGACTTTCTGGTCGAGGAGATTCCCGCGTATGAGCCGTCGGGCTCCGGCGAGCATCTGTACCTGTTCATCCAGAAGATCAACATGTCGACCATGCACGTGGTCCGCATCCTTGCCGATCACTTTCAGGTGAGACGCGACGCCGTCGGCTTTGCCGGACTTAAGGATCGCATGGCGGTGACGACCCAGCTTTTCAGCATCCATCTACCCGGCAAGAGCGAGAACGACTTTGGGCTGTTCAACCACCCGGGGATCACCATTCTGTGGATGGATCGCCATGCCAACAAGCTCCGTCGCGGCCACCTGAAGGGGAACCGGTTCGTCATCCGGATCCGAAAGACCAGCGCGTCGCGTGTGGTGTACGCGCACAAGGCGATCGCGTTGCTGGCGCGCGAGGGCGTGCCGAATCGCATCGGTGTGCAGCGTTTCGGGATGACGCGAAGGAATCATGTCGTGGGACGTGCGCTGCTGCTGCGTGATGATCGGGGTGTGCTCGACGCGATGCTCGGCCCGTGTCCAGAGTTTCCGGGCATGCAGCCCGATGCCCGCGCGTTATACGCCGATGGCAGGTATCAGGAGGCCATCACCGCGCTTCCGGGGGCGGCGCATACCGAGAAACGTGTGCTCGCCGCACTGGCTCGCGGGGCGTCGATCTCGAAGGCCGTGCACATGATCGAAGATTCCGACGCGGACTTCTTTCTCACCGCGATGCAGTCGGCGATCTTCAACACCGTGCTGGACGCCCGTATCGCGGCGGGATTGCACGATCAACTGCTGCCCGGCGATCTGGCGTTCAAGCACGACAACGGCGCGGTGTTTGCGATCCACGAGGGCATGCCCGCCGAGGCGCAGGCCGAGCTCGCCGGGAGACTCACTCGGCTGGAGATCTCGCCATCCGGCCCGATGTGGGGGCTGGAGATGACCAAGCCCACCGGCAAGCCACTGGAGATCGAGCTCGAGGCACTCGTCGCCGCGGGCTTGAGCGAGCAGGCCCTGACAGACGGCCCGCGCCGCGCCCGCGACGCGCTCAGTGGCAAGCGTCGCCCGCTGCGTGTGCCGCTCACGCTGCCCGATGTCGAGGCCGGAGTTGACGAGCACGGCGACTACATCAAGTGCATCTTCGAACTCCCGCGCGGCTCGTTTGCGACCAGCGCGCTGCAGGAGATCATGAAGACGGATGTGGCCGAGGAGGACGAAGGGTGAGCATGGGCAGCACGGCCACCCCGCCCGGTGAGCGCACATCCGCACGACGGATGCTGCTGCTGTCCGTGCGTCCGGAGTTTGCGGAGCCGCTGATCTCGGGAGAGAAGCGCTTCGAGCTTCGTCGCGTGCGGCCGGCCATCGGTCCCGGCGATGTGGTCTGGCTGTATAGCACGCAGCCGAGATGCGCGCTTATCGGCGGCGTTGCCGTCGCGGCGGTGCACAGGCAGCGCGTGAGCACGCTGTGGCGTCGCGTGCGCGGGAAATGCGGCGTCTCTCAAGCGGACTTCAAGGGTTATTTTGCCGGACTCGATGAGGGCTATGCGATCGAGGTGTGCGCACCGACGCCGCTGCACGAGCCGCTGACGCTCGAAGAGCTGCGTCGCCGCGTGCCCGGATTCTCGCCGCCTCAGTCGTACTGGTATCTGAACGACGCGCGTGAGCGCGACGCCCGGCTGGTTCGTCTGCTGAGACCCGCCGCGCGTACCCTCGCTCGCGCATGAAGCCAACACCGACGAACGTTCCCGTGCCGATTCAGCTCGTCGTCTTCGACCTCGGCGGCGTGGTCGTCCGAATCTGCCGATCGATCAAGGAAGCCGGGAGCCGCGTGGGAATCGATGTTGCTGAGGAGGACATCGCACCCGAGCGGCGTGCCGAGCGCCGGGCGATCCACCGCGAGTATGAACTGGGACGGATGACCTGCGACGAGTTCTTCGTCGCCATCAGCCGAACCACGCTCGGCAAGTACTCACCCGAGCAGTTCCGCGCGATGCACGAGCACTGGATCATCGGTGAGTATGAAGGCGTGGCCGAACTGATCGACGACCTGCACGCAGCCGGCGTGCAGACCGGCATCCTGAGCAACACCAACGCCAGCCACTGGTCGATCATGCACAACCGACGCACCGGCCACCCCATGCGCTTCGTTGCCCCCCTGCTGCCGCGGCATCCGCACGCGTCGCACCTGCTCGGCGTCGCCAAGCCCGACGGCGCGATCTATCAAGCACTGGCCGAACGCTCTGGGTTCGCACCAGCGAGCATCATGTTCTTCGACGACTTGGCCGACAACATCAACGCGGCCAGGGCCGAGGGCTGGCACGCGCATCAGATCGATCACGCGGGCAATACTGCCGAGCAGATGCGGCGGGTGTTGCGGGAGATCTTCGGCATCCCGCTGCGCTGATCGGCGAACTTCAATCCGAGGCCTGGGCGCGAGCCCAGGCACCGACGATGCCGGGATGCACGCCCCTACACGCAACCGCTGCAACAACAGCCAAAGATGCCGCCTGCACGAACCTGCGAATGGCCCGGGCACATAGGGCGGAGCATACCTGTTGCGGGCGTCAGCGGAGTAGCCAAAGTTGTCGGTGCCTGGGCTCGCGCCCAGGCCTCTGATTGAGCACTGGCACGGCGCGTGTTCGAGTCCAGAACAGCCGACGTTGATTCTCGGCACAGCCGGCGAAACCGCGTGGAGTAGACCCGGCCTAGTACTTCCGCAGCACCGACCGCACGATCCCCTGGATCTTGCAGTCCTTGACGAAGATCGGCTGGAAGTCCGGGTTGGCGGGCTGGAGGCGGATGCGGTCGGCTTCGCGGTAGAAGGTCTTGAGCGTGGTCTCGCCGTTGGGGAGCAGGGCGACGACGCGGTCGCCGTTGCCGGCGGTGTCGTTGCGTTCAACGAGGATGTAGTCCCCGTCGAGGATGCCCTCGTCCTTCATGCTCTCACCCTGCACGCGGAGGGCGAACATCGCGCCGTGGCGACCGGGGCGCGGGCCGACGACATCCATCAGGTCGAGCTCGTCGTGATCGGCGACCTTCTCGATCGGATAGCCGGCGGCGATCTTGCCCACGAGCGGGAAGCGAAGGGGGCGGCCTTCGTCCGGCACGACCACGCCGTCAGCGATCGACAAAGAGCGAGCTTTGTTGGGATCTCGCGTGAGGGCGCCTTTCTTGATGAGCGCCTCGACGTGCTCGAACACGGTGACCTTGCTCACGCCGATCTGGTCGGCGAGTTCCTGCATCGTCGGCGAATAGCCATGGCGAACGCGGCAATCGCGGATCAGTTGCAGAATTTTCAGTTGCTTGGGAGTGAGATTCATGGGGAGAGTCCTCAAGCCGAGGGAACGGGGTGAACGAGGTGGAGCGACCGGGCACGGGGCCCGTCGACGGGGAAGAGCCAGAACCCGACGACTCGCGCGGCTCCATCGGACGTTCGTCCGATGCCGAAACCGCTCGCGCCGCCGACGGCCGGGGATGACTCGCCATCGAGCGCACGCCGGCACCGACACGAACAACGATCTCCGGCCGAACCGCGACCGCCGCGGCCAGACCGGTGCAGCACGCCAGCGCATCGGCGAGCACGCCAGACTGCTGAGTCAGGGCGCGATCGACGGCGAGCAGCGTGCCCGCTCTCACCGCCAGGGCGGACATCTGGACCTGGTCCAGCTGCGCCGACCCGGCACGAACTCCGTGAACCCCGTCAACACCTGATCCATCCCGCCCTGCACCGGCCAGAGCACCCAGAGCCGAACGACGCCGAAGGAGCGAAAACTCGCCCGGCGAACCGTTTGACCCGGCCTGTTCATCGCGGGAATCGCCAGACCTCTCCAGCACATCGACCCGCTTCAGCCTCCCTTCGGCTGAACTGCGAAGTTCGGTCACATAGTCCCCGCCCGGTCCAAGCCGGACCAGCGGCGACGCCGCGACCGAAGATGCGGGCAACCCTGAAACGTGCGCCCCCAAATGCCCACCCACGGACGCACCTGCGTGCGAGCCTTGGGCCGAGACGGCGGGGCCAGAGCCAAGTGCCGAGGTCAGAGACGCGATTGCTGCGGAGAGCAGAGCCATGGCGGAAACTCCCGCGATGCCCGAGCGACCCATCAGACCGTGTCTGCCCAGACGGCCAAGAGGCCATTCTGAGAGACCCTGCCCAAGAGACCGACACGAGCGCCATCCTTGATCGTGCCGACGAGCTGAACTCGTCTGTCCTTCGCTTCCCGTTCGGCGTGCATGCTGGGCGCACCGGTCGGGCTGTGAGAGACCCCAGAAGGGGCACGATGCGGTACTGGGATTCCACCCGTTGGGGGACCTTACCTGTCAATCCGCGACAGGTTGGGCTGAACGCCAGCCCAGGGGTTGATCGACCGTGGGGCCTTTGTCGGTACACATTGGCTCACGAGAGATCGTTTGGTAAAAGATAGCCGATCATCGGCCAAGCAGCAAGCGTGTTGGTGAGATTTTTGGTGTTTTTGTCCGTTCACATGCCAAACATCCGGGGTTATCCGGACTGTCATTGACTGCGAATCAAGAACAATATGGCGTGTATTGCGCTGTCGCTTGACCTGTGCGAGTTGTCGGTTGAACGTTCAAGAGATCGATCCGCGGCGAGATCAGGCGTCGCGGCGCTCGATCGATGAGCCGCGGCGGGTTACGCGGCGCTTGAGTTCGAGCATGGTGATTTCGGTGCGCAGTTTGGCGACGTCAAGGTTCAGGCGCTGGCCCAGGTCGTCGATCGTGCGCGCGGTGTCGAGCGCTGCGAGGATCTGACGCTGCGTCTCATTCAGTCCCACATCGCGCGGCGGCGGTGGCGCAGAAGCAAAGAGCGGAGCGACCGATGCTGGGGACTTGATGGCCTGCGGGTCCGTCCCGTCGGCAACCTCGGATGGCTGCTGCACGGCATAGCGGGCCTCGTGGGTGCCGGCGTGCAGGTGGCGAGCGGGAGACTCCAGGGACTGCAGGATGTCGTCGGGATGGGTCACCAGTTGGGCCCCGCCGGATTTGAGCAGTTCCAGCGATCCCTCGGCGTGGGCCGAGTCCACGCGTGCGGGCAGGGCGAACGCCTCGCGGCCATGCTCTTCGACCGCCATGCGTACGGTGATGAGCGCGCCGGACTTCTTCCCCGCCTCAACGACCAGCACGCCCAGCGAGAGGCCCGAGATGATTCGGTTCCGGGCTGGAAAGTTCTCGGCGTTTGGGGGCGTGCGGAGCGGCAGTTCCGAAACGATGCACCCCGCCCCCCCAGAGCCAGCCGCGATGCGATCGAAGAGGTCGGCGTTTTCAGGTGGATAGCACTCGGCGAGGCCGCAGCCCAGCACGGCGATCGTGCGGCCCTTGCCCCGAAGAGCACCGCGATGGGCGGCGGTGTCGACCCCGCGTGCGCCGCCGGAGACGATGGTCAGCCCGGCCTGACCCAGATGCAGGCCGAAACGCTCGGCCTGTTCCACGGCATAGTGCGAGCAGGATCGCGAGCCGACGATGGCGATCGGATAGCGATCGGCCTGATCGTGCTGGAGCGTGCCCCGCACATAGAGGATGGGCGGGGCGTTTGGAATCGTCGCGAGCAAGGGCGGATAGGCGGGCGATCGGATGCTGAGCAGGTGGACACCCAGCGTCTAGGCGAGTGCGAGTTCGTCGTCGGCGAGCCGCTCAGATGCCGCCACGCCGGCGGCGATCGAGCGGGCACGATCTTCGCCGATGCCCTTGATCCGACGGAGCCCGGCGGGCGATGCGGAGAGGACTTCCGCTGGCGAGCCGAAGATCTCGAGCGCGTGGCGGATCGTGACCGGACCGAGGCCGGGGATGAACGTGAGTCGGAGGAGATCGCGGGTTTCGGCATCGACGAGCATGGAGCGCAAGCATACCGAACGGGAGCCGAAACTGCAAGGAGTTTTTCAGAGGCCCGCAGCGCAAACCCGGGCACCAAAGAGCGCGCGCAGCCAGAAGGCGGCCGAGGCCAACGGAACCTCGGCTCCTGAGGGAGAGGTGTGGCGAGCCTTTGGTCTTGCCGAGGGGAGTTGGAGTGGGCGGATCGAATGGTGCCCGGGCTTGCGCCTCGGGCCTCGGATGATCAGCCGGGCTTGCGGATCCGCATCATGTAGTCGAGTTCGGGCCATGCCCCACCGAGCCGGCGGAGAGCGTTGCAGGCCTGGGCCTGATGGTGCTTGGAGTGCATGACGCCTTGCATGAGCATCTCGCCGAGCGGGGCCTGGAAGAGGTTGCCCTTGCTGTCGCGATAGGGCTGGACCTTGGCCAGGTCGGCGTCGAACACCCGGGCGAGGTATGCGTCGCGCTCGCGGTTGTTTGTGGCGTGAGCGGCGATGAGCGCGGCGACGGGCGTGGGCTCGCTCTCGCTGGGCCACTTCGTGTCAAAGTCGCCGCGCCAGCGACGGAGCCAGACGTACTCGCCGTTGTAAGTATGAATGAGAATCTTGCGAAGCGTGCCAGGGCCGATTTCGAGCGGGCGGTCGAGCTGCTCATCGCTGAGCGGGAGCGCGGCGTCGAGGAGCCGGGTGTTGCTCCAGTCGGTGTATTCGAGAAGGGTGCGGATGGTGGAGAGGTCGATCATGGTTGGTGGGCTCTAAGCGTGCGGAGTACGATTGCGGTGGCGGGCGCTGGTTGTGCTTGGCGGATTGGTGCGGGGCGGTGGTGCGGGGCGGTGGTGCGGTTCTGCGGGTGGGCGGAGGCGACGCACCACTTGAAGTAGGGAGAGTAGAGAATGTGTTGGATGTCGGCGAGCCCGGATCACCGATGGTTGTTGCGTGCACGATGATGAATGTGTGAAGAAGTACCCGCTGTTTCTCGGATGCGTGCAGCCGATGCGGCTGAGGGGCGTACTGAAAGGTGAAGCCATGAGAAGCGATTCGTTCATTGTTGTTGTGAGTGGACTGCTCTGTGCGGCAGCGGGCGTCAGCGCGCAGCCGGGCCTGCCCAGCGCGCCTCCGGGTGTTGAGGTCACGCGAACCTACGGGATCGAGTTCTCTACAATCGGGGCAGCCGGAAACGTTGATCACCCCCAGATTGGGTTGTTTCCCCCCGACAGCTTCGCGCGCCCGTTTGGAGGAGTTCCATACACCTTCCGCATGGCTCGAACCGAGGTCACCACCGGGCAGTGGATGGAGTTCACAAACACCTTCGCGGTCAACCCGAACTTTCCGACCGTGCTCTTCGATCAAGTCTCGTTCGTTCGGCTTCCGCCCCTGCGATTCGCCGTGGTTGGGGATTCCGCGTATACGGGTCCCGGCTATCAACTGCGGCTGAACCCCAACATTCCAAACGCCGAGAACGTGCCGGTGTACGGCCTCTCGTGGCGCGACGCGGCGATGTACTGCAACTGGCTGCACAACGGCAAACAGTCCACGATCGAGAGTCTGTTCAGCGGGGCGTATGACACAAGCACGTTCGGCGCAGTTCCGCAACTTGGATACACAGACCAGTCGCGCCGGTCGCCTGACGCAAGATTCTGGATTCCCGACGAGAACGAGTGGTCTAAGGCCATGTTCTTTGACCCAGGTCGAGCGGGAAACTCTGTCGAGAGCTATTGGCAGTATCCAACTCGCTCTGACAACCCCCCACTATTCGGCCCGCCCGGGCAGGGCCAGGCGAATACTGGCTTCATGACGCCGGATCTTTCGGCGTACTCCATTCCGGTCGGGTCATACCCGGCGGATCAATCTCCATGGGGAATATTGGATGGCGCCGGTTCTACCGCGGAGTGGATCGAATGGCAAGACCCCTCGGGTGCAAGTGTTCCATACTTCACCAGGCGTGGATTGGTTGGATCGTATGCGGATGCCGGCCCAGGACCCGCGTTGTTTCACAGTCTTCTGGGCAGCGCCAGTTCATTCGGACCGGATCTCCGACTTCCCATGGCAGGCCTTCGAATAGCGTCGGCGGTTCCGTGCCCAAGCGGGCTTCTGGTTCTAGTTGTGTCGGCGACGATTTTCGGTAGGAGGCGACGATGACTTGCCGAGTCTTCTATGCGGTTGTGGGGCTTCTGTTTGCGAGCGCGACATCGCTCGGCGGCGTCAATGTCCGCTATTTCTATCGCGATGGCGTCTCAACTGTTCAGGTGGACACTTCGCAGCCCGGCCCCGACGCCACGATCACTAGGTCAATCATGCACAATGGGTCGTCACGTGCGATCTTCGCGGCACAGGTATGGGCGGACTCTCCGCTGACTGAAGACATTGGCGCGGTCAGCATCACTCCAACCAGCGGGAATTTTGTCACGATCACTCTTCGCACCCCATCTCTCGGAGCCGCTTGTCGAAATCTCGGCGGCAACTGGAATGGATCACCGAGCTTCCTCTCAGAAACGGGTGTGTCGGTTCGCATTCAGGGCGAGATATTCGGCAATCTGACGGGTGGCTTGGCGGCTGATCAGATCTCAACGATGGCGGTTCAAGGCCGAATCCTCGGCAATGTCCACAGCCGCGGCAGGGATAGTGGAGGCACTCCAACTCCGACCATCGTGGAGGCAGGTGCCGTTGCGCCCGGCGTTACCATTCGAGCAGTTTCGACGCAGACCCTTTTTGTTATCCAATCGCAGAACACGACACCTGGACTTGATCGAAATATGGACGGCGTTGTTATCAATGAAATTGGAAACGTGACGGCGACGTGGACGCGACCTGGAGCGACAGGAAACTGGCGTGGCGACCTCTTGGCTCCCAACGGACGGATCACGGAACTTCAGCTCGTTAATGGTGGCCAGATCGCTACGCGGCCAGGTGGCTCAAGGCCCATCATACGAGCCAAGGAGCTGATCTCGCAAGTCGTGGCAGACTCGATTGATGCCGACATCGAAGTGACGGAGCGCGGACCGAGCATGCCCGAGCCAATCGGCTACATCGAGCGCGTTCAAGCTTTGAATGGGTCAATCACTGGATCAGTTCTTTGCCGCAGGTTTTCACTAACCAGCATTTCGGGCACCATCGGCGGCGTTCGAGCCACCGGCGCACTCTCTGCATCGCTCACCTCATCGATTCAGGACACGACGATTGGTGTCTCCGAAATCAGCCCGGGGGCGCTCGTGCGCACCGGCAGATTTGCCACCGGCCTTCCGGACACCCAAAGCGACATCGTGCTTCTGAATGCGATGGGGCTCAAAGGGCAGATCATCCTTGGCCAAGTTTTGCCGCCCCCGAACCCGCCGCCCTTGCCCCCTCCTCCGCCATATACCTGGGTGCGACGGATCTTCGTCGGCGGGCAGGAAATCCTGCACACCCCGGAAGGCGAATACAACATTCCTTCCGCCCAGCTCGGTGGTGGCGCGGTCGGGCTCGCACCGTTTCGACTCTATCGAGCCGACAGCGTGCCGACGGCGACCGCGCCAGGCGCACA
>JAIEOW010000096.1 GCA_019750095.1 Phycisphaerales bacterium
TTCGGTCGACTTCTACGGCGCGATCGATCTGGACCTCGTCCTGCGGCAGAGTGCCAACATCGGTTCGCTGCCGGACATCAACCTCCCCTTCACCCTCCAGGGCTCGATCGGCGATCACCCCGACACCGATCCGGACAACTTCCGTCTGGGCGGCGATGTGGACGTCTATCGCGTCACCCTCCGCGCCGGCCAGATTCTCCGTCTGGGCCAGATCCTCGGCACAGGCCTGAACGCGGCTCGTGGCGTGTACAACTCCGCCGGTCAGCTCCTCGCCTCCAACACCCAGGGTGCTAACCCCGGTGGTGCGCTGGTCAGCTTGCCCGCCAACCAGACACTCGAGGGCGGCACCGCCGAGTCGCAGTTGCTCGTCAATCAGACCGGCACCTACTTCATCGTGGTCGCCGGTGACCTCAACGGCGTCGACATCACCGATGTCAACGTCGTGACCAATCGCGACCCGGTGCCGGGTGCGTTCGGGTTGTACAACTTCACCGTCACCGTGATCGACGACGGCAACACCGGGTTCGTGGGCGACACGACCTCCGGCACCGGCGCACCGATCGTCTATCCCCCGGTGCCGCAGGTCTTCGCGGGCACCGACGGGATCTTCGGCAACGGCGACGACCTCAGAGAGTTCGTCTCCGGCGACTGGATCTTCACGCTCACCCCGGGCGCCGGCGGCCCGTCCAGCAGCGGCTCGGTCGTCAACGGGCGCAACAGCCAGGGCTGGACGGTCTCACGTTCTTCGGCTCCCAACGGCACCTTCGGCTCGGTCAACGATCGCATCACCAGCCGCATCACTTCGTCGATCGGCCTCCCCGGTGCGGCCGGCGTGCCCAACGAGGTATCGCCCGACGTCGACGTCTTCGTGCTCAACAATGGCTTGCCGATCGCTCCGGGCACCAAGATCCGCGCCACCGTCCGTCTCTCCGAGACCGGCTCCAACATCGGACTCACCTCTGAAATCGAGAACAACCGCGTGCCCGGCGGCATCGCGCTGGGACAGAATCTGCTCGGCCAGTCTCAGTTCGCCCTCTTCGAAACGCCGCTGGGCACGGGCTTCGGCGATGCCCGTATCGTCGCGGGCACCAGCGAGTTCCTCCCCATCGGCAACCAGCCGCAGCGCACCGTCAGCGATGGCCGCAACAGCTATGGCTACGACGAGCGCGGCGACTTCTTCATGGACATCGTGATCCCGGGTGCTCAGGGTCCCTCGGGCCTCGTGCCCGCGGTCTATGCCCTCTATCTCCAGGGTGCCATCCGATCCGACTACACCATCGAGTTCACCCAGCAGGGCACCGGGTCGACCACCACCACCAGCCAGAACGTTCTGCTCGAAACCCTCGGCGGCGTGATCGATTGGCTCGAGGCCGGCGACGGCGTCACCTCCAGAATCGCCCCCTACACCACCGGTGTCGTCGGGTTCAGCGGTCAGATCAACGGCGTCAGCGTCGACGAATATGTCCTGACCAACCTCGTCAGCAATCTGCGGTCGCTCTTCACCGCCGCGGGCGTGCAGGTCAATGTTTCCACCAATCCCAACGACTTCGCCCGCCAGTCGTTCTCAACGGTGCTCCTCGCCGGCAACGTCGAGCCGACGGCGTTCTTCGGCGACGGGGTCTATGGCGCCAGCCAGAAGGTCGACCTCTTCAACGCCGACAAGAACGACCAGGCCGTGGTCTTCATCTCCTCGCTCTCGGAGCTGGGCTTTGACCCGAGCTTGAACGGTGTCAACGGGTTCATCGGTTCGCTGACCGCGGCCGTCGGCCGACGCATCGGCGAGCTGCTGGGCGTCCACCTCGAGACCACGGTCTCCAGCGCGACGCTGCCGGTGCCGATCACCGCGGACAACTCGCCGAGCACCTTCGCCACCAACGCCAACTACCGCTTCAACGATCAGCTCCGCCCGCTGGCCGGGCTCAATGATCCGGCGGCGATCGACGTGTTCTACCTCGGCTTCCAGAACGGCGGTTCGCTCATCCGCCGCGTCGTGGCCTCGGTCTGATCCGGATCAGGGACCTTTTCCCAACATGAACGCACAACGCCCCGGGTCATCTGACCCGGGGCGTTTTTCTTTCACGGCACAAGCAGTTTCTGAGCTTCAGATCGCCGGGCAGTCGCCCGCTCGATCAACCCGGTCGGCCGCTCCGCGGAGGGCGCCGGCGACGCTTGAGAGCTCGCCGCGCACGTTGTCGAGCATCTTGCGGACCATCGGCGGCACGGCGTCGGCGTTCTCATCGAGCATGCCCTTCCAGGGCTCCAGCTTGGTGAGCAGGCCCTGAACCTGACCCTGCGTGCGCTCCAGAACGCGCATCGCCAGCGCCGTGGTGTTGTGGGCGTCGTGGGATTGCTTGATTGTGTCGCGCAGGGCCTGGGCGGCGATCTCGGCCTTGGGCGCGAGGTCGCTCAGCGTCGTCTCGGCGTCGGCTCGCAGTGTGCGGGCGCGGGCTTCCAGCGCGTTGATGCTCGCTTGTGCGGTATCGATGGCCTGCTGGGCCCGGTCGGCGGCGTCGAGCTGGGTGCCGCGGGCTCCGGCGCGGATGATCTCCAGATTGCGGTCCATCTGCATCATGATCGCCTGAGCGTCGGCGTCGATGGCCGCGCGGCGCTGGGCGAGCTGGTCCAGCCGCGTGCCTGCGCTCGCGATCCACTCGTCGGTCTGCAGTTTGCTCTCGGTGGCGTGCGTGTGGGCCTTGTCGAGTGATTCGATGACGCGCTCGGCGTCGATGCGCAGCTTCTCGCCCTGGGCGATGAGCTCGCCCAGCCCGCCGCGACCCGGCTGTGCGCTCGCCAGCAGTGTCGCCCGCTCACAGAGCGTGAGCAACCCATCGTGCACGGGGGCAGTGATCTGCTGTGCATCGCGGCGGATCGCCTCGACACGTTGCTCCAGTTCCCTGCCCGCGCGGCGGATGCGTTCTTCCAGGGCCTCGGCCTTGGCGGTCGCGCCGGCGGTCAGGGCTTCCAGCCGCGCCTCGATCACGCCGAGCTTTGCGCTCACCAGGCTCTCCGCCTTGGCATCGATCGCTTCGAAGAGCTTGGCGGTGTCCGAGGCGCGGACGAGCAGCTCTTCCACACGCGCCGATTTGTCTTCGATCGACTTCAGTGCGCGGAGGGCCAGTTCCAGGTTCACCTGCTGCGTCTGCTCGCGCGAGCGCAGGTCCTGGAGTGACTTGCCCGCCTGATCCAGCGCGGCGATCATCGCGCCGCGCTCAATGGCCGCCCGCTCGACGATCTCCTTCAACTCGCCCGAGAGCTCGCTGAACGCCCGGCGATCGACCACCCGCGGCGACAGAAAGACGTCGTTCACGACGACCTCGGGTGAAAGGTCGCGCGAGGGCGCGCCGGAGGAAGGCGGGGCCGCAGAGGGGGCCAGTGGGGATAGGTTCGGTCGCGTGAGCATGCGGCTCTCCCGGTGCGCGGAATCTGCGCACCCAAACGAGGATCGACCATCTCCGGTTTGTCGCTGCAAAATCGGGTGTTCAAGCCGAGGGGTGAGCATCTGGAGCTTTGGGGGTGCCACCTGGCCGATACCTACGATCGGGAATCCCCATGGCCAATCGACCTTCCCAGCGACCGCGTCCCCGCCCGAACAACGATCGTCCGCCTGCCGACGGCGACCCTGGTCGCTCGGGCAGCAACCGCGCGAGAGCAGACGACGAGGGTGGCGCTCCGGCGGGAATGGTCCGCTTGCAGAAGGTGCTCGCCGACGCCGGGGTGGCAAGCCGCCGGGCGTGCGAGGTGCTGATCCAGGAAGGCCGCGTTGAGGTCAACGGCATGACGATCACGACGCTCCCCGCGTTCGTGAACCCTTTGAAAGACAAGATCTCGGTCGATGGCGACCTGCTGAGCCGAAACGAGATCGCCAGCGAGCGGGTGTATGTCATGCTCAACAAGCCCGACAACACTCTTGGCACCACCAAGGATGAGCTGGAGTATGCCAAGGGTGGCCGACGCACGGTGAACGACTTGGTCGATCACCCATCTGAGGCACGGCTCTTTCCCGTCGGTCGGCTGGATTATCACTCGGTCGGGCTGGTGCTGATGACCAACGACGGCGAGCTTGCCGAGCGGCTGACGCATGCGAAGTACGGGATGACCAAGACCTATCGCGTGTGGATCACCAACGCGATCACCGATGAGACGCTGGAGATGCTGCGCCGGCGCGTCGGCAAGCGCGAGGCGACGGATGCGTCGGGTCGAGAGACCGGGGGTGTCCGGATCGTGACCGATGAGAATCCACGCCGCGTGCGACGATCGATGGATGACTCGCGCCGTGATCGCGAAGGCGATCACCGGGAGGGTGGCGGAGGTGAAGGTGGAGGCGGGATGACGGTGCTGGAGATCGTGGTGCGCGAGGGGGCGAGCCAGCCGCTGGATGAGATGCTCGCCGAGGTGGGCTGCCGAGTGAAGCGGATCGCACGCACGGCGATCGGGCCGCTGCGGCTGACGGGCATTGGGCCGGGTGAGTGGCGCGATCTGACCTGGGATGAACTGGTCGAAGTGCGCGAGGCGGCGGGTCTGGACGCCAGCGAAGCCCGCAAGCGGGCCGGGAGTCGATCCCGCGGCGGGCATCGCGGGTCGGGTGGCAGTGGAGGTGGTGGTGGCGGGAGTGCGAAGGGGCGACAGAAGCGTCCGGCACGCGGCGCGGGGCCGGGATTTGGCGGCCCGAAGCCGTCGACTTCGCGCGGGCCGCGGAAGAGTGGTGGTGGCGGTGGGGGGGGCGGAAAGACCCGAGGCGGGGGCGGACGCGGAGGGCGTCGATGAGCGGCGGATGGCGAGCGATCGTTGATCGTGTCCAGAACCGGTCTCGCGCTATGGCCGCGGCGGACCCGGCGGTGCGGGCGATTCGTGAGGCAACAAACGACGCGCAGAAGTCTCGCCTGCCCCAGATGGCCGCGGCACTGAGCTATCGCACGATCTTCGGGCTGCTGCCGATCGCGGCGGTCGGGCTGGTGGTGCTGAAGTGGTTTCTGAGTGAGGACATGCTCCGGCGGTCGATCTCGCGCGGGCTTGAGCTTGCCGGGGTGAAGGGCATCCAGCTTGATGCGGGTGTCGCGGGTGCGGGGGGGGCGTCGGGCGGCGACTTCGTCGGCCCGATGCCGGCGAGTCAGTTGGATACGTTCATCGCCGGACTGCTCGATCGCGTGAACGCGGTGAACTTCAGCGCGATCGGGGCGATCGGCGGGATCATGCTGCTGTATGCGGCGATCTCGATGATCATCGAGGTCGAGCGGTGCTTCAACCAGATCTATCAGGTGCCGCGGGGCCGGAGCATGGCTCGACGGTTCTCGAACTACACCACGCTCTTGGTGTGGGGGCCGCTGTGTCTCGCCGCGTCGATCTTCCTGCAGATCCGCATGCACACGTGGCTGGAATCCGGCAGTCTACTGGGCTCATCTTCCAGCGCGATCGTCACGGCTCAGGTGCTTGGGCACGCGGCAAAGGTGGTCATTGCCATCGGCATGCTGCTCGTCTTGTACACCGTCATCCCCAATACCAAGGTGAAGCTGCTCCCCGCGCTCACCGGCGCCATCCTCGGCGGGCTGCTGTTCGAAGCCAGCAAGGAGGGCTTTGGGCGCTATGTCGAGTTTTCCGCGCAGGCGAGCTACGCACGGCTCTACGGCTCACTCGGGCTTATCCCGCTGTTTGTGCTCTGGGTCTACATCGTGTGGACGATCGTGCTGTTCGGATTGCTGGTCACCTTCCAGCTTCAGCACGGTCTGAAGCGCACCCGCCCCCAGCCGATCGCGGAGATGGGCCCGGCGATGGTCGAGCCGGCGTCGCTTGTCGTTCTTATGGGCGCGATGGCGCGCGGGCTGGCGACCGGCACGCCTCAGACCGTCGCGATGCTGGTCACGGCGACGGGGCTTAACGAATCCGCGGTGGGACTGATGGTCTCAAAGCTCGCCGAACGCGGCTTGCTCGTGCGCTTGGCCGGCGAGAGTCGATCCGAGATCGGTCTGCGAACCGATCCTGCGGAGCGGTACATGCTCGGACGCGCGCCGGCGTCGATTCGATTGGCCGAGCTGCTGGAGATCGGATTTGAGCTCTCTGGCGGGCCGGAGGGCAGCGCGGCACTCACCCGGATGCGCCGGGCGCAGATCGACGCGGTTGGCTCCGACACGCTGGCGCAGGTGGTCGGGTCGCCGAGTGAGGGATCGGTGCGGGATGTGTTCGCGCCGGGGCAGACAAATGGCGATTCCGCACGAACCGCGGCGAAACCGGCATCCGCCGACGGGGAACCGGGCGTACGGAATGGGGGACTGGGCGGGGCGGCGGGGCCAAGGCCGACTACCCTGTAGAGGCCATTTCAAGCGACTTGGATTGGTGGCACAGGCCTCTGGCCTGTGTGCGGCAGACGATGGAACACCCACAGGCGAGACGCCTGTGACACCATCTGAGGCAAGCATTTGGTGGCGGCCCTTTTTTGTGAGAACGCACATGCGGCAGAACGATCGAAAAGCGCGGGTCGTGATGGTGCTTGCCTGTGGCGGGCTGCTCGCGAGTGTGCTCGCGGCCCAGGGCTGTTACAAGCGCGTGGTCGGTGCACGCGGGCTTGGTGCGAGCAACTACGAGCTTGAGAAGCCCTATCAAGAGAACAGCAAGGTCGATGATTGGATCTTCGGCGAGCGACCGAGCCAGGACGGCCGATATCGTCGCGTCGAGTGATCGCATAGTTGCGGCACGGCCGATGATCGCTGGGGACCGATGGTCAAGCTGCTCATCCCGATCCTGATACTTGCGCTCGCGATCGGCATCACGATCGTCGGCGATGACTCCGCGTTGCCCGGAAAGAATGGGGGGGCGGACTTCGTTTTCATCAACCGCGGGGATGTCTCCACGCTCGACCTGCAGAAGATGTCCTGGTCGCAGGACCTGCGCATCGGCCGAGCGTTGTTCGAGGGGCTCGTGGGGCTCGACATCTTCTCGCATGAGTACAACGTCAAGCCGGGCGTTGCGAGTCGGTGGGAGATCAGCGACGACAAGAGGACATACACGTTTCACCTGCGCGCCGATGCGAAGTGGTCCAACGGCGAGCCGGTGAAGGCCGGTGACTTTGTGTACTCCTGGCGGCGGATGCTGCTGCCCGACACCGGGTGCGACTACATCGCCATGGCCCAGATCATCGAAGGCGCCAAGGAGTTCACCACCTGGCGCGAGCAGCGGCTGGGCGAGTTTGGCAAACCCGGCGGCGAGAACGACGCGCGGGCGCTCTGGGCGGAGACGGAAAAGAAGTTTGCCGAGATGGTGCTGCTGACCGCGGTGGATGATCGCACGCTGCGATTCACGCTTGCCAGGCCCACGCCGTATTTCCTGGAACTACTTGCGTTCGCGTCGTTCTATCCGGTGTACCCGGCGCAGGTGAAGCAGTATGAGGTGCTCGACGATTCGAGCGGTCGTCTGAACACCAAGAGCGGGTGGACCAAGGGCGGCGTGCTGATCTCCAACGGGCCGTACATGCTCACCGGGTGGCGCTTCAAGCGTGACATGACCTTTGAGAAGAACCCGCACTACTGGGCGAAGGAGCGGCTCGGGTTTGACCGGATGCTGATGCTGAGTGTTGAGGATGTGAACGCGCAGGTGCTGGCGTTTCGATCAGGGACGGTGCACTGGTTGAGCGACGTCGCCGCGCCGTATCGAGCGGAGATCCTGAACCAGAAGCGCGAGTTTTATCGCGAGCACCAGGTCGAGTATGACCGCATGGTGGCCGAGGGGCTTGACCCGGCCGAGATCGATCGCCGATTGCCGAGCGATCCGCGGAATCGCATCGGCGCGTACTCGGCGTTCGGGACATATTTCTACAGCTTCAACTGCCAGCCGAAGCTCAAGGACGGGCGTGACAATCCGTTTGTGGACAAGCGCGTGCGACGCGCGTTTGCGATGGCCGTCGATAAGCGGCGCATCGTCGATCAGGTGCGTCGTCTGGGCGAGCGGCCCGTGTCGGTGCTCGTGCCGCCGGGATCCATCGCGGGCTATCGCTCGCCCGACGGCTTGCCCTATGACCCCGAGCGTGCACGGCGCGAGCTGGCGGCGGCCGGATATCCCGGGGGCAAGGGGCTCCCCACCATCGAGATCCTCTTCACCAAAGACGGTGGGCACGACCTCATCGCGCAGACCATCAAGAAAGACTGGGAAGAACACCTCGGCGTCAGCGTCGAGCTTGCGATGAAGGAGATCAAGGTCTTCCGCAACGACGTGCGCGGGCAGAACTACATGGTCAGCCGCGGCTCGTGGTTCGGCGACTTTGGCGACCCGGCGACCTTCCTCGACCTCTCGCGCAAGGACGACGGGAACAACGACCGCAAGTACGCCTCGGCCGAGTTCGAAGACCTGATGAATCGTTCCGACAACGAGCAGGACCCGGCCAAGCGGTTCGAGCTGCTGCATCAGGCCGAGAAGCTGATCATGGAGGAGGACATGCCGATCCTTCCCATGTTTCAGTACGTCGAAATGCAGATGTTCGACCCGCACGTGCTGACGGGCGTCTCAAGCCACCCGAGACAGATCGAGAACATCCAGGACTTTGACATTCTGGGGGATGGCAAGGGGCCGGATGTGCCGAAGATGCTGCCGGTGAGGCCGGCTGGGAGAGGGAACGCGAAGAACGCGAAGAGGGCGAAGAAAGACAAGAGAAGGCTTCAGAAGACAAACCAGAGTGTCGTCTGCGGTGTCTCTCCCATCTCTTCTCCTTGCCTCCCTTCGAGCCCTTCGCGATCTTCGCGTTCAATGGTCTTTGCTCAGGCAAGGTCCCCGAGGACATCGCCATGATCACCCTCATCGTGCGGCGTCTCGCTCAGTTTCCGCTGATCCTGCTGGCGATCTACACCCTCACCGTCGTGCTTGCGTGGGCGATACCCGGCAATCCACTGGAGAAACCCGAGGGACGCCAGCCGCCCGCCGAAGTGAAACAGGCGATGCTCCGCCAGTACAACCTCGATCGGTTCGATCGCTTTTACTTCTCGTATCTCGATAGCGCGCTGGGCGTTCGCTATGTGCGTGAGTCCATCAGCGGCGAGGCGGCTCGTCGCGCCGCCTCGGCCAAGTCGAGCGGGCTCGCGCCGCCCCAGCGGTATGTCTTCGATCTCGGCCCGTCGCTGCAGTACGAAGATTGGCGGGTGAATGAGATCGTCGGTGCGGCTCTGCCAGTCTCCATCACACTCGGGCTCTGTGCCGTCGCCATCGCGCTGGTCATCGGCGTCTTTGCCGGCGTCATCGGCGCGGTGAAGCCGAACTCGTTCGCAGATCTGCTCACCCTCGCCGTCGCGCTCATCGGCATCAGCTTGCCCAGCTTCGTCATTGGCACCACGCTGGTGCTCGTCTTCCCCGTCTGGCTCGGCGTCGGCGCGCTCGGCGGCTGGGGGCAGCTCAATCAGCTCGTGCTCCCGGCCATCACGCTCTCGCTCCCCTTCGCCGCGTACATCGCCCGGCTCACGCGCATGGGCATGCTGGAGAACCTCAAAGCCGACTACATCCGCACGGCCCGCGCCAAAGGCGTCGGCGAAGCCAGCGTGCTGCTGAAGCACGCGCTCAAGAACGCGTTTCTGCCCGTGCTCAGCTACCTCGGCCCCGCCTGCGCCATGGCCATGACCGGCTCGTTCGTCGTTGAGAAGGTCTTCAGCGTGCCCGGCATGGGGCAGCACTTCGTCAACGGCGTGCTGAACAAAGACCTCTTCCTGATCATGGGCGTGGTCCTGATCTTCGCGACCATGCTGGTGGCTTTCAACCTGGCGGTGGATGTGCTGTATACGTGGGTGGATCCGCGGATTGAGAGCTAAAGGCCTTGGGTACCCCCACGCTCCGCGTGGGCGGCGTTGGAATCGTGTCCAGAGAGTGCATCGGTGTTTCCTCCGTTCCTCCGCAGTGTTCGGGAGCAGACCATGTCCAAGCATCTTTCCATGTTTCTCTGCGTCACCGTTCTCTTCTCCGCCACGCTCGCCATGAACGGCTGCCAGTTTCGGAGAGTCGGCGTGGACCTCGCGGTCTTCCGCAACACGCTGACCGAACCTGGGCAGGGCGTCACGATCTCCACCACCGCCGTGGCCAGCCCCACGCTATCGCCGCCCGCTCCGCCGAAGAGCGTGATGCTCGTCCGCGTCTCGGCTCTGCCCGGCACGGCGGACACTGATGAAGCTCGATATTGGCGAGTAAACGAAGACGGCAAAGACCTCGTTTGGATTGTGCCCGAGGGCGTGAACGACGCCCAAGAACGGCTCACCCGAGAGCGTGTACACACCTTGCAGGTACGGCGACTATCCGAGAGCGCCAACCTGCCCGCACAGATGCATCCGGGGGCCGTGCTGGTCGCCGCTCGAAATCAGGGCGTCGATTGGGTGTGCGCCTACTCCGCGGATTCGTCATATTCGGGTTATGGCAGCAACTTCTTGCTCGCGCTGGCGCAGGTCGTCACGCTGGGTCTGACGCCGACTACCTCCGATGCCCGCTGCACCATGCAACTGATGATCATGGACCTGCGGACCAACACGATCATCGATCAGTGGCAAGCCGAAGAGACGGCGTGGCAGCCCGCCGTGGGGCTCACGCTCAAGGACGCATCCCGACAATCCGCCGATCGCGCCGAGACGCGAGCCCTGCGCGCGATCCTTGACCGCATCGACCGCACGCTCGCAGCCACTGAACCAGAGTCAACGCGCAGAACGCCCAAGAGAACCGACGGCGAGTGGCAGAAGTAACACCGCTTCTATCTTGGTGGCACAGGCGTCCCGCCTGTGTGTTTCATGTTGGTGATCATTCACAGGCGAGACGCCTGTGCCACCAGATCAAGAAAAAAGACACTTCCCCCATCGCCTCCCTCCGCGCGCCTCCGCCCACTCCGAACCGCCGCGTTCCCGCTTGATCTCGCCGTTGAACCTATCATCCGCACATGCTCATCCGCACCGTCGACGCCGTCATGGCCGAGCAGCGGGCGGCGTCGTTCAAGACCCGCTCCATCAAGTCCTCGGCCAAAAAAGCCGGGCTCCTGCTCGCGCTCTCGATGCTCGATCTGACCACGCTCGAAGGCAAGGACTCGCCCGAAAAGGTGCGTGCCCTCTGCCAGAAAGCCGTGACCCCCGACCCATCGCGCCCCGACCTTCCCAAAGCCGCGGCGGTCTGCGTCTATCCCGCGCTCATCCGCACCGCGCGCGAAACCCTCGAATCTCTCGGCGACACGCACGTGAAAGTCGCCGCGGTCGCTACCGGCTTTCCCAGCGGGCAGTATCCACTGAGCGTCCGCATCCGCGATACCGAGCTCGCGATTGCCGACGGCGCCGACGAGATCGACATGGTCATCAGCCGCGGCAGCTTTCTCGCGGGTCGCTATGACGAAGTCGCCGAAGAGATCCGAGCCGTCAAGGCCGTCTGCAATGCCTCCAGCTCGCTCGGCGGGCGCGAGCACGTGCACCTGAAAGTCATCCTCGAAACCGGCGAGCTCGAAACGTATGACAACGCCCGCCGAGCGAGCGACCTCGCTATCGAAGCCCTGCTCCACGATGGCGGCGACGGCCCCGCCGGCACCGGATTCATCAAGACCTCCACCGGCAAGGTCCAGCCCGCCGCCACCATGCCCGTCACGCTCGTCATGCTCGAAGCCATCCGCGACGCCTATCTCGCCACCGGCAAAATGGTCGGCATGAAACCCGCCGGCGGCATCCGCACCGCGAAGGAATCGCTGCACTACCTCGTCATGGTCAAAGAAACCCTCGGCGACGCCTGGCTGAGCCCCGACTGGTTCCGCTTCGGCGCGAGCGTCCTCATGAACGACATCGTGCGGCAGATCCAGTGGCTGGAAAGCGGCAAGTACGCGGCGCGGTATGACGTGACGGAGGCGTAGTAGGTGCGACGAAGCTGGCGGCGAATGATCGCGATGATCGTGTGCTGCTTGCTGGCTGGTGCGGCGATCGCGGTGTTGGCGGCATGGGGTATCCAGGGGTACACGCCCGACCAAGGATCGTCGCAGGCCGCTTCCGCACGGCTTCGATCGCGAGTGCTCTTCGAGCAGCAGTTCGTTTCCCGTTCACATCAAGCCATCACATTTGGATACTCCGCTTTCGGAAGAGACTGTTCACTTGTCGCGAGGGGACCGTATGTCACACGTATGTACCACGTGGGTTGGCCACTGCGGATGCTCGAAGGCGGATACCAGACCCGAGTTGACGCGACGGCAACGGGGAATCGTGCGGTGCCGAACGTCAATGAGTGGGGCGGCTTCATGGTGGACTGGCCACTGCAAACGCTTCTGTCACGCGCTGGTTCGACGTATAGCAAGTTCCTCCCCGTCCGCGTGATCCCGATCGGCGCGATCGCTAATACGACGTTCTACGCGGCGATCATCTTCGGGGTGCTTGTACTCCCTCGGATCATCCGGCGACAGCATCGCACCCGCCGCGGCCTCTGCATTCGCTGCGCCTACGCCGTCTGCACACTCCCCACCTGCCCCGAATGTGGCACCCCCACCATACACTCACCCCCATGCCCACACTCGGCCGACGCCCCGCAACCGTCCTCGCCGCGCTCCTAATCACCACCCTCGGCGTGATCCCTCTCGCCGGGTGCAAGAGCTCCAGCGTGAACACGCAGAAACCTCCCGCCGCCGACGCCGCTCCCGGCAAGCCCGCGCCGCAATCCATCTCCCGCCTCGGCGTCCTCCGCGGCGGCTACATGGGCATCGGCGGCGAGCACACCGGTTGGGTCCTCAAACCCAGCGACGACGGCGTCCCCACGACCGAGGTCGACGTCACCAAGGTCTTCAAAGACGCCGCGGCTCTCGACGGCTCCCGCGTCCGTATCACCGGCACGCTCATCACCAAGAAATACGTCGAACGCGGGCCGGTGGAGATCCTCGTTGCCAGCGCGATCGAGCGGGCGCCCTAGCGCAACCCGCGAACGCTCAGCGAAGAAACCATCGCACGGTTCCATCTCCATCCGCCAACATATGGTCTTCGCCACAGGTCGACCGGCCATCGACGGCGAAGCCGTCATGGTCAATAGCCGGGGGTCGCCGCGACAGCGGCACCCCCGAGATCCGTCTTGCAACACCACCGCACCACGAACGTGGTGCAGGCAGCCCCGCACACGAAGGCGGCAACCACAACACTTCTCCGCCTGCAACGCAGACGCTCCCGCACCGCCGTCGCGGTGCATGAACTTTGCCACCTCGCATTCCGGGGGTGCCGCTGGCGCGGCGACCGCCCGGCTATTCACCAAGAGGGCCTCGCCCTCAAGGTCCAGCCGAACAAGCCGTCGGCACATGAAGAGCGCACCTCGCTTTGCCCGTGCAATCAACTCTTGCGCTTTCTGAGACACCAAGCCATCGGCCGCCTCACCTACACCGAGCAGCCTCGGCAACACTTCGATGGCCATCACTTACCCCGCGGCATCCGCCACGTCGAACCCCTCGCCCCGCACCCGTTCCTACGCTTCTTCATGCCCACGTCCGACGGCGATTCTCCGCGTCTTTCCAACGGTTCCGCCACCAATGCCATCGCCGTGCGCGAGCCGGCGCGAGTCATCCCCGCGCCCTCGCCCCACGCCCTCGAGTTCGCCTCGGCCTGGGACTACGCCCCCGCACCCGAAGCCACCAAGGTCGATATCGCCAAGCGCTACGGCCTGTTCATCAACGGCGAGTTCGTCGAGCCGCACGCCGACAAGCCCGACAAGAAGAACGCAGCCAACCCCTCGGCTACTCCCGCCAAGCGCGAGCTGTACTTCAAGACCATAAACCCCGCCACCGAGCAGACGCTCAGCGAGATTGCAAGCGCGGGCGTTGGTGATGTGGATCGTGCCGTCCAAGCCGCACGCAAGGCCCAGCCCAAGTGGGCCGCACTCAAGCCGATCGAGCGGGCCAAGTACCTCTTCCGTATCGCTCGGCGCGTGCAAGAACGCGCTCGCGAACTGGCGATCCTCGAAACCCTCGACGGCGGCAAGCCCATCCGCGAAAGCCGCGACATCGATATCCCACTCGTCGCCCAGCACTTCTTTTATCACGCGGGCTGGGCCGACAAGCTCGCATACGCCTTCCCGGGTTCGGGTGGATCGCTCGTCCCGAGCGATCGTGCTTCCACCCGCCGGGGACCGGCAGGCCACCCGTTGCCCCTCGGCGTCTGCGGCCAGATCATCCCGTGGAACTTCCCGCTGCTCATGGCCGCGTGGAAGATCGCCCCCGCCCTCGCCTGCGGCAACACCGTCGTCCTCAAACCCGCCGAGACCACCTCGCTTACCGCCCTGCGCCTCGCCGAGATCCTGCAGGAGATCGACCTGCCCCCGGGCGTGGTGAACATCATCACCGGCGCGGGCGACACCGGCGCCGCGATCGTCAATCACCCCGGCATCGACAAGATCGCCTTCACCGGCTCCACCGACGTCGGCAAGCGCATCGCCAAAGCCATCGCGGGAACACCCAAGAAACTCACCCTCGAACTCGGCGGCAAAAGCCCGCACATCATCTTCGAAGACGCCAGCATCGACCAGGCCGTCGAGGGCATCATCCAGGGCATCTTCTTCAACCAGGGCCACGTCTGCTGCGCCGGCTCACGCCTGCTCGTGCAGGAGAGCGTGCTCGACGAAGTGAAGCACAAGCTGCTGGTGCGCATGGCCAGCATCCGCGTCGGCGACCCGATGGACAAGAACACCGACCTCGGCGCGGTGAACTCGCAATCTCAGCTCAAGCGCATCGAGGGCTACATCGACGCTGGCCGCACAGAGGGCGCCGAACTGCACATCGCCGGCACGCTTGGCAAGTCGCCGCAGAAGCGCCTCGACTCTGCCCATGCCTCTGCCTCTGGTGGCACAGGCGTCCCGCCTGTGTCCGGTCCTTTGTCTTCCTCCAACCCCTTCCCCGACTCCCCCGGCTTCTGGTGCCGCCCCTGCCTCTTCGCTGGCGTGCAACCCAGCCACATCATCGCCCGCGAAGAGATCTTCGGCCCCGTCGTCGCCATGATGAGCTTCCGCACCCCCGAAGAAGCCATCACCCGCGCCAACAACACACCCTACGGCCTCGCCGCGGGCGTGTGGACCGATAAGGGCTCCAAGATCTTCGAGATCGCGAAGAAGCTCGAAGCCGGCGTCGTCTGGCTCAACACCTACAACCGCTTCGACCCGGCCAGCCCGTTTGGCGGATTCAAAGAATCCGGCTTCGGCCGCGAGGGCGGGATGCAGGGGCTGCGGGCGTACGTGCGGCTTTGATGCCGACTCGCAAGCCCGAATCAGATCCAGTCGACCTATCAACAGCCAGCGAACCATGCGTTGAGGAACGCGAAGATGTCGGAAACGTCGACCGACATATTTTGATCATAATCCGCCTGCAAGTCGCTGACAAACTACAGGTTAAGGAAGATAAAAATATCTCCAACGGTAGTTGTTCCACTTCCGTCATAATCAGCCGGGCACACCGATCGTGTGTAGAGGACATGCGGCGCATGCTGTCCGTACCCCAAGCTGTTTTCTGTCGTAATGAAGACAACATACTCTCGGCCTGCAGCCAATGTGTTCGGAGGCACACTTACGCTTGATGAGGTGATGTCGGCGACACGAAACACTCGGTCGCGATCTACCCCAGCACGTCGCTCAAATACAGACACTGAACTTGTGCTTACGGATGAATCCACAGTCCACGAAATCGTAAGCGGCTCGCTGGCAGCGACAAAAGTGCCACTAGAAGGCATGATCTCAGTCGCCGGATTCGCTCCACCAAACAACTGCGTAAAATCAGCAGCCCATCCGAGAAAGTCGATGGCCGTGATATCCGCTGGCGACATCGAGCTTCTTGCGTCGCCAGGATCCATGATTCCGATCGGCAATCCAGTTGGGAGGAGTCGTGCTCGCTTCCAGTGCGCAGCCTGTGCACCGTCCCCGCCGTTCATTTGGCCCTGAGATCTGGGGAATGTAAATGACTCAGCACTCAGGTAGAAACCAGAAACCGCTGAGGTTGTTCGTTGGAGCGTGCGAACTTCGTTGGCGCACTCTTGTGCCGAAATACCAGATGAAGCCACGGCAGCATCGTACCGATAAAGATCTAGGCAGGTGAAAAATGGCGCTGTGTTTGGCTGAGCAGTTCCTGTAGAGTCGATGCCACAGGTAAATCCCAGAGCATGAAAAGTCTCATGTTCAATTGTTGTCTGAAAACTAACTCGTCCTGACGCGGTGCCGTCCTCCGGCGTGAAATCGAATGGCGCTGTTGTAGAAACAATTATTGTCGAGTCTGAAGGTGCAAATGGAAGACCCGAGGCAAACTGAGGCAAACTTTAGAGCGATAGATCTCGGGATGGTGATGTCAGTAATGTTTGAAACCGCCGAACTAAACGTAGTCATCCTTGCTTGCACAAAGGAGCCAAGCGGAAGAGAGTTGTAGCATGCGATTTCGCCGGGTGTTTCGTTCTGCGCTTCGGCAAAATCAACAAGCGCTCGCGACCAGTCCGAATAAAATGTTTCAAAGATGAGGTTTTGAGTACCTGCAACGCCATCGGATAAGCTCGCGAAAACAACGTCAATAGTAATCGGGCTTGCGAAACTGTCATTTCCGAGAAGATTCACAAAGCGGGTTGCGGCGCGGTCAAGGCAAAGCAGAACTTGGGATTGAAGCTGGACTGGAAGATTCGAGTCGACAAGGTTGTAGCTGATAAAAAAACCTGGTCCGCGAGGGGTAATCGGTCCTGGAGTTTTGAGTCTGAGTCTCTCGTCAGTTTGGTCACTGCGAACTTCAATCATATCAGAGCCGCGCGGGCTAAAAGAACCGCCGCCTGATAAAGCCCACTTTTGAGATTTCATGAAGTACTGCCCGTTGCGAACTTCAATCCAAAGAGGTTGCCAGTCAATAGGTTCAGTGCCGCTAAACCGACATCCAGCAACCAGTTGGCCGTTGGGCAACGCGGTAAAGACCGGGACCTGGCGCGGACGCTGAACTTCCACGTCAGCTTTCGCAGCGCCGCGGATTTCGCGGGTCACGATGTGGAGTGATCCGTCTAAACGCTTCTCAACACGTTCGGGAATCACCAACGTCCAAAGATTTGAGGATGCGTCGAACTGTGCGACTTGGGCGATGGCGATCCTGCCGAACATGGCAAGCGCGACGATGAATGCGAGCGCGAATCTCATGGAAAGCTCCTTGGGCGAGGCCAGCTTGAGTGCCACCACGCAGCCAGTGGTGAGAATCTGAGCCGTGCAGATAATTGTGCCAAATTTAGCCTACCACACCAACGCGACTCATGCAATCCCCATGATCTGGGGACGAAACCTTCTTTATGCCTGAGCATCTACACCCCCACCAGCCCCCCAATCGCCTTCCCATAGCTCTCCACACACTTCTCCGCAGCCCCATCCCACGTCAGCCGCCGAAGCTCAAACGCCCCATGTTCCGCCAGCGTCTGCCCCAGCGGCGGGTGGCGCAGCACCGCCACAATCTTGTTCGCCATCTCATCAATATCCCAGAAGTCCACCTTCAGCGCGTGCGTCAAGACCTCGCTCACGCCGCTTTGCTTACTGATAATCACCGGCACATCGTTCCGCATCGCCTCCAGCGGCGCAATACCAAACGGCTCGCTCACGCTCGGCATCACGTACACATCCGCCATCCGAAACACCCGGTCCACGTCCTTGCCGCGCAGGAAGCCCGTGAACAGCACCTTGTGACCGATCCCGAGGTGCGCCGCTTCCTCGATCATCCGCACGGCCATGTCGCCCGACCCCGCCACCACAAACTTCACATCCTGAACCTTCTCCAGCACGCGCTTCGCCGAGCGTATGAAATACTCCGGCCCCTTCTGCATCGTGATCCGCCCGAGAAACAGCACGATCTTGTCCTTCGACGCAATCATGTCTCCCGCGTGCGGCTGCACATGATCATTCTCAATCCCGTTGTACACAACGTCCGTCTTCTTCGGATCGACGCCGTACCGCCGCACGCAGATCGATTGCGTCAGATTGCTCACGCACACCGCGCGCATCGCCGCGTGCATCCCGCGGCGTTCGATGTCGTACACCCGCTGATTGATGTTGTCGCCCGAGCGATCAAACTCGGTGGAGTGCACGTGCACCACCAGCGGCTTGCCGCTCACCGCCGCCAGCGCGATCCCCGCAGGAAAGGTCATCCAGTCGTGCGCGTGGATCACATCAAAGCGCTCGCCCCGCGTGATCGTCACCACCAGCCGTGCATACCGCTCGGCATTGGCGATCATGTCGCCCTCATACCCCGCCCCGGCGTTGCCCCCGCCGCCTTCGGGAACGCGCAAGCTGATCCCGTGCTCGTGCTCCATCGCCCGCCGAATCGCCTCCTCCGGGTGAATCTCGTGCACGACATGCTGGGGCAGGTCTCCCTGCGCCTCATCCACATCCGCATCCAGCGGCCCCGTCAACCCATACATCCCACCCTTGGCGTGTCCCTTGTGAAACTTCGGATACGTTGACGTAAACGGCGCCGGCACAGACCGAAAGCTCACGTTCGTGAACCCCGCCATCGTGTACGCCTCGGCCCCAACCAGCGCGGCATTGGCCGCGGCTTCCTCCGACAGCCCGCCCGCAGCCCCGACATGCGAGCCGTTGGCCCCCTTCGGCGCGGCCCAGTTCAACCCGCGGATCTGCTCGGGGCTCAGCAGCCGAATGTGCGAGGCCGCCGACCGATCGACCGGTTTGGGCAGCACGAAAACCACCTCATGCCCCAGGCGATCCAATGCCTTGGTCAGCCCATAGCACGCGGTTCCAAGGCCGCCCGCAATGAAGGGCGGAAACTCCCACCCAAGCATCAAGATCCGCATCGATCAACGCCCTTCCTTCCCGCCGCCCCGAGACGACGCGTGGCACCCGAACCAAACCCCATCAGTACCACGCGCTGCAAGGGTACGACCCTCCCGCCAACAAGTCTCGGCTCGTCAGGAGAGTCGGCACCGAACACACGCCACAGGCAGCCAAAGCAGACTCAATCCGAGGCCTGGGCGCAAGCCCAGGCACCCTAGACCGAGTGAAATCCACGATCACCACCGCCAGCACCAGAGACACACCCATACCCCGGTTCCGGATCACGAGAACACGCCGAAGAACGGTCGAGCAGACCTCCCCCGTCCGCGCTGCAAACGCTCAATCAGGCCCGCGTTCGTGATTCACACGCACGAATCCTCCAGAATGAGTGTGCTTGACGAGCAAGTGCCAAGCCCGTAGGGTGGCTCGTATGAGACGGGGCCTGCGAGCGGGACTGCAGCTTCCTCCCCCGGTCATTCGTCCTTGGCTCGTTGTGCCACTTGTCATGTCTCTTGTCAATGCAATGCTCGTCATCGGCGGATGGGTATGGCCATCGGTCGCTTTACCCAAGGCCGTGATCTTGACAACGAACAGCATTGTGCTGGTGTCTGTCATTTTCAATGTGTGGAGAGTTGATCGAATCTCACGGCAAGCGCGAGCACGCGCTGGGTACGTGTGCCCTCAGTGTGGCTTTGATCTTCAGCGAGGAGCTCTTGTGCGTTGCTCTGAATGTGGAAATGTCTGGACGCGCGGAGAACTCCGTCGGCTGTGGCAACTTCCTCCAAACCGCTGAATGACCCAACCGCCGCAGTGGTCCACAGAGGGCGACGACGACGAGTTCTCCGAGCATCTGAGGCCTATGTCACGGTTCGTGCATTTGGTGATATCCCAGCGGCCTTTTCGGCGAAGTGCCGCTTTCATCGGGGAACAGGTTTCTGACCACACGCACACCGCGGTAAGCTTCCCGACGTGTCTCCCGATCCCGCCCTCTCCATCTCCACCCTCCGCGCCCGCTTCACCCCCAGCGGCCCCTGGATCGTCGACCTCCCCGAGCTCACCCTCGCCCAGGGCGAACAGGTCCTCCTCACCGGCGGCTCCGGCACGGGCAAGTCCACGCTCCTGCACCTCATCGCAGGATTGCTAAAACGCGCCTGCGACGCCCCAATCCCACCATCGCACCAACGCCGACAATCGCGACCGCTGACGGCGAGGGAATAGTCAGAACAAAGCCCACGTATCCACCGGCTGTTTGTGCCTCGCCCGCGATCTGGCCGTTGTCGTTGATGTCGAGGAGCTTGTACCCCGTGGCGTTGGCAAAGAACGGCGCGAGCAGGGGTCGCAGGTCGGTGACCGAACCACCGTCCCACAAGACCGGAACGGGGTTGGTGTCGCTCAACACACTATCGATGTCGGCGTACGCGTACCCCACGACCGCTCCACGTTCGTTCATGCCCGCAGCGAAGCTCTCATGAAACCCAAGCAGTGGGGGTAGCAACTCAGGCGAACCGCCGATCCATCGTGTGGCGCGGAATTGAACGTACAGATCGTCGAGTATCGGTTCGTATGTCAGGGAGTTACCGACGATCGTGCCGACGTCGTTGATGGCCGAAGCGCTGCCCGAGTTGAAGCCGCTGGGCAGCGGCAACTCAACCACGCTCGTCCCATCCCATGCGACGGGTCGCTGCACATCTACCGCGACACTGTAGATCGAGCAGTTCCCGACTGCGCGTCCGGCAGAGTTGATATCGATGGGTGTGGCATGGGTGAAGTTTGGAATCCGATCAAGTTGCGTCGGAGCACCAGTCGTCGACCAGCGTACCGGGATGCCCTGACCAGTATCGCTTTCCACGCCGACGATAACACCCGCGTCGTTGATGGCGGTGGCCCATGAGAAGCGAAAACCAGGGTTGGTATCGAGCGTGCTCGCAATCCCATTGTCCCATCGAACCGGCCGGGAATCGAAACCGCCACCGGGCCCTGACTCGGGGAAAAACGAGTACCCCACGATGACACCACGGTTGTTCACGTCGACTGGTTCGGAACTCACGCCGTTACCGGCGGTTGGCGCGCCGGGAAGTCTGGGCAATGTCGTGATCATCCCGTTGACCCAGAATGATGCCGACCTCTCGCCAGTGACGGAGGAAGCGAGACCAACCACTGTGCCGGAGCTGTTTATGGCCCGCAGACTGCCCCCGAAACGCGAATCAGATGATGGCAAAGGCGTGACCTGCGCATTCGCGCCCGCGGCCGCGCAAGCTCCCAAAACCGCCCAAACCAGCACAGCCCGAAGCCATGCCTTACTCTGGAAAGCAAGCTTGGCACCCAACGAATCGCGGCGGATGCTGGATCGAATTCCCATGCAAGATCTCCATGTGTTCGGCGTGCCGTAGTCATCAACATGGCAACGCCAAGGAAATCTCCCGCTCCAAACGTCACCCAAGGTACACGCCGCTCTCGCCGACTGTCAACAAAAATACCAAAGCTTCATACGCGGAGATTGTGCAGTGTGAAGTCAGGGAGTTTGGTGCGCCTATTCAGCACATTCACAGAAACGCACGCAAGCACGCCGCCCATCTCTCTCCGCGCTGCGTAACAACGCTACCCGTATCATACCCAAACCCCCCAGCACGCCTCCCAAGCTCACTATCGCAACAATCGATCGCGACCACAACCCATTCCGAATTCCAATCTCTGCCCGCTGCTTCTCCGCGGCACCGCGTGTTTCAAACCGGCTCACCTCACTACTCTTCCTCTCCTGTGTCGCCCCCTCCCGTCCTCACCATCTCCAACCTCCGCGCCCGCTTCACCCCAAGCGGCCCCTGGATCGTCGACCTCCCCGAGCTCTCCCTCGCTCAGGGCGAACAGGTCCTCCTCACCGGCGGCTCCGGCACGGGCAAATCCACGCTTCTGCACCTCATCGCCGGGCTGCTCGACCCCGCCGAGGGTCGCATCAACATCGCCGGGCGTCACATCCACGCCCTCCGCGGCCCGGCCCGCGACCACTTCCGCGGCCGCCACATCGGCATGATCTTCCAGACCTTCAACCTCCTCGCCGGCTTCAGCGCACTCGAGAACGTCATGGTCGCTCTCATGTTCAGCGACATCCCGCGCGCTGAACACGCCGACCGCGCCGCAAAGCTCCTCGCCGCCCTCGGCATCGAACGCCAGGACGCCCCGCCCGAAGAACTCTCCGTGGGCCAGCAACAACGCGTCGCCGTCGCCCGCGCCCTCGCCTGCGGCCCCGAGCTCGTCCTCGCCGACGAACCCACCGCCAGCTTGGACCCGGAAAACGCCGCCGCCGCGATCGACCTCATCCAGTCCGCCTGCCGATCGCAGAACGCCGCCCTGCTCTGCGTCAGCCACGACCCGAGCATGCAGAGCCGTTTCCAACGCACACTCAACCTCAAAGACCTCCGCAGGGGTGGCCCGCTGGTCCCCAGCGGGTTTCTGGCTCAATAAACTCTGCACGCCCCGGATCGACATGCCACCCGCAGTCCACTGCAGATCACCCCTGTCTCATCTCACTTCTTCCCCCCGTGACCGACCTCACCATCATCCTCCGCTCCCTCCGCGTGCGACTCTTCAGCACCGCCACCACGGTGCTCTCTGTCGCCGTCGCCGTCGCGCTCCTGCTCGTCTTGCTGCTCATGCGTGACGCATCGCACCAGGCCTTCGCCCGCGGCGGGGGCAACATGCACCTGCTCGTCAGCCGCGATTCATCGCCCCTCGTCAGTGTTCTCAACGGCATCTTCTACGCCAACCCCCCGCCGCGCCCGATCACGTGGGCCGAATACGAACGCATCACCGGCAATCTCCCACTCGAATACGCCATCCCGACGCAGCAGGGCGATTCCTACCTCGGCCAGCCCGTTCTCGCCACACTGCCAAACTTCTTCACCGAGTTCCAGCCCGGCGAAGGCGAACAGTGGCAACTCGCCTCTGGCCGCTTCCTCCGCGGCCCGACCGATCCCGCGCCCGAAGACGCCGGCAACCCCCCGATCCCCGAAGCCCACGCCTTTGAAGTCGTCGTCGGCGCCGCCGCCGCCAAAGCCACGGGCCTTCGTCTCGGCGACACCCTTCACCTCACCCACGGAACTTCCCAATCCCGCCAGCTTGGCGACCCCAACGCCATGCAGCCCCACGTCCACCGCGAGTTCACCTATCGCGTCGTCGGCGTCCTCAAACCCACCGGCACCCCGCACGACCGCGCGCTCATCACCCATCTCGATGGCGGCTGGATCATCCACGCCCACGACCGCCGCAAGATCGACGATCCTTCCATCAAGACCACCATGATGGCCGACCTTCTCGAGCGCGACAAGCTCATCACCGGCATCTATGTGCGCGTGCTCACCCGCAGAGGCAGCGACGTCTCGGCCTCTCTCCCCCCCGTCTTCGCCAAGCTCCGCTCCGATCCCTCCATCACCGTCGCCCAGCCGTTGCAGCAGATGAACACGCTCTTCCGCATCATCGGCAACGTCGATTGGATCCTGCGGGCCATGGCCGTCGTCGTGCTCGTCTCCAGCGGCGTGGGCATCATGCTCGCGCTCTACAACTCCATGACCGAGCGTCGCCGGCAGATCGCCGTCCTCCGTGTGCTCGGCTGCACCCAGGGCCGCATCTTCTCGCTCGTCGTCACCGAGGCCGCCATGATCGGCCTCGCCGGTGCGATCGCTGGCATCCTGCTCGCCCTCGTCGGCGTGCAGGTTGTCGCTCAGATCCTCCGCCAAGAGATCGGCCTTTCCATCCCGCCCGCCCTCGCCCCTGAACTCGTGCTTTCGGTTGGCATCGGAGCGGTCCTTCTGGCCGCTTTGGCCGGGGTCATCCCCGCATTGCTCGCCTATCGCACCCCAGTGGCGAACAATCTCAAGCCGATCGGGTAACACCATTGGGTCGGGGTGGTCCGCTGGTCCCCAGCGGAGCCGCCTCTGGCATCATCTCACGCTGGGGACCAGCGTGCTCTTCGAAAGGGCCCCGTGCGGATCTTCTGGATCATCCTCGCCCTCCTGATCGTCCTCACCGCAGGCATCTGGCTCCTCCGCGCCACTCCCTCGGCCGCACCTTCAACCATCGCGCCATCGCCCACCGCGCCGCAGCCCATCGTGACCCCACCGCAGGTGCCCGATCTCCCAATCCCCGACGCCCCGATCGCCAAGTCCGAAACACCAGCAAGCCCAGCCGCTACCCAACCTCCAGCAATCTCAACGCCAGAGCCAGCTCCCGCGCCCGCCGTCCATCCAACCCCCGAGCCCGCGCCCGCACCCGCCCAGCCCGCCACCTCCAGCGAAACCCTCGCCGCGATTCGCCAAGACCTCGCCAACCTCGTGGGCGGCGACGATCTCGCCATCAAACCCGTCACCCCGCCAGCATCGCTCGACGATCAGGCCAACGTTAGCGCGTCCACCCTCCCCGGCACCAACATCCCCGCCACGCCGCGTGCCGTCTCGAGCGCACCGCCCACCGATCCAAACGCCCCCGCCAAGCTCGAACCCCAGGACGACGGCACCACCCTCGTCGATGGCCGTTTCCTCATCAAGGGCGACGGCAGCAAAGCCAACCCCTATCGCGTGACATGGGAAATGCTCATGTCCGCCCAAGATTCCTATCAGCCGCGGCTGGGCCGCAAGATCATCCCCGACCGCGTCAAAATGCTCGACGGCAAGTGGGTCAAGATCTCCGGCTACATCGCCTTCCCGCTCATGGCCCAGAGCAACGACGAAATGCTCATGATGCTCAACCAGTGGGACGGTTGCTGCATCGGCGTCCCGCCCACGCCCTTCGACGCCGTCGAAGTCAAACTGAAGAAAGCCGCCGTCGGCGACGACCGCATGCGCGTCAGCGGCACCCTCGTCGGCATTCTCCGCGTCGATCCCTACCTGGTCAAAGACTGGCTCGTCAGCTTGTATCTCATGGACGACGGCGAAATGATCGAACTCGCCGGCCAGGCCGCCCCCAAGGGCGAGCACGCGAAGTAAAGCTCAATCGAGTTCATGCTCAGGCGCGCGGCGACCGCCTCGCTCTCTCCACACCTCGGTTCTTCAGCCCGAAGGGCTGGCCTTTCGTAGCCGGGGTGTGGAGCGCAGCGACACCCCCGGAAGAGCGGGCTCACGCCAGATCGCACTCCGAAGGAGTGCTCGCAACACAGAACGCGAGTTCAAGGCACACGCTTTCGAAGTGCACGCCATCAATGAGCAACAGCGCGGCCCCACCACAAGCGTCTTCTCCGCCCCTCCGCCATCTCCGCGTTCCGCCTCAAAAAGCGACGCGGCCAGCCGAGCGTCGAACGCGATCGCGTGTTTCACGCCAACGGGGACTGACCGGGCACCCGCGGACGCGAAAGAGCGTTCACGTCGACCTCGCGGCTAGCCGCATCGCGGAGAGTGACCGCTCAGCGAACTTCGCACGCAAAGATCAACCACCCGCACGTCCGTGCACGGCTGCCCTCTCGCCATCCTGTTCAGCCCACCCGTCCCGCCCGCACCTCTCCACCCATCCACATTCATGCTACGGCGTTGCACACTCTTCGCAAGTGCAAACATGCATTGTGCACGCAAGTTGTTTCATGCCCACTCCCCACTTGGGGGCAGAACATTGCCTGTCTGCGCGGTTATTCAGACCTCGGCGAGCGCACGCCTTGCCGATTCCTCAAGTGATCGTGCGATCTCCGTAGGCCGCGCCGCCCCCGCGCTCTCACGCGCTTCGCGCAGCTCCACAAACCGCACACGCGAATCACTCGGCGTCACCACCGCCGCGTAGGCCGTCGATGCATCCGGTGCGCCGATCACCACCGCCAGCAGCACCCGCGCCCGCGCCTTGTGCACAAGCAGCCCCACACCCGGTTCAAAAGGCATCAGCACGCCATACGGCCGCTCAATTCCCCCCTCGGCAAAGATCCCAAGCACGCCGCCCGATTCCAGATGCCGCAGCGCCGTCCGCACCGCCAAGGTGTCGCGGCCGTTCCGCTCCACGGGAATGATCTCCAGCCAGTCCCACACCGGCTGCAGCAGCGGCGTCATCATCTCCCGCATCATCATCCATCGAATGAAGAACGGACAACACGCCTGAATCAGAATCGGGTCCACGCCACTGGCATGATTCGACACCACGATCACCGGCTCGCCGCGCTTCACCGCGGCCGCCGCAAGGTCCACAAGCTCCCGCCGCTCACATCGCAGTCCGTGCACCAGACGCACATACCCATCGATCGCCAGCATCGCCAACCCCGAGAGCACGTCCCCGCGCACATCGCGCGCCAGCACGGCCCGGGTGAGCACCGCCAGCCACACCCACGCCGCCAGCCCCAGGATGATCCACGTCAACATCACGCCGGCAACATCTCCAGCTCTCGCTCCACCGCCTCAGCAACCTGCGCAATCGGCTTCTCCGAAAAATCCAACCTCAACCCCGCCGCCTCGAACAACTGCGGCAACGGCTTGCTCCCGCCCAGCGTCAGCGCACGCACATATGCGTCCACCGCCGCCCGCTCTCCCTCACGCTTGCTCTTCAGCCACAGCGACAGCGCTCCGAGCTGCGCGATCCCATACTCGATGTAATACAACGCATGCCCGTACAGGTGCCCCTGCTTCTGCCACAGACTCTCCCGCTCGGCCGTCAGCCCATCCCAGCTCACGCCGCGACCAAACCGCTGATCCAATGACAACCAGAACGCATCACGCTGGCTGTGCGTGTGCTTGGGGTTCCGATACATCCAGTGCTGAAAGCAGTCGATCGTCGCGATCCACGCCAGGATCGTGATCGAATCCTCCAGATGCTCTCGCCGCGCCCGCGCCAGCGATTCCTCATCCTTGTAAAAGCCCCCGTTCACGCCCCAGTGCGGCATGGTCAGGTGCTCCATGCTCATGCTCGCCACCTCGGCAAACTCAATCGGGCTGTGCCGATAGTCCAGCAGCGGCTCGTTCTCCGCCAGCATCGAGTGAAACGCGTGCCCCGCCTCGTGAACCATCGTCATCACGTCCCGATGCAGCCCCGCCGCGTTCATGAAGATAAACGGCTTGCGGCTCGCATCGCGCACATACTGATACCCGCCCGGGCGCTTGCCCTTGCGGGTGTCCAGATCCAGATACTCCGTCACGAGCGCCGCATCCGCCGAGCCCTCTTCCGCTCCGCCGCCAAGCCGCCGCGTCATGCTCGCCAGACGCGGATCCAGCGCATCCATCACGGCCTGCGTCTTGCGCATCAGATCACGCCCGCCCGAGAACGGCTTCAGGCCCGCACGACCCTTGATATCCGCGTTCAAATCCCACGGGCGCAGCACATCCACACCCAGCGCCCGCGCTCGCCGAGCGTCCAGACGACGGATGAGCGGCGTCACGTGCTTCTCCACCGACGTCCAGAACGTTTCACAGTCCTTGGGCGAGTAGTCAAACCGCTGCTTCTCCTTGAACGCATACTCCACAAAGCTCGGGCAGTCCGCGTTCTGGGCAACCTGATTGCGCAGCCCCACCATCTTGTCCAGCAGTTCATCCAGCGCGCCCCGATCCCGCAATCGACGCTGCGCCACCGCACGCCACGCCCCCTCGCGCATCCCGCGCTCCGGCCGCAAGAGATACTGCGTCATCTGCGGCAGCGTCTTCTCGCCCCCATCAAACTGCACCGTTTGTGCACCGGAAATCTTGCCGAACTCCTGCGACAGCTTCGCCAGTTCCGTCTGCAGCGGCACGTTCTCTTCGCGAAACAGCTCCACGCTCGCCCGCTTGGATCGCTCCAGCACGAGATACCGCTCACGATCGAGTCCAAAACGCGCGTGCAGCTCCACCTGCCGCTTGTCGAGTTCAAACCCCGCCACCTCGAGCTTCGGCCCGGTCTCTTCCAGATACGCCGTGTACGCGCTCGCGAGTGCTTGGTCGTCGGTGTTGCAACTGGTGGCGATGTACAGATTCGCCCGCGCCTCACTGCACGCCGCGTCCAGATCGCTGCGATCGATCAGCCACTCTTCAAATCCCGAAGCCGACTCGACCGCGCGGCTCTTGAGCCCCTCCACCAGCGGCTGAATCTGCGCCCACTGCGTGGCATCGAGCGAGGAAGGAACGAAGCGGTTCGTGCTCATCATCCCGCACGATAGGCGAGGGCAAAAAGCAAGCGGGCCCCGGACGAATCCGGAGCCCGCGTTGGAGGATCCCTGCTGGTCAGAGTCCGATCATGGGCCCTTGGCGAGGTTGCGGAGCAGCTCTTCCTGCTCGGCAAACCACTCGTCGTCCGTGCCGTACATCAGCGGAAAGTTCGGGTTGCGGCCGACGGCGGTCTTCAGCTCGTTGAGGAATCGCCTGGCCTGTGCGATCATCTGGCCCCGGCGCTCCTTGTCCTGCAGCGACGCCGCCAGTTGCACGGCCTCCTGGTACTTCGTCGCGATCTCGTTGAATCGCTTCGAGGTCGCGTCGTTCTCACGCAGACTCTTGTCGATCATCGCCGAGGCCTCCGGCGCGACCCACTCGACCTCCTGAAGGTCCATGGCCTTGGCCAGCTCTTCGCGGGTATCGGCGATGCCCTTCGCAAACTTGGTCTTCACCGCCTGGCTGGCATTGATCGTGAACACCTCGTCCTTGCGATTCAGCACCAGCTCACCGTTCTCGTCCTGACGCCAGATCACCTCGCCGGTGGCCTTGTCAAAGTCGACCGACAGCGGCTCCTGGATCTGCATCGACCGCATGATCCGGAAGTCCTTCTTGCCCTTGATCGAGGCCTTCTCCATCTGCGCGAGCACGCTCTCCAGACGCATGCCCTTGGAGGCGTTCAGTCGGCCTGAGAACTCCGTGCACGCGCCCATGTTGCCACGCGTGAAGAAGTAGTACTCCTCGATCGTCCATGGCGACATCGCCGCCGCGGAGATCGCCGACTCCACCCAGCCGACCGTGCGGAAGTTCGGCTTGTACTCATACTCGAACAGATCCTGGAACTTGGGCATCTCCAGCGACAGGCCGCCGCCGGAGTTGATCCGGATCACGACGATCTCGGCATTGGCCTTCTTGAGCAGCGGAATCGCGTCACGGAACGCCTTCACGCTGATCTCCAGACCCACCGTGCTGCCGACCGACCCCTGCCAATCACTCGGCGGTCCGAAGTTCAGAACCGCCACGCGGGTCGCCCCCGTGTGCTTGTTCGCATCCGTCTTCGCTTCGGGCTTCTTGGCCTCTTCTTCCTTCTTCAAGTTCTCATCGGTCTTGGGCGTCGCGTCCTCACGCTCGATCTTCAGGATCTGGTCCGTCGTGAACATCTCCTCACGCTCGACCGTTCCGGTCTTCACGCGGAAGAAGACAAAGCCCTGGCCCTCGCGGACCACCTTGCCCTCGATCACCCGCCCATCCTTCAGGTGGATCTTGTCCGCGAGCGCGCTGGTCGTCGTCGAGAGCAACGCCCCCGCGATCACCACGCCCATCACCATCGATTTCATGAGCATCCGAATGTTCGAAAGCATGTGCATCTTTCTCCAGGCAAGCCATCGGACCATGCCGAGGCCGTGTTGTGTTTGAACGCTGACGACCCTTTGAATATCCATCCATCCATCACGGACGATCGAGCTTCTGCGCGGTCTGGATGCGATTGATCACCAGGTGAGTCTGCGTCAGCAGGTCCTCGGGCGCTCCAAGTCGCTCGGCGCTGATCGCCTCGATGTATCGCTCCACCACCGACTGCAACTGCCGCAGAATGTTGATCTGCTGCGTCCGCGCCGCCGTCCGCTCCTTGAACCCGCCCGGCGGACGGACTTCCACGGCCTGGAACTGCCGGATCAGACGCAACGCATCCTGCTCGGCCTTGTTCAGATCCTTCGACCAGTCGCTGAAAATCTTCTTGCTGTTGTTCTTGACGATCGCGTAGTTCCGCGTCACACCGATGCTGGAGAGAATGTCCTCCACGCTGCTCGCCGTGCCTTTGCTGAACCCGATGTCAAAGGCCGTTCGGGCATCCAGCGTCAGAAGGTCGTTCCCCTTCATCCGAACCCGGTCGGCCAGCGAGTCCGCATTGTCCGCGTTCGACAGACCGTCATCCTTCAGCACCAGCCACTCCGGCCCCGGCGGGGTCTTGTCCTCGAGGAACTCGGCCTTCCCGCCCACGATCCGATAGCTCAGCACATACGTCGTCCACGTCATCGCCCGCATGATGCGCCCGTCGTGCCCGCCCTGCTCGGCAAGCCCGATCGCCCGCGCCAGACGCAGCGACTGCTGCTTCCTCTGCGCCACCACGTCGCCGACGTTCTGGAACAGCAGATCCAGCCCGCCGATGCCGCCGTGGAAGCCGTCCGGCGTGAAGTAGATCTCCGGGAACGTGAACGGATAGAACGCACCGCCGCCCAGGGCGCGATTGATCCACGCGATCTTCCTCGGCTTCACCACAAACGCCTTGTCATCCCGAATCCGATCGGTGATCAGCGTGTCCAGTTCGCGGGCCGTCTCAAGCGCACCATACACCTGCCCGTTGTACCCCTGGTGCGCGAAGTCCACCGCCTGCCCGTCCTGACCGGGAAAGCCATGCTCAAACCGCACGATGAGCACATCCGGTTGCACCCGCAGGATGTCCTCCATCACTTCCTTCACCGGAGTCTTGGACACCTGACGCCCAAACTCTCCAGCAAAGGTCATGATGTACACCTTCGTTGCGCCAGCCGCCACCGGCTTGCCCGAGATGTCCACCAACTGGCCTTCGTCAACCTTCACCGCCGGCGCATCTTTCTTCTCGTCCTTCTTCTCATCCTTCCCCTCAGCCCCCTCCGCCGCGCTCGGCTTGAACTCGTTCCGCTTGATCTCCAGGATCTCGCTCTTGGCGTAGCTCACCGGCGTACGCAGCGTCCCCACGATCACCAGAAACCGCACCGAGCTCTCGGTCTCTTCAAGAATCACGCCCTCGACCTTGTTCCCGTTCTTGAAGATCACCAGGTCGCGCTTCTCAAGCTTCGACAGGTCCTGCGGCTTGGCCGTCGCCGGCGTCGTTCCGCCCGTGCCCGTCTGCGCCGTCAGCGTCCCGGCGCAAGCCAGCAGCACCCCCGCCGCACACACGCCCATCGCCCACCGCTTCGTCCATCCCGTGTTTTGTCCCGTCGTGCTCATAAGTCGTTCCTCGTGCTATTGCGCCCAAGACCGATTCTTCGTCGGCCCGCTCGCCCTTGTTCGTGTGTGTCCATCTCTGCCGACGCAAGAAGACGCGACGGCCATCGTCCAGACCCCAACTTAGACGTTCATCTCCCGCGCCAGTTCCATCCCCGCCTCCTTTGTACCAATACGCCCCTCCAACTGTGCATCCCGTACGGCATCCAGAATTCGGCGAAAGTTCGGGCCCGGCACAAATCCCGCGGCAATCAAATCATCCCCGGTCACCCAAATAGGTGGGTTGATCCCCACCCCATCTCCGGCCAAAGCCCGTAAATCCCCATCTATTCGCCCCGCCACTTCCCCATGCGTTGCCCGAACAATCTCTAGGGCCATCGCACACAACTTCCGCCCAGCCAACCGCTTACGCACCGCCACCGATCCACCCTCCCAGCGGCTCAGCAATCCCCGCACACACCGAAACACCTCATCCACATCCTCACTCTCCTGATTCGACAAACACAGCGCCAGCCGAAGCTCACTCGTCACCTTCCGAGCTTCCTGGTCCGAGAACCACGGCTGTTCCGCTCGCGCCATCCGATCCAGAGCCCACGCACACACCGCCACCGTCGACCCCGCATCCCCCGGCAGGCCCGCCACACGCACCAGCGGCACCTTCGCGTTCACCCCAAGCACCGGCGCATCCAAGCCAAGTTCCTGCAACATCCCGAGCGCCTCGGCCCGCGTCGGGTGCGCCAGCATGCGCCGAAGTTCTTCCCCAATCCGCTCGCGGCTGACCCCGCGCAGCTCCCCCGCATGCCGACGGATCGCCTCCGCCGTCGCTTCGTCCAGCCGAAATCCCAGCCGCGATTCAAACCGCACCGCCCGCAGCGCACGCAGGTGATCCTCTTTCAATCGTCGATCCGGATCGCCCACGGCTCTCAGCACCCTGGCCCGCAGATCGTTCACCCCGCCCACAAAGTCGATTACGCGCCCCCGCAAATCGCCCGACAATGGCCCACCTTCTTCACCCGGCGCGGGTATATCCAGCGGGTCCAGAAACAACGCATTGATCGTGAAATCCCGCCGCTCCGCATCGCTCTGCGCATCCGAGAACCGAATCGTGTCCGGCCGCCGCGCGTCGGAATACGGCCCGTCGGATCGGAACGTCGCCACCTCCACATTCACACTCGCCCCAGCTTTTTCAAGCCCCTCCGCGGCGATGACGTCACCCGACACATGCACCAGCATCACCCCAAACGCCGCTCCCACCTCGCTCGCACGCGGAAACAGGGCCTTCACCCGCATGGGTGCCGCATCGGTCGCCACGTCAAAGTCCGTCGGATGCAGCCCGAGCAGCCCATCGCGCACGCACCCGCCGGCGAAATACGCCACATGCCCCGCGTCACGAAGACGCCGAACGATCCAGGTCGCCGCGGCCTGGGCACGTCGAGGATCACTGGCACGAGCCATAGATCGAATCCTAACGCACCCATCGCGGCATAACCGCCGCTTACGCGTGTTTCGCACTCAGAGCGTTCTGCAGGAAAATCATCTGGGCCCGCCCGCACTCTCCCAGCAACGTCCGATCTGTCGGCAAAGTCGAATCGGACCCAAGGGGTTTCTGAGCGTGTTCTCGGAACGCGACCGGGAGTCTTGAGGAACTTGTGTGGGTTCTCAGGGCAGCGTTGACCCTGAACACCCCCTGAGATCAGTGCGAGCAGAGACTTCGTTTGGCATCCATACCGATGACTCGATGTGCTCGATCGTCGTCCGACGGAGGATCGCCCATGACCACCAACCTGCGTCTGCGTACCGACAAAGATGCCGCGCCACTCTCGCGTGCCAAGCCGCGACCCGAGGCCGCGCCCTCCGGCGATCACGACGCCCGCATCATCCCCTTCCCGGCCGCCCTTGCCTCCACACGCACTCGGCTTGTCGGGGCCAAGGTCACCGGCGGGCCCTTCACCACACCCATGGACGACCGCGCCTGCGGCGGCCCATGCCAGGGGTGCGGCGGACAGTGCCATGGCAAGTCCGAACGCTCCAGCGTCATCGCCCGCCTCGGCACGAAGAGTCCCACCGCCGACATCACCCGCACCGACGATCTCATCCGCGGCATCGAACGCACCATGGACCGCATGCAGAATCGCCTCGATCGCTTCGCAAAGGACGCCGACGACGCCCTGAAGTTCCCCGTCCAGACCGACGATCCCGGCCCCCGTGCGGCCTGAAGCCCGTCCCCATCATCTTGACATTGGCGTCATCGGCGCGGTGGCAAAGGTCTTTTCTCCCGCCACAATGCCCCCATGTTCGCCACTCCATCCGAGGCCCGGGCGCAAGCCCGGGCACCAGCACGCATCCGCACCGCAGAGCGGAACCCGCCCGCCGCCCTCCGCGCCCTGCCCGATGACGACGTGATGTACTCCGCCCTCGCCGCTCGCGATGCGGGGTTCATCGGCGTCTTCTTCGTCGGCGTCCGCACTACGGGCATCTTTTGTCGCCCCGGCTGCCCGGCTCGCGTGCCGCTCCGAAAGAACTGCGAGTTCTTCCCCGCCGCCTCCGGCGCGATGCAAGCCGGGTATCGCCCATGCCGACGCTGCAAGCCCTTGGCCCAGGGCGAGCAGTGGCCCGCGTGGGCAACCACGCTCATCGATCGTCTCGAAACCGCGCCGGAGCACCCCATCACCGCGCAGCACATCCGCGCCCTGGGCGTCGACCCCGCCACCGCATCACGCTTCTTCAAATCGCGTCTGGGCTCCACGCTCCCAGCTCTCGCCCGCGCCCGTCGCCTGGGCCTCGCGCTCGGGTGGATCCGCGAGGGCCAGGGCGTCTCCAAAGCCGCGCTCCGCAGCGGCTTCCGTTCCGAAAGCGGTTTCCGCAAAGCCGTCGTCGAGCTCTTCGGCGCGTCGCCTTCTGACGCCGCACGCGCCGGCATTGAACCCATCGTGGCCCGATGGCTCAACACGCCCATGGGTCCCATGCTCGCCGCGGCCAGTGAGCGAGGCGTCTGCATGCTCGAGTTCGTCGACCGCCGCGCGCTCGCGGTGCAACTCGCCACGCTCCGCCGTCGCCTCCATCGCCCCATCGTCCCAGGATCCAACACGCACATTGAGCATCTCGAACGCGAGCTCGCGGCCTATTTCAACAACCCGCGCCATGTCTTCAACGTCCCGCTCGACTCCCCCGGCACCGAAAAACAGCAGGAAGTCTGGGCCGCTCTGCGCCGCATTCCGCTCGGCGAAACCCGCTCGTACGCGCAGGTGGCCCGCGAAGTCGGCCGTCCGACCGCCGTGCGCGCCGTCGCCCGTGCCAACGGCGACAACCGCATCGCCATCATCATCCCCTGCCACCGCGTCATCGGCTCGGGCGGCGATCTCACCGGCTACGCCGGCGGGCTCTGGCGCAAACGCCGCCTGCTCGAACATGAAGGTGCGCTTCCACCACTTCGTGCATCCAACGATCCCGCGCAGCGCTTGCACGCCCACCCCGGGCTCTTCGCCACCACTCAGGAGTAAGCCGTGTCCACCCACGCCGCACCTTTGACACCTTCCAAGACGCCCTATGTCCTGGGCACCGGCGATGACGAGCTGGCTCGCCTCGGCCTGCAGCATCGCCTCTGGTCCGACGCCGCTGCCCACGCCTGGAAACTCGCCGGTGTTGGCGCGGGCGCGAGCGTGCTCGATGTCGGCTGCGGCCCCGGCTTCGCCGCGCTCGATCTCGCCGATCTTGTCACACCCTCAGGTCGCGTGGTCGGCATCGATGAGTCCGAACGCTTCGTGAATCACCTCCGCGCTCAATCACACGCCCGCGAGTTGCACAATGTCTCCGCCATCGTCGCTGATGTGCAGTCCATGTTCGCCGCGCCACTGCCGAATCTCGCCCCCGGCACCTTCGACGCGGCATACGCCCGTTGGGTGCTCTGCTTCACGCCAAAGCCCGCCGACGTAATCTCGGGCGTCGCTCGCGCGCTCCGCCCCGGCGGCCGATTCGTCATCCACGACTACTTCTGCTACACCTCCATGACCGCCGCCCCACGACGCGCGTCGTTCGAGACGCTCGTTCAGGCCACCGCCGCATCCTGGCGCGAACGCGGCGGCGACCCAGATGTCATGTCCCGCGTCCCCCAGATGCTCGCTTCCGCCGGCCTCTCGCTCATCTCCATGCGCGTCCACCAGCGCATCGCCCGAGGCGGCCTCATCACCACCGCCCACACCACACGCTACCAGGACCCCATGCTCGCGTGGCCCATGACCTGGTGGCAGACCTTCGCCCCAAAGCTCGTCGACATGGGCCGCATCACCCGCGAGCAATGCGATGTCGCGCTCGCCGAACTCGATCAGGTCGCCGCCGACCCAACCCAGTTCATCGTCTGCCCCCCGGTGTATGAGATGATCGCCGAGAAGCGATAGTGTCCCACGCGCCGCTGCGAGAGAGGAGCGATCCGAAACCGCTTCGCGCGAGCGCGTCGTGCTCGTAGCAATGGATCCAGACGCGCGAGATACAAAGCACACGCCTCGACGGGCTCGTTTCTGCGTGCGATCGCGATCCGCGTTCGAGGGCGAAGCCCTCAAGGTTCATAGCCGGGGGTCGCCGCGCAAGCGGCACCCCCGGGGAACAAAGGCGCCATGGCCCGCACCGCGCAAGCGGTGCAGGTGTGTATTTCAACCCGCGATCCAGGCCGCACCACCCGCATCTGTGAACATCCCTGCACCACTCCGTGGCGCGATACGGCTATGCCGCAAACAACGGGGGTGCCGCA